>JAJDUQ010000036.1 GCA_022826505.1 Gammaproteobacteria bacterium
CATTGCTGGATCAGGCTTTCGCCCATTGTCCAATATTCCCCACTGCTGCCTCCCGTAGGAGTCTGGGCCGTGTCTCAGTCCCAGTGTGGCTGATCATCCTCTCAGACCAGCTACCGATCGTCGCCTTGGTGAGCCGTTACCCCACCAACAAGCTAATCGGCCGCGGGCTCATCTGATAGCGCGAGGCCCGAAGGTCCCCCGCTTTCCCCCGTAGGGCGTATGCGGTATTAGCCCGAGTTTCCTCGGGTTGTCCCCCACTACCAGGCAGATTCCCACGTGTTACTCACCCGTCCGCCACTCGCCGCCAGGGAGCAAGCTCCCCGCGCTGCCGTTCGACTTGCATGTGTTAAGCATGCCGCCAGCGTTCAATCTGAGCCAGGATCAAACTCTTCAGTTTGAGAATTGCGACCGTCCCCGGAAGGACGATCAAGTCTTGACTCGACGGAATGACTCGCTGAATGCGAGCGCATCACGCCGTATGATCTCCATTTGGAGCTCAGCACCAGCGCAAACGCCCACACAGATTACCTGACCGAAGCTGTTAAAAAGCGTGCGAGGGTGGAACGACTCCCCCACAGGAGGCGGCGTATTATACACACGCCGGTCCCTCGATCAAGCGCCGCCGACCCCACGCCAACCGGACCCCAGGGACATGGTTGAACATGCGTCAACCTATTGAACAAGAAAACCTTTTTGACGCACCGTGCCGTTGGTCCGCGCTACGGTGCCGCTGTCCGGTCGTCTCTCCGAGGCCGGCCACCGGTGGCGCTTGATCATCGCTCGCGACACGGCGCCGGCAGGTGTTGGCAACTGTACGTTCGAGCCGTGGAGTTGACCGGTCTGCTGCGTGTTCCGTGCGCCAAAACGGCGGATTTCCGCGCATGTCGACGCGTTGACTTCCTCCGAACGTCCAGACCAGCACGGTTCACACGGCCGGAACGAACAATGACGGGGGTTGTGCGTCCGACGAGATGGAAATTACGGGAATGTCCGCGTCATTCGGCGGTCGCGATGGACGTTCGGGCGACCATTTCGAGCTTCGCGAGCAACGGGGTGGCTTTGCCTCGAAAGTCGTCCATATGCTTCCGGGCAAGCGGCGCAGCCTGCGGAAGTTTGACCTTGAGCGGATCACGATGGACACCGTGCACACGAAATTCGTAGTGGAGATGAGGACCTGTGGCGAGCCCGGTACTCCCGACGTATCCGATGATCTGACCTTGTTCGACCCGCTTCCCCTTGCGAATGCCCTTGGAGAACCGAGAAAGATGTGAGTAGAGCGTAGTGTAGGCTGAGCCGTGCTTGAGGATGACAGTCCGTCCGTATCCGCCGTTGCGTCCCGCGAAGATGACTCGCCCTTCGCCGGAAGCCTTCACTGCGGTGCCTCTCGGGGCCGCGTAGTCGACTCCACGATGCGCTCGCATCTTGTGGAGAATCGGATGGCGACGGCTAAAACTGAAACGCGAGCTGATTCGGGTGAAGTTGACCGGCGTACGCAGGAATGCTTTGCGCATGCTACGCCCATCGGGTGAGTAGTAGTCGGTCCGACCCGAAGGATCGACGTAGCGAACGGCGCGGATTCTGCGGCCTCGGTTGGTGAATTCGGCTGCAACGATCGGACCTTCACCTATCTTGTCCCCGTCCTTGTGTTGCTCCTCGAATACCAAGGCGAACCGGTCGCCAGCCCGAATATCGAGCGCGAAATCAACATCCCAGCCGAATATTTCGGCCATCTGCATGATGAGGTTGTCGGAAAGTCCCGCACGTTGCCCGGCCTCAAACAAAGACCTGTCGATGACCCCCGTTGCGGTTGCCAACGAGACTTCCGGCGGCTCTATCACCTCCTCGAACGTGAACGATTCGCCGTCACGCAACACATGCAGGGATCGGACCCGGTCGAGTCGGTGAACCAGTCGTGTCAGACGAGATTGCGTGTCGACGTAGAACTCGAACTCTTGTCTCGGCGCAAGCCGGGCGAGTTTCTTCGCGAGCGGTTTCGAACCGGTCATCAAAGCCAGATCGCGCTGTGGAAGACCGAGCCGTTTGAATATCAGATAGAGTGAGTCCCCGGAGTTGACCGTCACTCGATGGGCGGGAACACCGGCCGTGCGATCTTCGCCGCCTGTCACCGTGGCAGGTTTCGATTCGACCGGAGGACTTGCAGGTGCCGTTGTTGCCGAATCGATGCTGGTGGCGGCAACGGCTTCACTCGCGAGCACCGGTGACTTTGCGACCACCAACGGTGGCGACCCGGCTACCGATTCATCGCTATGGATTTCGGTGTGTACGCGCGAGACATTCGGTCGACCCACCGACACCTTCGGGGCGACAGCTTCGTTCCCACTGAACGCAGGCTGCCGAGAACGACCGCCAAAACGGTCTGGCACCATGGTTGTGTCCGGCAACTCGAGATCGACAACTGTCGTCTCGACCGCCCGAGCCGGTTGACCGGAAGAAACATCCAGAACTGCGCCGCCCGTCCCCACAACGAGCGCTGAGCCGACAATCCCGCCGATAATCAGCAATCGATGACCAAGTTTTCTCGGTCCGCGCCGTGTTGCCCTGTCCAGAATTGGTCCGCTCCTCAGAAGAGTATCTCGCCGAAACTTACGACAATTTCTCTGTTGTTCCCATAGCTCCTTGATTACTATTGATTTCATCTATCCTAAACATTAGCTGGAATCAAGGTCAGGGTCAACTGTCTTTTCCGGTTCACACAATTTATCGTCAGTGTCCTCGGATTCCATCGCGCTTTCCTCCGATCAAGCAGCGTTCAGAGACAAGACAGCCGCTCGCGGCAACAGTTGAGGCAACTTCAGGTCCCGGGGAAATGATCCGCAGCACCGCCGATCGGTTCCGACACGGATCTGGACGCGACTTGCTGGATAACGATCCCGGCTTGAATCTTCGTGACTGTTGCTTGAGCGTACATGAGTGGAACCAGTGGTTGAATGCTCGAGGCGGAGGCCGGCCTCACTCGCGTCATTGATAGTCTCCGCGGACCCGCCGCTTTTCGGGGTCGAAGTGCGGATAGGTGACGACTCGGGCCGGGATCCGCTTCTGGTGACCATCGAGCTGACCGACCTCTACTTCGGTTCCGAGCGTCGCATGGGTGACATCCATTCGACACAGCGCAATAACCTTTCCGAGAATCGGTGAACGAACCGCGGACGTGATTTCTCCCACCTGTGCGCGTCCGATCCGCACACAATCACCTGTGGATGGCACGAGCTTGCCCTCGAGATCGAGTCCGACAAGCTTTCGCACCGGGTGCGCCTTGCGTCGTTCGAGCGCTTCGCGACCGATAAAGTCATCGGTTTTCGACTTGAGCGGCACCGTAAACCCGATCCCTGATTCGAACGGATCGATCTGGTCGGTGAACTCGCAACCGGCAAACACGAGCCCTGCCTCGATACGGACCATGTCGAGCGCCCCCAGCCCGAACGGGCTGATTTCGTACGACTCCCCTGCCTGCATGACAGCTTCGAAGAGGATCTGCGCGTCTTGGGGGTGGCAGAAGAGCTCAAATCCGAGCTCCCCTGTATACCCGGTCCGGGACACGACCAGCGCGATGCCGTGAAAGTCGTGAAGTCGCGCAACCGAGAACCGGAACCAGTCGAGTTCGCCGATGGTCTGCCAGGTGGGACCCGTCCACAGGACGCGCTCCAGAATCTCCCGACTCTTCGGACCTTGCAATGCAATGTTCGCGAGCTGTTCGGTCGAAGTCTTGACCCACGCGTCGAGCCCACGCTTCTCCGCCTGCTCACGCAGCCAGAGTCCGGATAGGTCGTTGCCGCCGATCCACCGAAAGTTGTTGTCTCCCAGCCGGAAGACCGTGCCGTCGTCGATCATTCCGCCATGCTCGTAGCACATCGCCGTATACACGACCTGACCTACCGAGAGCCTCCGCATGTCTCGAGTGACGCAGAGCTGCATCAATTCCTCGGCATCCGGGCCGAGCACCTCGTACTTGCGAAGTGGCGACAGGTCCATGACCGCCGCCCGCTCACGACATGCCCAGTATTCGTCGACCACTCCGTGGGCCGGGAAATCCTGCGCGAGCCAGTAACCATTGTACTCGACGAAATTTCTCGTGTGTGCGGCGAAGCAATCGTGGAATCCGGTGTTCTTCGTCATCTGGAGATCGGCATCTGTGGTCATCCTGAAACCCACGCCTGACTTGAAGTCCTCGTTCCGGTCATATATGCGCACCTGGATATCGGTCGGGTTCCATCCGTTCGCGGGGTCGATGTCGCACGGACAGGCGGTGGAGAAGCAGACGAGATCGGTGAGTGCGCGCATGAGCACGAAATCACCCGGGCGCGACCAGGGGTCGTCCATGCCGATGGCATTGGTGTCATCGAGCATGGTGTTGAAGAAGAAATTGATGGCCGGCCATCCGCCGCGCGCCCGAATTCCGAATCGCTCACCCTCGGTGTTGATGTTGTCCGAACAGTTCGAATGCCCGGGGTAACCCATATCTTCGTAGTAGCGCGCGGTACAGGCGAGGCCGAACGAATCGTGGCGTCCACAGGTGTCCTGGACGAGTTCGAGCAACGGTTCGTGATCGATGGAGTAGTACTTCGAGTACAAGCCCGGACCAGGGTACAACGAGCCCATCAGGGTTCGAGTCGTGGTCGGATCGATTTCGCGCTCCAGTCCCTGATCGAGAGCCCGCAAGCTGAACGCCTGAAAATCGGTGCACTCGCGACCCCTCACGTCGACGATTTGGATGAGCTGACCCGATTTGACTTCGTAGCCACAGGCGTGACCCGGCTGGACATTGAGGTCGAGCAGCGTCTCTGCGAGTGGCGGGGGTGGACCGCCCTCCGGCTTCGCGTTGGTACGGCGCTCCCGGCGAACGTAGAGCACAATCTCGGTGGGCGGACACTGTTCGTGGACCGGCATCGGGCCACCCGGCGCGCTCGCCACGAGCGTGGCGGGGGCGGTGGCGATGAAGGACGTCGATTCCCCGGCCCGCGATTCGGCGCCGAACAATCGCACTGCGTCAGCACGGCCGAAATCGCAGTCGCGCGCCGCTAGTGCGACACGAACGCGCCGTGCAGTCGGATCCTGGGAGTCGAGGACTTGCAGCGTACCGAGAGGAGTTCCCATCCCGCTCGCGCCGATGATCGCCGGATCGGATCGGCCGATGCCGTCGAATACCACCAGTTCGCACGGTTGCCGCCCCTCGCGATCGATGACGGTCAACTCGTCCCCTGCATCCAGGGTGATGGTGCGCGAACCGCCACCCGGAACGGGATACCGCTCAACGTTCGGCGGCAGAACCGGAAGCCCCGGGACCAGTACCGATCCCCGCTTGAACGGATTGGGTGCAATGCCCGGGTCGAGAATCACGTCGCCAATGTTCCTGTACCCGTCCGATGCGCTTGCGAGCCTAGCTCACGCCCGCCGTATGGACCGGAATTGCATGCGATATGCGACGGCCCGTCAAGCCAATGGACCACATTCGATCCAAAACCGGATCCCTGCCGCCGTCAACGGGATTGACACACCTTTGGATACTGGTCTCAATGTACGGGTCAGGGCGTGCCGGGGCACCCGTCATGCTTGCATGAGCGCCAGGCACATTTCGCGTCGGACGCGACCAAGGGAGGAATCGAGCGGTGGACAACGAACTGACTGCTTTGGGAGTGATATTCACGGAATTCTATTACTGGCTCACTGTGGTGCTCATGTTCTTCATCCACGTGGGGTTCTGCATGTACGAGGTCGGCGCATCGCGTCACAAGAACCACATGCACACGCTGATGAAGAACACCATGCTCATTCCGCTTGTGACCATCACGTTCTTCTTCTTCGGATGGTGGATATATTTCGCCTTCCCCAATGGCCCGGGAATCATCGGTGGTCTGGTCGAGGCGCCGCACGCCGTTGCGTGGAGTGGCGTGATGGGTGCCCACATGGGCGGCGCGGACGATCTCGAAAACGGCTGGGCGCGGATCAACGGTGTGTTCTGGGCCGCGTTCCTGCTGTTCTCCTGGACCGCCGCCTCGATCGTGTCGGGTTCGGTCATCGAGCGAATCAAGTCGTCCGGATTCTGGATTCTCGCGGTCGGAATCGGTTCGGTATTCTGGATCATCGACGCCGCATGGGGGTGGCATGCGGATGGTTGGATGGTGAAGCTCCTCGGCTACCATGACGCCTATGCCAGTGGGGTGATCCATGCAATCGCGGGCGGATTCGCGCTGGGGGTTCTGGTGGTGCTGGGTCCGCGTATCGGCAAGTTCGCACCGGACGGAACGCCGCGCAACATCAACCCGCGCAATCCGTGGCTGGTCACAATTGGCCTCTTCCTCATCTACACCGGATTCTGGGGCTTCTACGTCGCCTGCAATGTACCCATGTGGGACATTCAGGCCGGAGACGGGGTTTTCTACTCTGCGACGAACATCTACTTCGGACCGACGACGCTCTCCGCGATCACGTTCAACTTTCTGATGTCTCTCGCGGGCGGATTGCTGATGGGATACATCGTATCGAAGGGCGACGCGTTCTGGACGTACTCGTCGGGACTCGCCGGAATCATCGCAGCGTCGGCCGGCAACGACCTTTACCACCCGATCCAGGCGATGATTATCGCGGCGGTCGGCGTGGTTTTCATGTACAAGGTCCACTACTTCGTCGAGCGCACGTTCAAGGTTGACGACGCGGTGGGAGCGGTCGCGGTCCACGGCTACGCGGGTTTCTTCGGTGTCGTGGTCGCGGGATTCGTGCTGTGGGGCTACCCATCCTCTCCCACCGAAGGCTACGCGGCGATCAATCCCCTCGGGCAGTTCGGCGGAGCGCTCATCATGTTCGGTCTGCTGGGCTTCCTGCCGGGCTGGATCATGGCGAAGATCCTGAACGGTTTCGGGCTGTTGCGCATTCCGCACCAGGTCGAACTGATGGGTCTCGACACCGCGGCGGTCCGCGACCTCGCGGCCGAAGAGCAGGCAATCATCGACGCCGAGAACGACGCGGCGGGAAAGATCTGAGTAGACCACCACGGAGGAAAAGGCTATGGCAACAGTAGAAAGCTGGGGGGGCAACATCGCGGATATCGGCCCCATCTATCCGATGGTGGGCACGGAAGGCTTGCTGGTAATTGTCGGCGTGGCGCTCTGGATTGTATGGCATGTCATCCAGGCGAAGCGTGAGAACCGGGACTACGAAGAGCAAATCAGGAAATACGGAGGCCGGGACTCACTCAAACGGCTCATCGCCGAAGAGGATCCCAAGAACCCGTAGTCGCCGTCGGGGGGCGACGATCAATGTTCATCCTGCCAGTGCCGCGGCGACTGGAGTACCGGTTGGCAGCGAGAGCCGCACGTGAAGTCTGCAATCGGGATAGGGAGGAGCCTCACACCGCACCCAGGCCGAGTCCGGCCGGACTCGGCCTGGAACCGACGACACGAGTGTTCGTCAGGGTCTCCCCCGGTCCGCTGGAGCGGAACCGGCTAGCGCGAAGTGCGGGTGACCGATCTGCTGCAGAACTCGCGCGACCACGGCACTCGGCACACCGGTGACGCGGTCGGATCAGGTAGAGGCGGCGTTGATCAGCGAACGCCGCGCAAGGTCCAGATGCGTTCGCATCGCCTTGGCCCCCCGTTCGGCGTCGCGTCTGCGCACCGCCTCGAATATCTCCCGGTGCTGCACGTTGTATCGCCGGATCATGTCGGCAGACAGCGTAAGCTGACGCATCCGCGCCCATTCGGTGTTGTTCCGGACTTCGCTCACGCGCTTCGTGATCCATACCAGCATCGCGTTGCGCGTACACTCTGCGAGCGCAAGATGGAACGCTTCGTCACTGGATGAAAAGGAATCGGGATCGTATTCGCTTCGTTCCATGACCGAGAGCGCATTCTCTGCCTTCACGAGCGCCTGCTCGGTGGCATTGAGAACCGCGAAACGCACGATTTGGGGCTCGAGCGCATAGCGAGTGTCGATTAGCTCCAGCGGACTCGTCGACTGCGCGATGGACACCGTCTCGGTATCGGAGTAGGTGACATACGTACCGCTGCCAGGCCGCTTTTCGACGAACCCGCCTTCTTCGAGCCGTCGCAACGCATCACGCACCGTACCGCGCGAGACACCGAACTGGTCCGCAAACGCGCGTTCCGGTGGAAGTCTTTCTCCGTGCAGGAGATCGCCGCCCATGATCTGGCGGCGCACGTGAATGGCGATGTCCCCCGCCCCCACCTTGTAGGGAAGGTCCTGAAGCCGCAGTCGATGGTCGGTGACCACTTGCTCTATCTACCCAGCCGGTGCGGTGACCGTTTCACGCTCGACGATGCGCGTGCATCGCCGACATCCGGACCAGGACAAGCGTTTCTCGTTCTCGTCGACAGGATTCGAGGCACCAGTACCTGCGCGACCCGGGTCGGCTTGTCGGCGAATTCCATCCCGCACCGCGAGCACGTTCCACGCCGAATGGCTCCGCGGACTGACTCGGTCGACCCACGCGTGCTCTCCTCACCGTCACCGCCGACCCTCGCCAACGAAGATTCCGCGACAGCATGCAGGTTCGAAATGGACCGTGCACGCAAAGATCGCCATGAAGTGGTTGCCAGCGTACCAGTCATTGGACATCATGGATACCAATCTGCAAATATTGGTTGAGTTTTGGTTTTGAACTGGTCATGATTTCCACCGACGTATACGGCGACGCTGGAAGGGGCCGAAGGGCGATGATGCTCCGCGATGGCTCGGATGGAGATGCGGTGCGGAGTCGCCGAACCGGCCGTGCGTTCCGCGCGGAGCGCCGACGCGGCGACAGACAGCGACGAACAACCAGACCCTAGGAGACCGGAAGAATGGCGATGGACATCGAAGGCTTCGTGGAAGCGCCCGGACGGGCCGATTTGGTGAAACAGGTCAGAACGAAGATCGACCAGCTCGGAATCGAGTACCTGTACCTGCAGTTCGTCTCGATCACCGGCCGGATTTGCGGCAAGGGCATTCCCGCCGACCACTGGGAGAGCATCGCGGAGAGAGGTTTCCAGCTCGTCTACGGCGCGACGGTCAATCTGTTCCTCAACCGACACGGCGAGTACCTCGGCTACGGCCCGCAGGACAAGGAACTCGTCGGCATCCCGGAGCCCGAGACCTTCTGCCAGCTCCCCTGGGACAAGCGCGTGGCACGGCTGTGGTGCACGCTGTTCCGCAACCGCGAGGAGCGGCAGGATCCCGGTGCCTTCCTGACCTCCGACTGCCGCGGCAACCTGCGCCGAATCCACGAACAGTTCAAGGCCGAGCATGGCGGGCTGCACCTGCGGCACGGCACCGAACCCGAAATGATGTGGCTCAAGCGTGGCGCAGACGGCAAGCCCGACGGCGGATTCTCCAATCCGTACTGCTACCACATCGACCAGTTCGAGAGCCTGCGTCCGGTCTACCTGCGGGCCATCGAGTATTCGCGGGCGATGGGTCTCGACATGATCCAGGGCGACCATGAGGACGCGCCAGGCCAGCTCGAGCTCAACTTCACGTTCGACGACCCGCTGCGCACCGCGGACCGACTCACCACATACCGTCAGATCTGCGCCCAGGTCGCGCGCGAGTACAACCTCATCGCGTGCTTCATGTCCAAGCCCTTCATGGGCGTGTCGGCATCGGGATGCCACCACAACATCAGCTTCTGGCGGGGCGGATCGGATTCGGTCAAGACCCTTGGAAACGACGCCGAAGCACTTCCGGGCATGGAACACAACTTCACCTACCTGTCGGGCGGCGAGAACACCTTCATGCCCGACACGGACGATCCACAGATGCCGGGCAAGATCGGCCTGCAAGTGGTCGGGGGCATCGTCACCCATCTCGGTGCGTTGACCGCAATCGGCTGCTCCACCGTCAACTCGTACCGGCGATTGTGGGACACGGGATTCTGGGCGCCCGTGTTTGCGGACTGGGGGTACCAGAATCGCACCACGGGCCTTCGCATCTCCGCACCGGGGCGCTTCGAATACCGTGCCGTGGACTCCATGGTCAATCCGCACCTGATGGCCGGCGCGATCGTCAAGGCGGCCGAAGACGGCATCCGGAACGACATCGACCCCGGTCCGCCGGAGGATCGCAACATCTACCAGGCGATGGAGGCGGGCAAGCAGGTCAAGCGGCTGCCGATGACCCTCGGCGACGCTCTCGAGGCGCTGAAGAACGACGACGTGATCAGGT
Source organism: Gammaproteobacteria bacterium (assembly GCA_022826505.1). GTDB lineage: Bacteria > Pseudomonadota > Gammaproteobacteria > HK1 > HK1 > HK1. The sequence continues at coordinate 10,174 of JAJDUQ010000036.1, forward strand.
CGGCGATGCCGGGAGAGATGTACCGCCTGTTCGACGAGTACAAGCGCGACGAGTGGGAGCGGTTCCTACACACCACCACCGAGTGGGACATGGACACCTACCTCGACTGTCTGCCTTGACCGGAGCCGTCGTCGCGCGGGTCCGGACCGGCGCGCGGGGGACCGGGGCCGCCGCGGGGACGCTTGATCTTGCGCGGTATTTCCAACCACACGATGGAATAGCCAACATGTGCGGAATTGCTGGAGTCATTCACAGGGGCGGCGTGAGCGGTATCGGCGCCGAGATGACGTCGATGCTGCAGGCGTTGCGGCATCGCGGACCGGACTCGACCGGATTCGCGATCTACGGCACACCGGCCGAAGGCGACTACGTGATGCGGTTCAAGGTGGCGGAGCAGGAGGACATGGCCTCCGGCTTCGACATCCACGCCAAGATCCGCGGCCGCCTGGAAGAGGTCGATCGCCGGCTCGCGGAGCTGGGCGTCGCCGTCAAGGACCGTGACGCGTCCACCGAGTACGCCATGCGCTACATCGTCCGCTACGACGGGGACATGGAGCATCTCGCACGCTACATCGAGGACGTGGAGGGCGCAGAAATCCTCTCCCTCGGCAGTGCGCTCGAGCTCGTCAAGGATCTGGGCGATGCCACCGTCGTCTCCGAGCAGTACGACCTCGGCGGATTCCGCGGGACTCACGGCATCGGCCACACGCGCATGGCGACCGAGTCCGACGTCGACATCCGCTCCGCACATCCGTACTGGGCGTTTCCGTACAACGACGTGGCGGTAGTTCACAACGGCCAGATCACGAACTACTGGCTGATGCGGCGCGAAATGGAGCGCAAGGGACACCGGTTCATGTCGGACTGCGACTCCGAGCTGCTCGCGGTGTACACCGCGCACAACCTCGCGAACGGCGTGACGCTCGGCGAGTCCCTGGAACGCTCCGTGACCGAGATCGACGGCGTCTTCACCTACCTGGTCGCCACCCGCGACCACCTCGGAATGGCGAAGGACACCATGGCGGCCAAGCCGCTGGTGCTCTACGAGAGCGACGACCTCATCGCGCTGGCCTCCGAGGAGGTCGCGATACGCGCCATCCTTCCCCAGGAGATCGATACCTACGACCCCTACGACGAGGAGACCCGGGTATGGCAGGCATGAGTTCCCAGGACGACCGCTCCTATGAAATGGGGATGCACACCGAGCAGCTCGCGGGCCGGACGCAACAGGTCTTCTTCCGCCCCGAGGAGGAAGATCGCTTTCTCTACCCATGGGCTCCGGATGTCGACTACAACAAGCGCACCGAAATCGACGCCGACGCGCTGACCTCGACGGAGGTCAACTCGAAGATGCGGGCCCTGATGAACCAGGGGTACGGAACCATCGTGGTGCGGAATCCCCGCGGCAAGCACTCCCTCGGCGTCGGCATCCTCAGCCGGCTGAACCTCATCTTCGAGGGCTCGCTCGGCTACTTCGCCATCGGCCTCATCGATGGCCCGAACGTGCGCATCCACGGCCGCGTCGGCTGGTCGTGCGGAGAGAACATGATGGCGGGCACCGTCGTCATCGACAAGAACGCGGGGTCCACGTTCGGCGCCGCGATCCGCGGCGGCGACCTCGTGTGCCGCGGCTCGGTGGGGTCGCGAACCGGCATCGACATGAAGGGTGGCACCATCATCGTCGGTGGCGATACCGGCGCGTTCTCCGGCTTCATGATGCAGCGCGGGCGCATGGTGGTGTGCGGCAACGCGGGGAAGAACCTCGGCGATTCCATGTACGACGGGACGATCTACATCGGGGGCGAAATTCGCGATCTCGGCGTCGACGCAGTACCGGCCGAGCTCACCGACCTCGACAAGGCCTGGCTCACCCGCAAGCTCGGGCAGTACGAGCTGCTCCCGACGCAGGGCGTTGATCACTTCACCAAGATCGTGGCCGGCAAGCAGCTCTGGAACTACGACAACCTCGAGCCGACCGAGAAGAAACTGATTCTCTAGAGGCATGAATCCCTCCTGCCGGGATGCCCGGACAGGGGTAACGGAGAAACGCAGATGGCGACGAGCGAAACCGCACCGCAGCCCGAGCCGGGGCTGAAGACCAAGCGCGGACGCAACACCAGCGTCCTCGGGCAGAGCCGAATCTTCACTCCGGAGGTCATCGACGACATCCACATCAAGTCCGAGCTCGGTCGCTACCGGATGCGCGGCTTCTCGATGTTCAAGAAAATTCCGCACTGGGACGATCTGACTTTCCTCCCCGGCACCCTCACACGATTCGTGATCGAGGGCTACCGCGAGAAGTGCGACACGAAGACGGTCATCGGACCCCGCGCCAAGGTACCCATGGAGCTCGACATCCCCGTCTACGTCACCGGCATGAGCTTCGGCGCACTGTCCTACGAGGCGAAGACCGCGCTCGCCCGCGGCGCGACGATGGCCGGCTCCGCGACCTGCTCGGGCGAAGGGGGCATGATTCCCGACGAACGGCGCTACTCGACCAAGTGGCTCTACCAGTGCATCCAGTCGCGCTACGGCTTCAATCCCCACCACCTGATGCTCGCGGATGCGTGCGAGTTCTTCATCGGCCAGGGGTGCAAGGTGGGGCTCGGCGGCCATCTGATGGGCCAGAAGGTCACAGACCAAGTGGCGGAGATGCGGAGCCTCCCCGCCGGCATCGACCAGCGCTCCCCGGCACGCCACCCCGACTGGCTCGGCCCCGACGACCTCGCGTTGAAAATTCTGGAGATCCGCGAGGCGACGGACTGGCAGATCCCGATTCAGCTCAAGCTCGGCGCCGCGCGCGTCTACGACGACGTCCGCATGGCGGTGAAGTGCGACCCCGACTCCATATATATAGACGGCATGGAGGGCGGCACCGGCGCCGGACCCCATCTCGCGACCGAGGAGACCGGCGTGCCCGGCATGGCGGCCATCCGCCAGGCGCGCAGAGCCATCGACGACCTCGGCAAACGGGGCGACATCACCCTCATCTACGCCGGCGGCATCCGAAACGGCGGCGATGTGGCCAAGGCGCTGGCCCTCGGTGCGGACGCCATCGCCATCGGGCACTCGGTGCTGATGGCGCTCAACTGCAACAAGGACATTCCGGAGTCGGACTACGAGGCGGAGATGGGTGTCGAGGCCGGGTACTGCTACCACTGCCACACCGGCCGGTGCCCGGTCGGAGTCGCGACCCAGGACCCGATCCTGCGCAAGCGGCTCGACCCCGACGACGCGGCGGAGCGGGTCTACAACTTCCTGCACACCCTGACCATCGAAGCCCAGATGATGGCGCGCGCGTGCGGAAAGACCGACGTCCACAGCCTGGAACCGGAGGACCTCGCCGCGTTGACGATGGAGGCATCGGCGATGGCCGGCGTGCCGCTCGCGGGCACCAACTACACCGTCGGCATCGAGGACTACCACCACCTGTAGGGCAGATTCCTTGCACCAATCCGACCTACGCTTGCTGCTACGACACGGGGAGGAACGAATGTCGAGGATCACTCAATTCTGTTTGTTTGAGGCAGGTGCAGGACGCCCTTGAAACGTACAGGCAGGAAGTCGATGCAACTGATTTGGCATCGGACACTAAACAGACCTATATGCGACACGCCGAAACTTCGTTCGCTGGCCGGCGGGTGAGTTCGAGGCCTGAGTGAGCATTGGGGGCGGCGAAGACCGAAAGTAAGGTCAGAGATTCGGGAGAAATCCATGGCAGGCAGCAGCTACAAGGGCTCCGAGATCAAGAGCGTCGATCAGTTCATCTCGGGCGACGGGCTCGATTCGGAACGCGAGAAGGAAATCGGCCAGCACATCGGCTATCGCTACGACGTCAATCTCCTTCCCGACTACGACCGCCTCACCCCGTTCCTCGCGAAGTACATCGAGCTCATGGGCTGGGACGACCTCAACTGGCTCGAGGACGTTCACATGGGCTACGAGGAGGGCCACGCCGCGGTCTTCGACCGCAACATCAACGGCTGGGTGCGGGTACCCGACGACATCGAGCTCCCCGACAACCAGCAGGACCGCGACATGATCGCCCGCGAGCTGCTGATCAAGTTCCAGATGTCGGAGCGTCACCCCATGGTGCAGTTGCGCGAAGCGTACAAGAAGTTCTGAAACGAGACGCTGCGTAGGAATCGTGCCGGTCCGGGATTTTCCCCAAGACGTGGGGATATCCACGCTGCACTGCCTCATCGTGAATGACGCGATCGCTAGGGAAACGATGACGCCGGGCAAAACAGCGCCACGGCGTCCGGATGGTTCCATTGACCGGGCTTGAAGGACAACGAGAGGAACCACAATGGCACGCGAGGTCCGAATCGGTTGTGTGCAGTCGAGGCCGCTCGCGACCTTCGACGAGGCCATCAAGGAGGCGCGCCGAATCGCCGGTGGCGCAGTCGCGGCCGGGGCGGAGCTGGTGTGTCTCCCGGAGTACTGCGGCGGACTGAAGAGCGAAGGGGGCCTGCTGGTCCCGCCGTCCGCTGTGGAGACGCAGCATCCGGTGCTCGACGCCCTGCGCGGCTTCGCGCGTGAATCCCGGGTGTGGATACTGATCGGCTCCATCGCCGTCGACGGTCCCGGTGACCGGCTTGTCAACCGCGGCTACCTCGTCGACGACCAGGGCAAGATCCGAGCCTGGTACGACAAGATATTCCTGTTTGACGTGGACCTGTCCCCCACGCAGCAGTACCGCGAGTCCGCGGTGGTCGCTCCCGGGGGACATGCTGTGGTGGCAGACACGCCCTGGGGCCGGCTCGGCATGACCATCTGCTACGACCTGCGCTTTCCCCAGCTCTATCGCACCCTCGCGCAGGCCGGCGCCGAGATCCTCGCAGTGCCTGCCGCCTTCACCAAGGTGACGGGCGAGGCGCACTGGCACGTGCTGAACCGGGCCAGAGCCATCGAGAACGGCGCGGTGGTGGTGGCCCCGTGCGCGGTGGGAGCGGTGCCCGGAGGCGGAGCGGCGTACGGCCACTCACTCGTCGTGGCACCGTGGGGGGAGGTGCTCGCCGATGGTGGCGACGGTGTGGGGTATGCCGTCACTACCGTGGACGTCGAGACCGTCGCGGCCGCACGCGGGCGGATCCCGAGCCTCCGGCACGACCGGCCGTTCAGCGATCCGGGCGAGCCCCGACAAAGGCCCAGCGCCGCCGCATGATCGCAGGTACGCACGCGCCGCCGCGGGGCTCACGATAGCCGGACGACAACGACCGCAGGACCCCATGCAGGCCGACTCGAACGTCTTGCGCCTCGACAGCGCCAACGAGCAATTGCGGAACAGCTTCCTGCGCTGGCAGTGTCGGATCCGCCAGATTGCGATGCGCAGCCGCGGCGGACGTCCATCGGCGGGCATGGCACCGCTCGTGTCCGCGGCCGACGCGAGCGCCTCCCATACCCGAATCATCACCGTTCTGTGCAAGCGCCCCGAACACTCCGTGACGATGGAGCTTCGCCACATGGCACGGCGCACCCACGATCCGGCCGAAAGACGTGAGAGTGCGCTCAAGTTCTTCGCCGAGCGGTACTACCAGACTGCAAGCGAGTTCTCCGACATCCCTACGGCGAGCTTTTCTCGCGATTCCGGGACCGCGGCGACGCTGCTGAGCCACCGGGAATGCCGACTCGGGTTCGAGCAGTTCAGCCAGCGTTTCGAGCTGCACTGCAACGTGCGGCGCCTCTCCCGGAACAATCCCCTGCGTGAAGCCACGTTCTGGCACAACCTGCTGTTCAACCCCCGATTGGACGCCGACTGCATCATCCTCGGCTTCGAGCCCGACTGGGCGAAGAGCGAGGCGGATCCGCCTCTCGGCTGAGCTCTCGGGGCCACCGCCGACGCAGACGCCCGCCGGCATGCTCCTGGCCATCGTTTCGGCCTTCTTGCGCGAAGGCCGCAAGGTACGATTCGACGAGAGTCGGAAACCCGATGATTCCGGAAAACGAGACGCAACATGACGAACGAAGCCCCACCCCGAGAAGGCCCGATGCGACTGTTCTTCCATCCGGCGAGCAGCGCCTCGATGCGGGTGACGCTCTACCTGCGCTGCCGCGGTATCCCGGCTTCGTTGGTCGAGTTGGTCAGCACCGGCTTCGAAACCGACCACCGCGGCATCCCCGTCTTCACGATGCCCGAAGGCGACCCGGAGACGGAGAAGGTAGGCACCACGGACCTCACCGCCTTCAACCCGGAGGGACGCATTCCGGTGCTCGTGTTGCCCGATGGACGCAAGATGACTCAGTCCGGTCCGATCGTGGACTATCTCGAGGAGTCGACAGGCCGGCACGGGCACCGCTCGATGCAGCCCGACGACCCATGGCTCCGCGCCCAGATGCGCCGCATCATGTGGATCGTCGCCGCCGACATCCAGCCCTACCAGAACATTCCCTTCATCATCCAGGCGATCGGCGAGTGGGGCATGGTGAAGGCACCGCCCACCGAGCACCCGTTGCGCCGGCATTTCATTCGCCGCGAGTTCGGCGCGCTGGAGACGATCCTTCGCCAGTGCGCGGGAAGGCATGCAGTAGGGAACGGGATCACACTCGCCGACTGCTTCCTGGTGCCGCAGGTCCGCAACGCCCTCCTCGCCGGCATCGATCTACCGGCGGAGTTTCCGTTGCTTTCGCGTGCCTGGGAACACGCCGTCGCCGAACCCGACGTCGAGGCAGTGCTGGAGGAAGCCGGAGGAATCGTGCAGCCATATGCCTTCGACGCGGACAAGTTCGAGATCTACACCACCATCACGGAACCGTAACGGCCAGTCGAGCAAATTCGCGGCCCGAGTGCCGATTGCGAGATCGCCGGCTCGGTAGCGTCGAACCGCCGGGATGGCCCCACGACGGGACCACACCCGGCCGGCGCCCGCGGTCGACCACGCCTCGGAATGCGATTCGTTCGACGCGTTCGACCACGTCGAAGTGTGCGTCGTTGCTCGGCACCGGGAGGTCGTGCTGGCGGACGAGCGCGGCGATCCACGCATCGCCGGGTGGAATCGGCTTGCCCGCCCGCCTCAGCTCCCGACGAATGTCGGCGTAGAGGTCGGCCGTCGCGTGCGTGACGCTCGCGATCTCGGCCATTGGCAAATACCGGCGAAGCCAGTGCTCGTAACGGCGGCGGTGGCGCGACTGGCGAATGCCGAAATAGTATTCGCCCGGCACTACGCAGGGAACGACGAGCCGACCGGCGGATCACAAGGGGAATTCAACCGCGGCGACACCTTCCGCCCGGGCTGAGAGGGCATTGGTGTCGAGAATCATTCAATTGATCTGTGGCATGCGTCCCGGTCGAGAACCACATGAGGTGGATGAAGTGATCACCGAACATGCACCAGCCACCTGGATCAGGCGGCCCTGCGCGGTCTTCACCGCAAACGACCTCGACGCTGCGGGCGGTATCGTCGTGCGGGGCGACCGCATCGTGGAGCTCGTCGGGGCGGGCGAGGAGCCCCGGGCACCGATTGACGAGGTGTTCGATGCATCCGGACTCGTGCTGCTCCCCGGACTGATCAACGGCCACCACCACTTCTACCAGACCCTGACGCGCGCATGTCCCCCGGCGCTCGACAAGTCGCTGTTCGACTGGCTGAAGGCGCTCTACCCGATCTGGGCGAACCTCACCGAGGAGGCAATCGCGGTGTCCACCCGCCTCGCGCTGGCCGAGCTGACGCTCTCCGGCTGCACCACCGCCAGCGATCACCACTACCTGTTCTCCGCTGCGCTGACTCGGGCGATCGACGTTCAAGCCGAGGCGGCGGAAGAGCTGGGAGTGCGCGTGGTGCTCACGCGCGGCTCGATGAGCCTCTCGGCCGACGACGGCGGTCTGCCGCCGCGCTCCGTCACGGAGCCCGAAGACACGATCCTCGGCGAATCGGAACGCCTGATCGGCCAGTACCACGACCCCGCACCCCACGCCATGTGCCAAATCGCGCTCGCACCCTGCTCGCCGTTCTCCGCGACCCGGGAGCTGATGCGCGAGACCGCGCGCATCGCGCGAGCCCATGGGGTCAGGCTCCACACCCACCTCGGCGAAACGCGAGACGAGAGCGACTTCTGCGAGGCGAAGTTCGGGATGCGTCCCCTCGACTACCTCGAGGACGTGGACTGGCTGGCCGACGACGTGTGGCTCGCTCACGGCATCCATTTCACGCCGGCGGAAATCGAACGCCTTGGCGCCGCCGGCACCGGCGTTTGCCACTGCCCCTCGTCCAACATGGTGCTGGCGTCGGGCATCTGCCCGGTCCACGACCTGCTCTCGGCGGGCGCGCGGGTGGGACTGGGCGTCGACGGCTCCGCATCCAACGATTCCTCCAACCTGATGCAGGAGGTCCGTCAGGCGCTGCTCATCGGCCGGCTCCGGTACGGCGCGGCGCCCGTCACCCACCAGTCCGTCCTGTGGCTGGCCACGCGCGGGAGCGCCGATCTGCTTGGCCGTCCCGAGCTGGGCGAGCTCCGCCCCGGTACCGCCGCCGACATCGCGCTGTTCGACCTGGACGAACTGCGGTTCAGCGGGCATGGAGATCCGCTCGCGGCGCTGGTCCTGTGCGGTGCTTCGAGGGTCTCCGACCTGATGATTGCCGGCGAGTGGAGAGTGCGCGGCGGGGAGCTGGCGAACGTCGACCTGAACGCGCTCCGGCACGAGCACCGGCGACTGGCCGAGGCCCTCGTTGCCGCATAGTCCAGCGTTCTCGCGAGTGTCCTGAACCGGGAGCGCCGCCGCTCCCGCCGGCACTCAGCCGAGGCGTCGTGCCATGTATCGGTAGAAATCCCAGACCGTGCCTTCGACGTCGAGCGGGCCCAGCGGCCCGGGCCGGAAGCTGCGCGCGTTGAGACCGCGCTGGAGGTTCACCAGTTGCGCCTTGTCCTCGGACATCGTGCGCTCGAAGAGATCGACATTCGCTCGGCGTTCTCGATCCCCGATGTCCGGGTCGCCGAAAATGATCCCCCGCTTGCCTCGAACCCGTCCCGCCGACTGCGGTTGCAGGCAGATGAAGTTCGCCTTGTGTCCGGCGACGCCGGCCACCAGCCCGGGCATGATTGCGAACATCACCGAGGTGCCGCGCTCCGCGTCCGTGAGGTCGGGGTGGTACCGGCCGCGTTGCGGCAGATCGGCCGGAAATCGGGAGTAGTAGCCGAAGTACCCCTCACCGGCCGGAAAGTGCTCGCAAAGCCGCGTCGGTGTAATCGGATGCAGGGTCTCGTAGTGCACGGTGGAGAGGTGATAGCCCTCCATGAAGTTCTCGGTCAGGCACTTCCAGTTCGTCTCCCAGGTCTCGGTGGCGCAGTGGCCGAGCACCATCTCCTCGATGTGGTAGTTGTCCACCAGGGAGGCGAGACCTTCGAGCCGGGGCGCGAGAGACGAAGCCTGCCCGTCGAGATTGACGAACAGGAAACCTTGCCACACCTCGGTCGCAATCTCGGGAAGCGCGCAGCTCGCCCGATCGAAATCCCCTCGTCCTTCGATGAACGGCGTTCGCAACAGCCGTCCCTGCAGATCGTAGGTCCATGCGTGATAGGAACACTGCAGATGATTCGCGTTGCCTCGTCCGTTCGCGACCGGCATGCCGCGGTGCCGGCAGACATTGGAGAGCACCCGAAGCTCACCGTCTTCGGCCCGCACCACCAGCAACGGCTCGCCGAGCAAGTCGACGGTCCAGTAGTCGCCGGGCGCGGCCGCCTCCTCGACGCGGCCGATGCACATCCACTCCTTGCGGAACAGCTCGTCGACCTCGAACGCCAGAAATTCCGGTGAGGTGTAGAAGTCGGCCGGCATGCCCCAGGCCTGGTCGTGTGGCCGGCCGAGGCAGGCACGAAGCGACTCGCGCAAGCCTTCCACCGAATTGTCCCGCAATGCGTCTCCGATCGCTTTCATGTGGTTGCTCACCTTGCGTCCGGCGCCTCGCCCGGCCCCCCCGAACGGGCTCCCCCGACCCGGGCCTCGTCGCTGCGTATTCCCGTCACCACCATTTTGCATGACGTCGATGATGCCGGCGACTCGCCTGCGAGTGGAACGGCACCCACAACGTCTACCTCACTCGCAATGACACTCGCTTGGCGCCCGATGACGTGGCGCGACGGCAGGAACGGACGTACGTGGGCTCCGTGCCCTACGATCGAATCGGCGACGACTCGTCGCTGCGACAACTGTACCTGTGGGACCCGCTGAAGAGCTTCATCGGCGCGGTACTGGGCAAGTCCCGCCTGCACCGGTTCGCCGATCCGCTGGGCGCATGCTCGGTCAACGTGTTCGTGGACGGCGGCGAGCACGGATGGCATTTCGACGAGTCGGAGTTCTCGGTCACGTTGATGCTTCAGGCCCCGGAATCGGGCGGTGCCTTCGAGTACGTGCCGCGCATCCGAGGAAACCACGAGGAAGAAGCCATCGTCGCGGCGGTGCTGGACGGTGACCGCGCACGGGTACTGGAACTTCCGTTCACCGAGGGCACCCTGCTCATCTTCGGCGGCCGGCAGACGCTTCACCGCGTGACACGGGTCGGCGGCGCCCGGCCCCGTCTCGTGCCGGTCCTCACTTACGCCGAACGCCCGGGACTGAAGAACAGCGAGACGGTGCGCAAGCTGTTCTGGGGACGTACCGGCACGGAGAACGCGTAGCAAGCCCGCGCCCGGGCCGTCCGCAGGTCCGAGAACGGTGGTGAATGGACCGCCACCGAGGCGACTGAATTCGTCCTTGCACCCGCGCCGGACCGAGTTGTGAACCTGCCGCAGAACATCTCCGATCGGCGGCTGGCGACCCGGATCGGCGAAACATGGCAGTCGGCCAGCGACGCCGGCAGGTACCGGCAGCGTTCATGCTCGGCCGTCGAGCCGATCGAGCCCCGCGGCCAGATCGGCGACGAGGTCGTCGGGATTCTCGAGCCCGATGTGGATGCGCAGCAGGAACGGTGTCTCCGTCCAGGGGTTGACGCTGCGCGGAATCGGCATCCGATTGTAGGCGACGAGGCTCTCGTAGCCACCCCACGATGAGCCGATGCGAAACAGATCGAGCCCGTTCACCATGCGGGCCACCGCCGCCTCGTCGGTGGTGTGCATCGCGAGTCCGAACAGACTGGACGCGCCTGCGAAGTCCCGCTTCCACAACGCATGGCCGGGATCGCTCTCCAGGGCCGGGTAGAGCACCCGCTTCACCTCCGGACGCGATTCGAGCCAGCGCGCGACCTTCATCGCCGATGCCGATTGACGCTCGAGCCGCACGCAGAGGCTGCGCATGCCGCGCAGCGCGAGAAAGCAGTCGTCGGGTGATGCGACATCGCCGAACGCATTCACCTGGTCTGCGATCCTCCTGAACAGCGTATCTGTCGCCGTTGTAATCATTCCGATCACCAGGTCCGAATGTCCCGCGAGGTACTTCGTGCCGGCCTGAATCGAGATGTCGACGCCGTGCTCCAGGGGGCGGAAGCAGATTGGAGTCGCCCAGGTATTGTCCATCGCGACCAACGCCCCGCGCTCGTGGGCACACTTCGCGATGGCAGGCACGTCCTGCATCTCGAACGTGAGCGAGCCGGGCGCTTCGGTGTAGACGAGTCGTGTATTCGCGCGCATCGCATCCGCCACGCCCTTCCCCGCCCCGGGGTCGTAGAAGCTCGATTCGACTCCGTAACGGCTGAGGACTTCAGTACAGAATCGCCGGGTCGGCCCGTACACCGAGTCGGGAACGAGCACATGGTCGCCGGCTCCGACCACGGCCGAAACCGCCATCGTCACCGCCGAAAGCCCGCTGCCGGTCACCACGGTGCGATACCCGCCTTCGACCGCCGCAACCGTCTCGGCCAGTGCGCGCGAGTTCTGTGTCCCGGTCGCGCCGTACGTGACGTTGTCGTAACGATTGTCGCCATCGAACCGGTGGACATAGCCGTCGAGATTCTCGGAGAGGATCGTCGACGCCCGATGCACCGGAAGGTTGACCGGTCCCTGGGCACGCACGGGTGCCCGGCCCAGCGCGACGAGCTTGGTGTCCTGTTTCATGGGCGGCCCTGTTCGATATGCGGCTTGCCGAGCGCGCGGGACGCGATTCGACCTCGGTCGCTTCCTCCTTCCGCGGCCGTGCGCACGCTATCCGATCCAAGCGCCGCGTGAAACCACCCGAGCGGGTCCGTGGGCCCGTCTGCCAGCGGGAAATTCCGGGTTCGGCTCGACCCGCGAGAACGGCGACCGTTCAACGGCGCCGAGCCCTCGATCAGCCCCGGCGGATCCGTCCGGAACCCGGCAAACTTCCGGAGTCCTGTTCCGACACTTGAAGACCGCACGCATCAGTGCTTTAGTCGATGCTCGCGCGGACGCATCCTCCGCCGACCGGCCCTCACCCATCAAGTAGCGATTTGCCCCGCGCACGATGCCCGACGAACCAACCAAATCCGCCTGGACCCCGACCGAGCCCGCCTCGCCCCGAGACGCGCCCGGCTGGGAGCGCGATTTGCTGGAACGCCTCGCGTTCATGTCGCTCGTCGAGCAGCGGCGCACGCGCCGGTGGAACCTGGTCTTTCGGTTCGCGTGGCTCGCGCTCGCGGTGTTCGTCGCTGTCTTGTGGATGGACCCGCAATGGATCCATCCGGAACGAGTCGGACCCCACAGCGCCCTGGTCGATGTCCGCGGAACGATCGCCGACGAAGGAGACGCCAGCGCCGACCAGGTTGTCGCCGCGCTCCGGGCCGCATTCGAAGACGCCGATACCGCGGGCGTGATCCTGCGCATCAACAGCCCCGGCGGCTCTCCGGTGCAAGCCGGCTACATCAGCGACGAGATCGTGCGCCTGCGCGGGCTGTACCCCGAAACACCGGTGTATGCGGTCATCGCAGACATGGCCGTGTCCGGAGGCTACTACGTCGCCGCCTCCGCGGACTCCATCTACGCGAGCAAGTCCAGCGTCGTCGGGTCCATCGGAGTGCTGATGGACGGCTTCGGCTTCGTGGGCGCGATGGACAAGCTCGGCGTGGAGAGGCGCCTGGTGACCGCGGGCGAGCGCAAGGGCATCCTCGATCCCTTCTCGCCGGCCAGGGACGAGGATGTTGCACATTTCCGGTCCCTGCTCGAGGACGTCCACAACGAATTCATCGAGGTGGTGAAACGTGGCCGGGGAGATCGGCTCGCCGCGGATGCCGACATCTTCAGCGGCCTGATGTGGACCGGCTCCAGGGGCATCGAACTTGGCCTCGTCGACGCTCTCGGCGGCAGCGGTTACGTGGCCCGCGAAGTCATAGGCGCCGAGGAGATCGTCGATTTCACCGTGCGCCCCGAACCTCTGGACGCAATCGTGGACCGGCTCGGCGTCAGCGTTGCACGCACCATCGGCACGATGCTGAACCTGGAGACTGGACGGCTCGAGTAGGCGGTTCACCCGCACGGGGGAACTTTCGTACCATGGCGCGAATGAGACCTTCGGGATTGCCCTCATGACCTTGCGGCACCGGCTGACCATCGAACCCATGACCACGGAGTCGTTCGCGCCGTTCGGTCGGCTCCTGGAATCCTCCGCGATGCCGGCCGACCGCCGGGTCATGACTCCGTCGGAATTCGAATGCGACGGCGCCACCACCATCCACACCATCTGGCAGCCCAGCGCGGAGCGGTCGTTCTCCCGCCTGGAACGCCATTTCGGAGTCACCCAGACGTTTTTTCAGCTCTCCGGCAGCCCGTCGGTGGTATGCGTCGCCCCGCCCACCGACCCGGACGACCGGAATGCCGTCCCACTCCCCGAAGACGTGCGGGCATTTCTCATCGACCCCGGCCGGGGCTTCTCCTTCGGCCGAGGCACCTGGCACTCTCTCGACCGCTTCGTGCTCGCCCCGCCGGGAGCGACGTTCGTCATCCTGAACGTCGACCCGAATCCGACGCAAATCGTCGACTACGTCGACGGGACGTCGCTGCGCTTCTCCGACCTGGATACCGACTCCGCGCCGGTACGCGACAGGGTCGACACCGGGCCGCCGCTCGAATTCGAGGTCTGAACCGCATGTCTCGAGCGACACCGGCGCCGGCGGAACAGCGACGCTCGCCGCGTCAGGATTCGCGCGGGAAGTCGGGCGGCACCGGATCCATGTAGGGGTACCGCGCAAGCCCCTTGGTCAGGGTCGTCGACGTGTTGACACTGCTGCGCACGTACTGCCGGGAGGGATCGGTGACCGGCCGGTAGTCCCACGGCGAGCGCTCGCCGGCGAGCAGAACCTGCTGGACGAACCGGCGGCGGCGCTGGCTTTCCATGATTCTGTCCCTGAGCTCGGGCGGGTCCCACCTCGAGAGGATCTCGCCGAGCATCTCCGCCGCCACGCCGGCATGCGTCGGCTCCTCGCACAGGTTTCTCGTTTCGCCAGGGTCGGTCTCGAGATCGAACAGCATGCCGGGGTCGGACTCGCAGTACACGTACTTGTAGCGCCCCTTGCGCAGGATGAGGCACGGAGCGTAGGTACCTTCCGCGGTGAATTCGATCAGCGCCTCGTCGGGCCAGCTCGCGTCGCGGCCGTGAAGCATCGGCACGAGGCTGTGGCCGTCGACCGCATCCGCAAGTTCGGGCGGACTGCCGTCGGTCGCGAGGTCCAGCAAGGTCGGCAGGAGATCGAGGAGCGACACGTTCGCCTGCACCGTTCGCCCCGCCGAATTGCCGGGTGCGCGGATTGCGAGCGGAACCCGTGTCGACCATTCGAAGGGATTGAACTTGTACCACATTCCCCGCTCGCCCATCATGTCGCCGTGGTCGGCGGTGAAGACGACCACGGTGTTGTCCGCGATACCCAGCGCGTCGAGCGTTGCGAGCAACTCACCCACCTTGTCGTCCACGTAGGAGATCATGCCGTAGTAGGCGCGGCGGGTCCGGCGCAGGATCTCGTCGGTGACCTCATGCTCGTCCTGGCGAATCAGGTAGTAGTAGCGCTGGCTCCAGGGGTCGCGATCCTCCACCGGGATGTGCGGTACCGCGGGCATGTCGATGTCGTCGTCCCGGTAACGGTTCCAGTACTCCTCGGTGATGGTGAAGGGGTTGTGCGGGTGGGTGAAGGAGACCGTGAGGAAGAACGGCCGGTCGGTCCGCTCGCGCGCGAAGTCGTGCAGCTTGCGCTGCGCGAAGTGCTGCACCTCCTCGTCGTAGTCGAGCTGCAGGGATCGCACGCAGAGCCCCGACTCCACCACGCCGCGCAGACTCATGACCGATGGCGCGAACGGGTAGTCCCGAGCCGTCCAGTCCGGGGTCCAGCCGAAGTCTGACGGATAGATGTCCGTCGTCACCCGTTGTTCGAATCCGTGGAGCTGGTCGGGGCCAACGAAGTGCATCTTGCCCGACAGGCAGGTCCGGTAGCCGAGGTGTCGCAGATAGTGCGCGAAGGTCGGCACCGCGGCGGGAAACTCGGCCGCGTTGTCGTAGGCGCCAATGCGCGAAGGGAGCTGTCCGGCCATCATCGAGAACCGGGACGACGCGCAGATCGGATTGTTGCAGTAGGCGTTGCGAAATGTGACTCCACCCGCCGCGAGCGATTCGATGTGCGGTGTCTTCACGACTCGGTGCCCGTTGATCGACAGGGCGGGACCGGCCATCTGGTCGGCCATGATGAACAGAATGTTGGGTGCGGTGGCACCGTGCTTCGCGCTCGACATGATTCCCGTTGCCTCGTTTGCGATGGCCGTGGCGGAAAGCGGACGACTGGCTGCCATATTGCACCGAATCGCGAAGCGAGTGCGCGGAGGTGGCGCGATTCGCAAGGCGGCCGCGAGTCGGAGGACGAAGACGGACTCGACGGTACGTCGGGCACCCCGGCCGCGTTCGACGCGGAGAATGCGGCCGGAGCCGCGTCCGCCGCCGCGCATCGGTGCAATGTGTTGGCTGGTTGCGGGACATGTCAATGCTGTCGCGGAAATGCAATGTTCCGGTATCAGGTAGTGGACCGTACCGGCGCCGGTGCGCGATCATCGTGCCCCTCACCACCAGACCACGGGCCCCGCGATGTTCAACACCGGGATGAGCTTCGACCTCGGCGAGGAGATCGAGGCGCTCAGGGACACGGTCCACCGGTTCGCGCAGGCGAGGATCGCGCCGCGAGCGAGCGAGATCGACGAGACCAACGAGTTCCCGCGCGATCTCTGGGAGGAACTCGGGGATCTCGGACTGCACGGAATCACCGTCGACGAGGCCTTCGGCGGCGCCGGCATGGGCTACCTCGCCCACGTCGTCGCAATGGAGGAGGTCAGCCGGGCATCGGCCTCGGTGGGGCTCTCCTACGGTGCCCACTCGAACCTGTGCGTGAACCAGATTCGCCGCAACGGCGACGACGAGCAGCGCGAGCGTTACCTCCCGCGGCTCGTCTCCGGCGAGCACGTGGGCGCGCTCGCCATGAGCGAGTCGAGCGCCGGCTCCGACGTGGTTTCCATGAAGCTCCACGCGGAGAAGCGCAATGACCGGTACGTGCTGAACGGCACCAAGATGTGGATCACCAACGGCCCCGACGCGGACGTGCTGGTGATCTACGCCAAGTCCGACCGGGAAGCCGGTCCGCGCGGCATCACCGCGTTCATCGTCGAACGCGAGTTCACGGGGTTCTCCACCGCCCGGAAGCTCGACAAGCTCGGCATGCGCGGGTCGGGCACCTGCGAGCTCGTCTTCGACGACTGCGAAGTCCCCTACGAGAACGTGCTCGGCGAGGAGGGCCGGGGGGTGCGGGTGCTGATGTCCGGCCTCGACTACGAGCGGGTGGTGCTCGCGGGCGGTCCGCTCGGAATCATGGCCGCGTGCATGGACGTGGTCATGCCGTACGTGCACGAACGCCGGCAGTTCGACCAGCCGATCGGCGAGTTCCAGCTCGTGCAGGGCAAGGTCGCCGACATGTACACCACCATGAACGCGTGCCGCGCCTACGTCTACTCGGTCGCCGCCGCCTGCGACCGCGGCGAGACCACCCGCAAGGACGCGGCGGGCTGCATCCTCTACGCGGCCGAAAAGGCGACCGCGGTCGCGCTCGACGCCATTCAGTTGCTGGGCGGAAACGGCTACATCAACGAGTATCCGACGGGCCGGCTGCTCCGCGACGCCAAGCTCTACGAGATCGGCGCCGGCACCTCGGAGATCCGGAGAATGCTGATCGGCCGGGAGCTTTTCGAAGAGACCGCCTGACGCACGGCAGCGCAGGAACAGGGACACACAGCCAGGGACAATGAGAAAACACTACATACTGATTGACTACGAGAACGTGCAGACGAAGAGCCTGACGGTGCTCCAGGGCGCCCCGAACCAGGCGTTCCGGATCATGGTCTTCGTCGGTGCGAACCAGTCGAAGATTCCGATCGAGCTGGTTTCTTCGATGCAGAGCTTCGGAGAAAAGGCCGAGTACGTTCAGATCACCGGTAGCGGACGAAACGCCCTGGATTTTCACATCGCCTACTACCTCGGGGCGCTGACCGAGCGTGACCCGAAGGCGATTTTTCACGTCATCTCCAAGGACACCGGTTACGACCAGCTCATCAAGCACCTGAAGGCAATGCGCATCAACGTGGCGAGGCAGAAGGACCTCTTCGACATTCCCTGGCTGTCGTCGGACAACAAGAAACCAGTGGACGAACAGCTCACCGCAATCGTCGAGAACCTGTCCGCGCGCGGCAATTCAAGGCCCCGCAAGGTGAAGACGCTCAAGAACTCCATCAACTCCCTGTTCGGCAACAAGCTCGAATCGGAACGGATCGACGGTCTCGTGAAGGACCTTCAGGACCGGAAGTACGTCGTCATCAAGCAGGAAAACGTTACCTACCGGAACATGTAGAAGGACGAGATGACCGTTCTCGACTCCTCGCTCGCCATTCACTCCGATGCATTCCGGGCCAATCGGGAGCGGATGCGGCGCCTCGTCGAGGAAACGTCCGCAATCGCAGCGGAGATCATGCAAGGCGGGCCTGCGCACGCTCGCGCGCGGCACCTGGATCGCGGCAAGCTCCTGCCTCGCGAGCGGGTCTCCCGACTCCTCGACCCCGGCTCGCCGTTCCTCGAAATCGGACTTTTCGCCGCCCACGACATGTACGGCGGGGAGGTACCCTCGGCGGGACTCATTACCGGCATCGGCCGCATTGCCGGCGTCGAGTGCATGGTGGTGTGCAACGACGCCACGGTGAAGGGCGGAACGTACTTCCCGCTCACGGTAAAAAAGCAGCTCCGCGCCCAGGAGATCGCGGGACAGAATCGACTGCCGTGCGTGTACCTGGTCGATTCCGGCGGGGCGAACCTGCCGAATCAGGACGAGGTATTCCCGGACCGGGAACACTTCGGGCGGATCTTCTACAACCAGGCGAACATGTCGGCGGCCGGAATCGCACAGGTCGCGGTGGTAATGGGGTCGTGCACCGCGGGCGGCGCCTACGTTCCGGCCATGAGCGACGAGAGCATCATCGTGCGCCGCCAGGGCACCATCTTCCTCGGTGGACCACCTCTGGTGAAGGCTGCAACCGGAGAGGTGGTCTCGGCCGAAGAGCTCGGCGGCGCGGACCTGCACTCACGAGAGTCGGGGGTCACCGATCACTACGCGCTGGACGACCCTCATGCGCTCGACATCGCGCGTTGCGTCATTGGCAACGTCCACTGCGCGAAGGGAATCGAAGCACGCACGCAAGCGCCCGCCACGCCACGCTACGACCCCGAGGAAATCCTGGGAATCATCCCCCCCGACGTGCGCCAGCCCTGCGAGGTGCGCGAGGTCATCGCGCGCATCGTCGACGATTCGCGGCTCGACGAATTCAAGAAGGTCTACGGCACCACCCTCGTCTGCGGCTTCGCTCATGTCGAAGGGATGCCGATCGGCGTCGTCGCCAACAACGGCATCCTGTTCTCCGAATCGGCCCAGAAGGGCGCCCACTTCATCGAGCTCTGCGCGCAGCGAAAGATTCCGCTCGTGTTCCTGCAGAACATCACCGGCTTCATGGTGGGCCGCAAGTACGAGGCCGGCGGTATCGCCAAGGACGGCGCGAAGCTCGTCACCGCGGTGGCGACGGCCCGGGTGCCGAAGCTGACGATGATCATCGGCGGCTCGTTCGGAGCCGGCAACTACGGCATGTGCGGCCGGGCCTACTCGCCTCGGTTCCTGTGGATGTGGCCGAACGCGCGCATCTCGGTGATGGGTGGCGAGCAGGCGGCGGGCGTGCTCGCCACCGTCCGGCGCGACGGCATCGAGCGCCGAGGCGGGACCTGGACGAGCGAGGAGGAGGCGGAGTTCAGACGACCCATCGCCGAACGGTTCGAGCACGAAGGACATCCGCTTTACGCAAGCGCCCGGTTGTGGGACGACGGCATCGTCCATCCGGCCCGCAGCCGCGAGGTGCTCGCCCTCTCGCTCTCCGCCGCGCTGAACGCGCCAATCGAGGAAACGCGCTTCGGCGTGTTCCGCATGTGATGTTCCGGAAACTCCTCGTCGCCAACCGCGGCGAGATCGCCTGCCGGGTGATGCGCACCGCACATCGGCTCGGGATCCGCACCGTCGCGGTCTACTCCGACGCGGATCGGGACGCGCTGCACGTGGCCATGGCCGACGAGGCGTGGCGGGTCGGACCGGCACCCGCGTCGCGGAGCTACCTGGACATGGAGAGCGTGCTCACGGCAACCGACGCGGCCGGGGCCGACGCGGTGCACCCAGGTTACGGATTCCTGTCCGAGAACCCGGATTTCATCGAGGCATGCACCGCGGCGGGAGTCGCCTTCGTCGGACCGCCCGCCGCCGCGGTCCGCGCAATGGGGCTGAAGGACGCGGCCAAGCGGCTGATGGAAGCGGCCGGGGTGCCGGTGATTCCCGGGTACCACGGGGAAGAGCAGGATGATGACGCGCTGCTTGTCCACGCCCGCCGGATCGGCTTTCCGGTGCTGGTGAAGGCAGTCGCGGGCGGCGGCGGCAAGGGGATGCGGCGCGCCGACACCGAGGCCGAATTCCCGGATGCGCTGGAAGGGACGCGGCGCGAAGCCCGCTCGAGCTTCGGCAACGACCGGGTGCTCGTCGAGCGCTGCGTCACGAAACCGCGTCACATCGAAATTCAGGTGTTCGCCGACGCGCACGGCAACGCCCTGCACCTGTTCGAGCGGGACTGCTCGCCGCAACGACGCCACCAGAAGGTCGTCGAGGAGTCTCCCGCACCGGGCATGACGCCGGAGATGCGCCGAGCGATGGGCGCGGCTGCGGTCGCGGCGGCGCGGTCCATCGACTATCGCGGCGCGGGCACCGTCGAGTTCATCGCGGACACCTCCGAGGGGCTCCGGGAGGACCGGTTCTGGTTCATGGAGATGAACACGCGGCTCCAGGTCGAGCACCCGGTCACGGAGATGGTGACGGGCACGGATCTGGTGGAATGGCAGCTCCGGGTCGCAGCCGGCGAACCACTGCCGGCCGCACAGTCCGGGCTTTCGCTCGAAGGGCACGCGGTGGAGGCGCGAGTCTACGCCGAGGATCCCGTTCATGGCTTCCTCCCGGCGACCGGCGTTCTCACGCACGTCGAGGCTCCGATGCAGTCCGCCCATCTGCGCATCGACTGCGGCGTGCGGCAGGGCGACGCCATCACCCCGCACTACGACCCGATGATCGCCAAGGTGGTCGCCCATGGCGCTGACCGCGGGACCGCGCTGGAGCGACTCGCCGGAGCGCTGCGGACATTCGAAATCGCTGGAGTCACCACCAACATGGCGTTTCTGTCACGGCTGGTGGCGGATACGCGATTCCGGTCCGGAGCCGTCGACACCGAATTCATCGACCGAGCACTCGATACCCTGCTCGCCCGCGATCCGGTCCCCGATGCGGTGCTGGCCGCCGCTGCGATGCACGCCGCGGGCGCATTCGCCCGACCCGCCGCCGGCAGCCGGTGGAACGACCCATGGTCGACCCTCGTCGGCTGGCGGCTGTGGGGCGCCGCCGAACAACGCGTGCACCTCGAGGTCGACGGCGGCGCAGTGGAGGCGTTGGTGGCGTACCAGGACGACGGAACGTGCCGAATCGATTCCGGGTCCACGTCGCTGGTCGCGAAGCCGCTTCGCCGCGACGGCGATCGCATCGACCTGGACCTGGCGGACCGCATTGTCCCGGTGCGGACTGTTCCCCACGGTGCCGGCGTGCATCTGATCCACGACGGACGAACGTACTCCGTCGCCCTGCCCAACCGCACCGCCGATGCCGAAGAGACCGCAAGCGCGCTCGACCACGTCATCGCCCCGCTGCCGGGCAGGGTGGCGAAGACGGCGGTGCGCAGCGGCGACACCGTCGAGCGCGGGGAGACGCTCGTCGTGCTCGAAGCGATGAAGATGGAGCTGCTCGTGGAAGCGCCCCGCGACGCAGTGATCGACGAGGTCGCGGTATCGGAAGGCGATCAGGTGGTCGAGGGCACGGTGCTCGTCACCTTCGCGGAGACGGATGGCCCGAGCAGTTCGTCCGCAGGCCAGCGGGGACGGGGAGGTGTTCGGACGGCATCCGAGCCGCCACGATAGTCTCCGACGAATTCGAAGGATGCGCCGGCGGCAGCGATGCGGGATTTGAAGTCCGGAGTCGCCAACCGCTCGCGCCTTCGGCGTACAATGCCCGCGACTTTCAGCGCTGTCCCGGACACCATTTCGGTGGTGATCTTCGAGTCGAGAATGCACATCGAGCCAGGAACCGTGAAGACGTTCGAGCTGCTGAGCATCATCGGATCGATTGCCGCGGTCGGCGTCGCACTCGCCGCCATCGTGATTGGCAGCAACGCGAATCTGCGCACGGAGATGCACGGTCTTCGCACGGAGATGCGCGCCGACATTCGTGCCGTGGAGAGCCGCCTCTCTGCAGTCGAAAACGGCCTGTCGGCGGTCGAGCAGCGTCAGGCGAGGACGGAGGGTCTCGTCGAAGGACTGCGCGACGCCGTCACCGCCCGCACTCTCCAGGACCCGCCCGCGCAGGGGAAGCCTGCCTCGGCCCGGGAGCCGGCCTGACCCGGATCGTCAGCGGCAGAACGGCCAGAACTGGTACCAGGCGTCGCAGCGGAAGCGCTCTTCGCAGTGCGTGAGCTGCGACTTGTACGTGCTGGCGGTCTCGCGGACCCGCTTCGCGGCACGTTGTACCTCGGGCTTCTTCTTCCACGTGCCGCGCCGATAGCCGCCTCGCCCCTCGTGGTAGGCGAGGTACAGCCGGTACGCATCGCCGCGCTCGATGCCGAGCTCGCGCCAGGTCTTGTAGTTGTACCAGCCGATGAAGTCGAGCGCGTCCTCCATGTCCGATCGGCTTCGGAACAGGCGGCCCCGCTCCTCCTGGTACTCGCCCCACACCGGGTCCTGAGCCTGGGCGTAGCCCTTGGCCGATGACGCTCTTCCGAGCGGAATGAACAGGAACCACTCGTATGGCGGCTTCGCCCTGGCCCGATAGCTCGATTCGTGGCGTACGAACGCCATCTGGACGTGCACCGGCGTACCCCACGCCTCGGCGGAATCACTGGCGTAGTCGTACCAGTCGGGGTACTGCTCGAACACCTCGCACACATCGGCCTGCCGCCTGGGCGGGGAGGATGCGCACCCGGCCACCAGCGCGACCAGGGTAGCGAGCAGAATCGTTCTCGCGAACGGGCCGCCATTGCGCCTCGTGATGTTCATCGGTGAACCACGGCGTGATGCCTGATGAACTTCGACGCGCCTTCCGGATGCAAGTGCGGGATCGCGCGCAAACGTGGACAGGACGCCATACCGTCGATGCCTCCCTGCGGAGCCGGAACGAAACCACCCGACGCGAGACCGCCACTGTGCCGAATCGGCATCGCGCCGGCGATTCGGCTATTCTTGCGCCCCGCCGACAGACGAGTCCAGCCGGAACGCCGGCAAGGTCGAAGTGAAACCAACCGAACAGATGGGCGCGGCCGAGGAACGGGGAGAACCGAAAGCCGGGGCGACCTGGCCGGACGAGATCTACCGGGTGTTGCGCGAGTTCGACGTCATCCAGTTCGCCTACGTCCCCGACGCCGGGCACAAGGCACTCATCGATCGCTCGCTGGACGACCCGGAAGTCCACTCCGTCGCGCTCACCACCGAGGAGGAAGGCATCGGCCTGCTCGCCGGCGCCCACCTCGGCGGCGGACGCGGAGTACTGCTCATGCAGTCGAGCGGCGTCGGCAACTGCATCAACTTCCTCTCCCTGGTCCGGGGCGGGCAGTTCCCGTTCCTCATGCTGGTGAGCATGCGCGGCGACTTCGGCGAGGGGAATCCGTGGCAGATGCCGATGGGCCGGGCGGTGGAACCGGTGCTCGAGGCGATGGGCGTGATGTGCATCCGCGTCGAGGAGGCAAACGAGGCGGCCGACACCGTCCGTGCCGCCGCGACCATGGTGTACAAGGCGGGACAGGCAGTCGCGGTCCTGCTCACCCAGAAGCTCATCGGCGCCAAGCCGTTCTGAACGAATCGCCGCATGACCCGCCCATCTCCCTGCGGCCGTGAATCGCGCCGCGCAACCCGACAGCCGAGCGCGTCGACGCCATGAACTCTACCGTCCCTCCGCCCGACTTCCTCCTCGACCGCAACGAAGCCGTACCGCAACTGGTCGGACGCCACGAGGACTTCCTGATCGTGGCCGGCCTCGCCGGAACCGCCCGCGACCTCACCTTCCTCAGTCAGGACGCACCGCACGTATTCGCGCTTGCCGGGGCCATGGGCTCGGCCGCGTCGATGGGGCTCGGGCTGGCCCTCGCCCGTCCGGAGCGCCGCGTGCTGGTGGTGACCGGCGACGGCGAACTCCTCATGAACGTGGGGACGCTCGCCACCGTGGCGGTCATGAATCCGCCCAATCTCGCCATCGTCTGCGTGGACAACGGCCGCTACGGCGAGACCGGCTGGCAGCAGAGCCACACCAGCCTGGGCGTGGATCTCGAGCAGATGGCCCTCGGAGCGGGAATTCGCACCACCCGATGCATCACCCGCCCCGACGAGATCGCCGAGGCGTCCCGGCTGATTCGCGAGGGCAACGGCACCTCGTTCGTGCTGATGCGGGTCAAGCCGACCGAATCGCCGCCACACAAGCGGGACCTCGACCCCACCAGCGAACGCCTTCGATTCCGAGCCGCGTTGCACGACTCGACCGCCTGAACGCCGCCCGAACCTTCGGTCACACCTGCGGAGCGCGCTGCGCCATCGACGCTGCTTGCGCGAACGCCTCGTAGACCGAGGGTTCGTAGACGTGCTCGTCGAGCGTCTCCGGGTCCCACATTCGCCGGGGCAATTCCAGGATGTCGCCGCCGTAGACGTGCAGGCCGAGGGCCGGCTCGTCGCCCACGCATTCCGCCACGTGCGCGGTGTCGGCCCGCATCGGAAGGATTGCGCCGCGCTCCAGAATCACCTCGCTCGCGGTGCGCAGCCCCTCCTCTGCACGGCGGTACAGCGTGTTCTTCTCCTGTCCGGAGAGCACCAGGATCACCGCCCAGGTCCCATGGTCGTGCGGCGGGGTCCGCCGCCCGCACGGAAAGCACACCTTGAGCATGGTGAGATCGGGAGAGCGGTAGAACACCTGCCTCGCGTTGCCCCCGACCCCGGGGATGAATTCGAGCGCCCGGTCCAGCGCGCCCAGATCGCCGCGCAGATCCTCCATCACCTCCCGAACCGCATCCATCGAATCGTTTCCCCGCGCCGCCGCCGCACAGCGTGCGACCAGTTCGTGCACCTGCATGGGCCCTGCCCTCCCTGGATTGACGGACTTCCAGTTTAGGGAGCACGGCTGACGACCGCCACGTTTGCGCAGTCGTCGTCCGGACACCGGGACATGCCATCGAAACCCTTGAAGCGTGGCGAAAGGCGGCTACAGTGACGGATGCGCCGTACAGGGGACGACCGCATGATGTTCGAAACGACCAAACGCGCCCGCGACACTCACGCACACGTGAGCCGCTTCATGGACGAGCACGTCTTTCCCAACGAAGTGCTCGCGGCACGTCAGATCGCCGAGGGCGACCGGTGGCAGCCGGTTCCGATCATCGAATCGCTGAAGGCGAAGGCGAAGGCGCAGGGGCTGTGGAACCTCTTCCTGCCCGAGAGCGAGTACGGCGCCGGGCTCACCAACCTGGAATACGCCCCCCTGTGCGAGCTGATGGGCCGCTCCGCGATCGGCGCGGAGCCGTTCAACTGCTCGGCGCCGGACACCGGCAACATGGAGACGCTGGTGCGCTACGCGAGCGAGGAGATCAAGCGCGAGTGGCTCGTGCCGCTGCTCGAGGGCGAGATCCGATCCTCGTTCTGCATGACCGAGCCGGACGTGGCGTCGTCCGACGCGACCAACATCCGCTCGCGTATCGAGCGCGACGGAGACCACTACATCCTGAACGGGCGCAAGTGGTGGTCTTCCGGGGCCGGCGACCCGCGCTGCGAAGTCTTCATCTTCATGGGCAAGACCGACCCGGATGCCCCCAGGCACCGGCAGCAGTCGATGATCGTGGTACCCCGCCATACCCCCGGGGTGACGATCGAGCGCACCCTGTCGGTCTACGGCTACGACCATGCCCCGCACGGTCACGCGGAAATTCTCTTCGAGAACGTGCGGGTGCCCGCCAAGAACCTGTTGCTCGGGGAAGGCCGTGGATTCGAGATCGCGCAGGGCCGACTGGGGCCCGGCCGCATTCATCACTGCATGCGGTCGATCGGGGCGGCCGAGCGTGCCCTGTCGCTGATGTGCGAACGGGTGCACGCGCGCGAAGCCTTCGGCCGGCGGCTGTCGGAGATGGGGTCGATCCGCCACGACATTGCGCGCTCGCGCATCGAGATCGACCAGGCCCGGCTCATGGTGCTGAACGCCGCGCACATGATGGACACGGTCGGGAACAAGGCGGCGCGCAACGAGATCGCCATGATCAAGGTCATCGCGCCCTCCATGGCGCTGCGGGTGATCGACCACGCGGTGCAGGCCCACGGCGCGATGGGGGTCTCGGGAGATACCGTCCTCGCAGGACTGTGGGCGCACGAACGCACCCTGCGCCTCGCCGACGGCCCCGACGAGGTGCACCTCGAAGCCGTCGCGCGGCGCGAGCTCAAGCCGTACTCGAACGAGTGAGCGCCGGACTGCGCCCCGTGCCCGCACGGGGAGGTCCCGCCTTGCGCATGCGACACTCCACGTGAACGACCGAGAGAAATTGCTCGCGGTCCCCTGCCGCCCCGACTTCGATCGCATCGGATCCTCCATCGAAGCGGCGCGCTGCCTGCCGGCGGAGGCGTACACGGCCGAGCGGTACCTCGAGATCGAACGCCGAACGCTGTTCTCGAACCGCTGGATCTGCGTCGGGCTCGTGGACGACGTCCCCGAGCCCGGCGACGCGACGCCTCTGGAGGTTGCGGGCAAGAGCGTCATCATGACTCGCGACCGCGCGGGCGCCGTCCACGTGTTCCACAACTATTGCCGGCACCGGGGTCTGAAGATCCTTGCCGAGCCTGTACGCGGGCGCTCGCGCTTCACCTGCCCTTACCACGCCTGGACCTACGCGCTCGACGGCAGGCTCGTGCGCGCACCTCACTTCGACGGCCCGGGCCGTCACCGCGCCAGGCCGGTCGACGGGCTTGCGCGGGTGCGCAGCACGGTGTGGCACCGCCTCGTGTTCGTGAACCTCTCGGGCCACGCTCCGGAGTTCGCCGACTGGATCGCCCCGCTGGAGCGCCGATGGGCGCGCTACGACCTGAGCACCCTGCGCCACGCCGAGAGCCGCTCCTGCGACATCGCGGCGAACTGGAAGCTCGCGGTGGAGAACTTCATCGACTACTACCACCTGCCGTACGTCCACAAGGGGCTGAACAGCTACTCGGCGATGGAGGACCACTACCCGATTCGGGAAGGCGACACCTTCTTCGGCCAGGGAAACGCAAGCTACGCCCCGAGCGACGAGGCGGCCGGCGGGCTTCCGTCCTTTCCGGGACTCGACCGCGCCGAGCGCTCGATCACCGAGGCCATCTGCCTCTTCCCCAACCTGCTCGTCACCCTCTTCGACGACAACCTGCGGATCATCCTGGTCGAGCCGGACGGCGCAGGTGGCTGCCGCGAGCGGATCGAGGTCTTCGTCGCAGGAGACGAGGCGATGGCGCCGGAGCTCGCCCCGGTGCGCCATGCGCTGGTGGAGCGGTTTCAGTCCTTCAACGTCGAGGACATCGCGATCGTGGAAGGGCTGCAGGACGCATTCGCCACCACCGCGTTCGACGGCGGGCGCCTCTCACCCGCTTTCGACGCGAACATCCATCACTTCCACCGGTTGGTTGCCGCACAAACCCGCGCCTGACCCGCAATCCGCACCGGGTCGAGGCCGCAGGCGCGCATCGAGCGCCGGGCCTCTACCACCGCAGACGGAAGTCGTTGCGGCCCGACGGATCGCCGCCGCGCATCAGGAACAGGGTCCGCCGGGTGTGGTCCATGATGCCCTTCTCGTCGGCGAGCCGGCGGGCCAGTGCGCGGTCGAAGACCGACGTGGTGGGCATGTAGCGGAGCGTCATGCCGCGGCGTGGATGCGGAGAGCGGTTCGCTTCCGAGCCGTGCGCAAGAAAGACGTCGTGCAGCGAGATCTGACCGGCCTCCAGGACGAGGTCGACCGCCTCGCCCTCGTCGAACTCCGACTCCAGCAGCTCCTGGTTCAGGGTGAGATCGGGGCTCGCATTCGTGCGGTGGGACATCAGCCGTGCGGTCCGCTGCGAGCCTCGGATGAAGCGCAGGCAACCGTTCTCCCGGGTCGCGTCGTCGACCGCGATCCACACCGTGCAGGTCGCGAGCGGCCGGATGGGCCAGTACTCGCCGTCCTGGTGCCACGGAGTCGCATGGCCGTTGACGGCGGGCTTTGCGAAGAAGCTCGAGTTCCACAACGCGAAGTCCGGCCCCAGCACCTGCTCGACCATGTCCAGCACCGCCGGTATCCGGGCATGGTTCAGGAACGCGAGGTCGAACGCGAGCACGTTGGGACAGTAGTTGACGTATTCCGGATGGTTCGCCAGAAGCCGGTCGTGATCCGCGCGGATCGCCTCGACGGTCGCGTCCGGCAGGCGGTAGTCGGGGACGACGAACCCGTCCTCCCGGTACTGCTCCAACTGGGTCGGCGTGAGCATGTTCTTCGAATCTCCCTCGGTTGCCTCGAGCCCGGACTGGATACGAGCGTCACCGCCCCGCAGGAGTCAGCTCGAATCCGCGTCGAGACCGGACGGAATCCGCGTATGCCAGTCCGTCGCCTGCTGATACGCCTGACCGATGCGAAGGGCGGTGGACTCCCGAAGCCCGCGGCAGACAATCTGCAGGGAAAGGGGCAGTCCGCCCGGAGTCATTCCGTTCGGCAGCGCGAGCGCGCAGCAGTCGACGAGGTTGATGGGCCGCGTGAAGATGGCGGCGGTGGTGCTCTGGTCGATGTCCGCGACCACCGGGGCCGCGGTGCGGGTGGCGGGCGTGAGCACTGCGTCCACGCCGGACAGGGCCGCATCGAACTCTTGCTTGAGGACGGCCCGCTCGCGCTGGGCCTCGATGTACGCGCGCGCCGGCATGTCGCGCCCGGGCCGGATCCGGGGTCGGATGTCGTCGTCGACCGGAAGGCTGTCGTCGTCGACGATCTCGCCGACCCACGTGTAGCCTTCCGCCGCGATGATCTTCCCCACTGCGTCGCCCATCGGCACCAGCGAAGCGGGAAGCGCCACGTCCACGATGGACGCTCCGAGGTCGGACAGGGTCGCGAGCGACGCGTCGTAGGCGGCCAGCACGTCGCCGTCGACCCCGCCGCGCTCGTGCTCCGGCATGCGGGCGAGGCGCATGCCGGCCACGCCTCGATGAAGGTCGACGTGTGGATCGTCTTCGGGCAGGTGCCAGGTCAGGCTGTCGTGCGGATCGGAGCCCCGGATCAGCAGGTAGAGCTCCAGCGCGTCCTCGACGGTGCGGCACATCGGTCCCGGCGTGTCGAGGGTGTGGGCGAGTGGCAGGACGCCGTGGCAGCTCACCCGTCCCAGGGTGACCTTGAGTCCGGTGAGGCCGTTCCACGCCGCGGGCAACCGGACAGAACCTCCGGTATCGGTCCCGATGGCCCACGGCACGAGGCGAGCGGCCACGCTGACGCCGGATCCGGAGCTGCTTCCACCGGGAGCACGGTGCACGTCGCCGTCCCAGGGATTCCAGGGCGTACCCATGTGACGGTTGGTTCCCCAGGAGCCCATCGCGAACTCGACGGTGCGCGTCTTGCCGATGACGATTGCGCCGGCATCCATCAGCCGGCGGGCAAGCGTCGCGGTCACCGGAGAAACCCGCGACTCCCAGACCTTGGAGCCGCCGGTCGTGATCCGGCCTTCGATGTCGATGATGTCCTTGAGCGCGATGGGCACGCCGTGAAACCGTCCGACCGCGGTTCCGGCCCGCCGGGCAAGGTCCGCCGCCCGTGCCTCGGCCCGGGCCTCGTCCCGGTACACGTCGACGAAGGCGCCGAGCCGGGGTTCGAGCCGGTCGATGCGTGCCAGCAGCGTCTCGACGAGCTGCTCCGACGTCAGATCGCCCGCAGCCAGCGCATCCGCGGCCTCGGCCGCAGTCAGGAATTCGCAACCTTCCACTGTCCTATCTCCTCTGTCGATGTGTCTCGACAAAACGGCAGAAGTGCATGTCGAACTTCAATCTCCTGTCCACTCGCAGCACGGAGATGGCGACTGAAGAAGCGCTTTATTTCGCCGATTGACCGATCGGTTTCAGGTCCGGCTGTCAAGCCGATTCCGGACTTGTGATGATTGATCGCCGCCCAGACCTTCGTCTGCGCCGCCGCCACGTTCCCGTCCATCACATAGCCGAGCATGCATCCGACCACCAGATTTTCCGCATACTGCTCGGTGACGAATCGGACGACCCCTTCCGTGACGTACAGCGTGGCGAGCGAGTGCCTTCTGCCCTGACGAACGACGTTGAGACGCTTGCACTCGTAGGCCAGGTAGCGCTCCCTCCCTCTGTCCACAAGGAGCGCCATGTCGATTTTCCCCTTGCTGCATGCAGAGCCGTCGGCCGCAAACCCGAACGGCTCGTACTGGTATTCCAGCCAGTGGAACAGGCGCCGGGCTCCCGGATCCTTCGACAACATGTGGACGAGGTTGATCGTGATGGCGTCCTCTTGCGGCTGACTCGGCAGCATGGCGACGCACCTGGGCCAGACCGCGGCGACACGATGCAGAAAACGGGTGTCGAGCGTTCTGAACCGGTCCGTCCACGTTGCCGGACCACCCGCCCTCGTCACGTCGGGCTCCGGCGGTTTCGGGTGACGGCATCCTGCAGGTCGAGCGCGATGGCGTCCGCGTCGGCCAGCGCGGTAGACCTCAGCCAGAACCGTCTGCGAGCCGGCTTGACGAGGTAGAGATGGTTGCCGATGAAGATCCGAAAATCCGGCACCAACTGGAAGTTGCCGGGAAGAGGCTGATGAACGTGTTCGGACAGCCTGGCGAGGACGGCACCGACGGACCCGTTGTCCTCCTCGGCATATTCGGCTCTTTTCCGGCCGTCCTCCAGAGTCAGGCGCAATACCGCCAGATCGGCGTTCCGAGCTTCGAGCCTGATGCCGATGGTGCAGTCGGGATCGAACCACTCCGCCATGCTTCGAATCAGTGTCTCCGCATAGGACTGGCGATCTTCCCGGTCCGCGGGCTCCCAGATGTCGGGGTACCGGTTCCGGCCTGGCTGAATGGAGGGAATGATTCGCTCAACGGTGTCGTTGACGAGAACGACCTCCTCGGCCGAAAGGCAGAAGAATTCACAAGTCAGGTGGTCGATCTCATCGAGAATCGTCCGTTCATTCCCTCGAAGGTCGAATGGTTCATCCGCGAACTCGATCATGCGGTCAACCAGGGCGACCAACGCGTCCCCAGCGGACTCGGACCGTTCGCGCTGCGGCATGTCGTCCGACGACGGAAACGGAAGGGTCAGCAGCTCCGCCTGCTTGACTTCCGGGCGCTCCGAGCCGAACGAAGCCGTACCGTGAAATGCAAACCATGCGATCAGCCGGCTGTTGAGAAGTGCCGTCAGGAGCTTCGCACGGCATTCCTCGCCACACGGCACGACAAGGGCTTGAATGATGTCCTGGAACGTCAGCGGCGCTTCGAGATAGGTCGCCCGCAGTCGTCGTCCAACCGTGTCCACGCCTCGGGGGATCAGTACCCTCGGGCCGGAGAATCCCCGTTCGAAACCCTTCCGGTGAACAGTGCCATTCTTCCAGGGCCGCAACCCGTCGCGAGTCTGGGCCAATGCTCGAAAGGCCGAGATCGGCAGGTAGGGTGTGTTGGCGACGATGTCGCTATGCTCATATTGATAGTTGGGATCCGAGAGACGAGCGGGATTAGCCGGTTTGAAGCCTTGGCCAATGATCCAGCCGTATCTTGACGACTGCTTTCTACGCTTGAGTTCGCGGTACTGATCGACGAGATCCCCAAGCTTGGGAAACACCGACAGATAGTTGAACAGCTTCGACTCCGGGTCGTTCATCCACAGACGCTGCTTGAAGACAAGCGGCTCCGCCGCTGCCATGGCGGACGGGACGAGGCATTTGTCGGCGCTGCTCAGGGTAATCAGACGCTTGATCTTCAGGTTGAGATCGGCCTTGGGCGTCCAGTACTCGAACCGATAAGCCGGCGCCCTCCGGTCCGCGCGCCCGAAGACGATCAGCGCGGCAGGCCGGACGGCGCCCTCGAACAACTGGAATCTCAGGTCGGCGAAGTTGATGATGCGGAGGATGCGAACGTCGTGCACGAGACGGCTCCGCGCAGCCACTGCGTTCTTCGCATGATTGTGCAGGAAGGCCATGGCCGGCAGGAGAAATGCGACGATGCCGCCATCGCGCAGGTGCTGGAGGGACTTCCAGACGAACGCCCAAGCATCCTCCTTGCCCGGCATGGGAACGCGCTCCGCCTTGCACCACTTGACGGAAGAACGCTCTTCCCCGTCTGCCCCGCGACGGCTCGACCAAGGTGGATTGCCGATGACCACATCGGCCTGCACGTCTCTCGCGTCTTTCTCGAAGAAGTCTCGGTGGCGAAGATTTTTTCCCCAGAGTACAGGAAGGATTCGGCCACGCTTCATGAGGCGTCGGATGTCCGGCGGGCTGACCTCTTCGAGCAACGCGATGTACAACGAGAACACCGCCACCCGGACCGCGCGGCGGTCGATGTCCCATCCGTGCAATCTGGAGAGGATGCCGAGCAGGCTATCCCAGCGAATCGTCCGGGACGTCCGTGTGTCGCGCCAGTGCTCGCACAGACGCTGAAACGACCGCACCAGAAACACGCCCGAGCCGCATGCCGGGTCGAAGAAACGGCCTGTCTCTTTCGTCTCGGCCGACACGGTGTCCCAGACCTGGGAGATCACGGTGTCGGCGAGAAACATCGGGGTGTAGTAGGCGCCTTGCGCACGGCGCTGCTTGTCGTCCTCGCCCAGGAATCGATCGTAGACGGCGCTGATCAGCTCGATGGGTATGTACTTGAAGTGGTATCCCCAGAACCTGTACTGACCGGAATGCCCATGCATCTCCTCGCGGCCGGAACGGAAGCGGTTCAGGATGTTCAAGTGCCTCGGGGTCAAGGGTTGGTGGCCATCGTTCTCTTCGAAGGAGCATGGCGCAACGAAGAGGTCCCCGTTGAACTTTCCTCGCAGACTCTTGAACAGGCGATCCAGCGAGCCGATATCCTCCGATTGCAGGAGATCGGAAAAGCTGCGCGCGCGACCGCCCGATGCGTTCGTGAATTCCTCGGGGAGGATGATCTCCCGGTCTTCCAGCCAGGCGATGAACATGACCTGAACGAGCAATGCCTGTGCCGCATCGGAGGACAAACCGGTGTCGTCGCAGAGCAAGCGGTACGACGTGACGAGATTGCCGAGAAGAACTTGGTCGATTCGCTCGTCGGAGTGGAAATACTCGGCGTGCTCCTTCCAGAGACGACCCGACTCGGCACCGTACACGACGTCCCTGAGCATCAGGACGTCGCTCACGGCTTCGAATCCCGGGATGAGGCATCGATCCTCGAAGTCGTGGTTCTCGCCGGAATGCGGAGTACGCGCCAGCGAGAAGGCACGTACCGTGTCGCCGGAGATAACGAGCAGAAGGCTCGCGAGACCCTGGTTCCAGAGCTTGGCGTGCAGATCGACGATCGCTGCCCGGTCGTAGTCGTCGACCGAGAGAATCGCGATGGTCGGGACCTCCTGGACGCAGAAGACCGCAGACGCGCCCAGCTCCGCTAGCGTCGTGCGTATCGCGCCCGCGTGCGGAGTATTTCGAACGTCGTCTGCGCGCTCGTAGAGGTCGGGAACCTTACGGATGGAGAGGCCCAGGCGCTCCTTCCACTCCGGTTCGAGCGGCTTCGACCGTATGGTCTGCATCAGGTCTGCTCCTGTGCCCTGCTGCTTCGCCGGACGGCGGTGGCCGGGGCCAGCGGCTCGTGAGCGGGAGACGGGTTCGATCGAAGCAGGCGGCTCTCCAACGCCGTGATCCGTGACTCAAGCGAACAGATGACGACAGCGTCGTCGACGGGAATGTCCTGGGATTCCGCGACGATCATGCAGCGATTGACCGAGAGGTCCAGCACCAGAATGCGCTTCGCCAGGACCTCCCACGGTGTCCGGTTGCAGATGTCGAAAACGCCGGAAGCCACACCTGCCAGTCGGCCGATGCGAGCACCGCAGCTCTCCGTGACCCGACGGAGCACGATCGTCGCGAGAACATCACCGGCAGAGAAGCAGGGAGCATGCTTCCTGCCGGTCGAGAGCGCCGGCAGCACACGCCTCCAGTGGCGAAACGTCTCCTTCGAGAGACCAACGAGATCGCGGAGCTGACCCGGAGTGTAGTCCACGTGGTACACACCTTGTCAAAACGTTGTTTGCCACACTTTGAAGCAGGACGAGCAACATGTCAATCCTGGTGCTCTCACTTGGGTCAGGAAGTTTCGCGCCACGGTTGCGCCCCGAGCAGGTCGGATTGGCCCGGCTCAATCCGACGGTCCGCTGCCAGGGGAT
This sequence comes from Gammaproteobacteria bacterium, assembly GCA_022826505.1. Lineage (GTDB taxonomy): Bacteria > Pseudomonadota > Gammaproteobacteria > HK1 > HK1 > HK1. The sequence continues at coordinate 44,094 of JAJDUQ010000036.1, forward strand.
TCGAGAAAGCAGCGTGGAAGTCGTGTTCGACGTGGAATCTCCGTCTATCGAACCCGTGATCGGGCGTTTGCTGTGCGCGAACTCTACGCCGACACCGACTGGGGCCGGGTGGATGATCCGATCGGTCAGCTCCACAGCATCGGGAAAGATGATTGCTTCGTTCCAGGTGGCTTGGACGCTCACATGTCGGGTACGGCGTCCGGACGGTCGGCCGCCAAGGCGTTCAGGTAGGCGAGGCATAGGTCGCGGGAGCGGTAGCGGCCGTGGGTCTCGGTCTCCTGCCGTTCGACGATGGGGAAGGTGGAGTACACGTAGCGGACATGTTCCCGGCCGGTGACGCCGTAGAGGTTGAAGAACACAGCGTCGAGCCTGGCGCGGAGGCGAAGGCGGCGCTCCTCGTCCCAGCGGAAGGGCGGTCGTACTGCACCGGTCTCGTCCACGTACCCGAGGTCGCGGGCGAAGGGGGCCATGTCGTGGGCGGTGTAGGTGAGCTCCAGCACCGCGTCGCGCACGATCTCGGCCGCAGTCCGCGGGCCGAAGCGGACGGTCTCGTAGCGCTCCGGCGGCACGACGGGGAGCTGCTCGACGATGTACCAGTTGAGGCTTGTGCTATGAACCTTCTGTCGAACTACGAAATCGAAAATCGTTGCATTTAGATTCGCCGACAACAGCGGCGCACTTGCACGATAATCCTCGACTTCTTCTTCGGGGAAAATTGCCGGTATTTTGTTCCCCAGACCAACCGCCGGCACCACACTGGCAATCATCGTCCGCGCATCCGTCGCACGGGCGATGTCCCGAAATGCGATGGTCCATTCGAGACCATCCGGAAACGATACCGCACCCGCCGGAACCCAATATTGCGGTGTCGGCAGGAAGGAAGGGTCGGCCTTCTGTTCGATCTCGATATCGCCGCTGAGCGCCGGGTTGTGGAGATTCCGGTCGTTCACCTTGACCGACGCCGCCCGGTGGTCGAATTGGTGAATCATGCGTCCAACGTAGAGCGGCACCCACTCCCCGGCGGCGCTGTCGAAGCGATTGCTGCCGATCGGCCAAGCGCCTTCCTGCTCCTCCAGTTCCTTCCGGGTACGGAATCGACTGGAATCGTTCGTCATGTGGAACATCGTCGCGTACTTGACCGGCCAAGTCTTGACCGCCTTGCCACTGGAACGGTCGACGAGCACCGGCAGGCGCTCGTAAATCGCCGTTGTCAACTCGGCGTCCCGCCGGGGGTGCACGTCAGATTTGTGGTGAATTGAGAAAGGGCATGGGATGCGGTGTGGAATGGCGGGTTTTCTGTCAAGATAGAGTTTTGACAGGTTGGGAGGCCCGCCATGTCTGCGTCGATTTCGGAGCTGGAGGCACACCG
>JAJDUQ010000255.1 GCA_022826505.1 Gammaproteobacteria bacterium
CGGTGTGCCTCCAGCTCCGAAATCGACGCAGACATGGCGGGCCTCCCAACCTGTCAAAACTCTATCTTGACAGAAAACCCGCCATTCCACACCGCATCCCATGCCCTTTCTCAATTCACCACAAATCTGACGTGCACCCCAGCCCGCTGATGGGATGATCGCGACATGAACGAGGGAAGCGGCAAGCCGGCCTTCGGGCCGCTCGAGGGACTGCGGGTGATCGACGCCGGGACGATGATCGCGGGCCCGCTCGGCGCGACCCAGCTCGCCGACTTTGGCGCCGACGTCATCAAGATCGAGCAGCCCGGCGTCGGCGATCCGATGCGCGACTGGGCGCCCAGCAAGGAAGACAAGTCGCTGTGGTGGAAGGTCATCGGGCGCAACAAGCGGCTGATCACCCTCAGCCTGTCGAAACCCGAGGGGCAGGCGCTGTTCAAGCGCCTCGTGGCCGACGCCGACATCGTCATCGAAAGCTACCGCCCCGGAACCTTCGAGCGGTGGGGGCTCGGCTACGAGGAGCTGGCCCGGATCAATCCGGGAGTGGTGCTGGTGCGGGTGTCGGGGTTCGGTCAGGACGGCCCCTATGCAGGCCGCGCCGGCTACGGGACCGTCGCCGAGGCGTTCAGCGGCGTACCGTCGTTCACCGGATTCCCGGACCGGCCGCCGACATTGCCCGGATTCCCCATCGCCGATTCGATCGCAGCGACCTTCGCCGCGATGGCGGCGATGTTCGCCATCTACAAGCGCGACCAGGGCGGGCTCGGCACCGGGCAGGAGATCGACGTGAGCCTGTTCGAGCCGCTGTTTCGCCTCGTCGAGGCGCAGGTGATCGGCTACGACCAGCTCGGCATCGTCAAGGAACGCCAGGGCAATCGGCTGGCCGAGGACTCCCCCCGCAACACCTACCGCACCCGCGACGATCGCTGGATCGCGATCTCGGCGAGCTCGCAACGCACCTTCGTGCGCCTGGTGGAAACCATGGAGATGCCGGAACTGGCGACCGACCCGCGGTTTCAGGGCAACTTCAACCGCTGCCAGCACGATGCGGTGCTCGACAAGCTCATGGGCGACTGGTTCGTGCAGCACGACCTCGACGACATCATGGACCGGTTCAACGCGGCCGGGGTGGTGGCGGGGCCAATCTACGACATTCGCGACATTTTCGCCGACCCGCACTACGCTGCGCGCCAGACCATCGTCGAGGCGTCGGATGCCGATTTCGGCAGCGTGCGCATGCAGGGAGTCGTGCCCCGAATGGGGACTACGCCGGGCCGAGTCACCCACGCGGGGGGACCGGTCGGCGCCGACAACGACACGGTCTATGGCGAGGAGCTCGGATTGTCGGAGCCCGAGCGCCGGCGACTCGCCGAACTCGGCGTGATATGAGGAGGCTTGCGATGTGCGTCGTGCGGCGCTGGACCAGCGGCACTGCTCCGCCAGGGCCGGCAGTTGGTCCGGAGAGGTTCGAGCCTCGCCTCTCCCGACATGCGGACAACCGTCCCGCTCGGCCGAGCACAACGGGGAATCCGGGAGACCCGAGACTTGTCTCGCAATACGGGATTTGACGGCGTCTACATCGTCGGCGCCGGCCAGGCCGCTTACGAGAAGCGTGCCGACCGACCGGTCCAGCGTGTGCTCTGGGAGGCGTTCGACGCCGCGCTGGGGTCGGCCGGGCTCGCGATGCGCGACGTCGACGGTCTGGCCGCGACCGCCTTCGTCCTGCCGCCGGACAACGTGACGACGCTGGCCGAGCACTTCGGCGTGGCGCCGCGCTGGCTCTTCCAGGGCCTCTACGGCGGCGCATCCGGCGTCATCAGCGTGCTGCACGCCGCAAGGGCGATCCAGGCCGGCGATGCCGACGTGGTCGCCTGTCTGGCCGCGGACGTGTTCGACACCGCGGCCCACGACGACATGCTCGACCACTTCAACGGCTCCGTTCGGGACTACATGGCGCCGTTCGGCTTCGGCGGCGCGAACGGAACCTTCGCCCTGCACACCCGGCTCTACATGGAAAAGCACGGCACGCAGCGCGCCGATTTCGGGCGCCTGTGCGTGGCGCAGCGCGAGAATGCCCTGTTCAACCCCAACGCGCTGTTCAAGAAGCCTCTGTCCCTGGACGAGTATCTGAACGCCCGCGTGATCGCCGAGCCGCTCCGGCTGTTCGACTGTGTGCACCCGTGCACCGGCGGCGACGCCGTCATCCTGGCCCACGAGAAGGTGGCGGAACGGCTCGATGCGCCGCTCGTGCGCATCCTCGGAGGCGGCGAGCAGCACAACTACCCGCCCGACGACATCTACGGCCTCGTCGCCGGCTGCGAGGCGTTCGCCGAGCGGATGTACGCCCAGGCGGGCTGCGGACCCGAGGACCTCGACTTCGCCCAGCTCTACGACGACTACCCGGTGATGGCGTTCATCCAGCTCGAGGGGCTCGGCGTCACCCGACCCGGTGAAACCGCGGAGTTCATCCGCACCAGGGACGCGACGGTGCGCGGACGCTTTCCCGTCAACACCGGCGGCGGTCAGCTCAGCGCCGGTCAGGCCGGGGCGAGCGGCGGGATGATCGGTGTCTACGAGGCGGTCGCCCAATTGCGCGGCGATGCGGGCGCGCGGCAAGTCGAGTGCCGGCGTGGCGTGGTCTCCGGCTATGGCATGGTCGGATACGGCCGGGGCCTGTCCTCCAGCGCCGCGGTCCTCGCCAGAGTCTGAGGACGACCCCGATGACTCCCAAACCGAACCCGCGCAACACACCGATCAACGCGCCCTTCTGGGAGGGCTGCAATGCCGGGCGCCTGATGCTGCAGCGGTGCACCGCCGCCGACTGCGAACGCTACGTCTACTATCCCCGCGCCTGCTGCCCGCACTGCGGTGGCGGCGACCTCGACTGGGTGGAGGCGTCGGGCAAGGGGCACGTGGCAAGCTGGACCCTGGTGCACCGGCCCCACCACGCCGGATTCGGGCGGGAGACGCCCTACGTGTTCCTGGCCGTCACGCTGGCCGAAGGGCCGTTGATGTACAGCCGTCTCGCCGGAACGCCGCCGCGGGACCTGGTCGGCCGATCGGTCCGCGCGGTGTTCGTCGAGCACGGTCCGGACCGGAAGATGCCGTTCTTCGAGATCGACGACGGCTGAGACACCGTGACTACGGCGTGGCATCCACGATGCGTTGCCTGCGACGCCGTGACCCCTGGCGTGAGTCGGAAGAAAGGGGGGACAATCGAACGTCACCGGAGCGGCGTCCTCCGCTTCGGTTTGCTGCTCGTCGACCCTCCGTCTCCGTACGCCAGGTCTCGCGGGACACGAACTCGATAGCCGAGGGAGGACCCACCGTGCGCATTTCCAACATCACGGTTGAAGCCTACGACGTCGGCCGCGACTTCCGGTGGGCGGGGCGCCGGCCGATGGACGTCAAGGCCGTGCTCGTGTCCCTGGAGGGAGACGACGGCCGGCGGGGAAACGCATTTGCCTGGACCGCCGAACTGCCGGTACGCGCCGTGGTCGCCGCCATCGAGGACGCCGCGGTTCCGCACCTCATCGGGGCCGATCCGCTCGACCGACCTCGCATCCTCGCGCCGCTCTGGCGCGCATTTCGTGTCGGTCTCCCCCTTCCGGTCGTCGGCATGGTGGACGTGGCGCTCTGGGATCTCGCGGCGCGGGCCGAGGAGCTTTCCATCGCGGACATGCTCGGGCGGCGTCGCGAGCGGTTGCGCGGCTGCGCGAGCGCGCCACCCGTCGACACTGCGAAAGACTCCGAGGCGATGGTGGAAGAACTGCTGGAAACGGGATTCCGAGCCGTCAAGCTGCATGTCTGCGGTGACCTCGACATCGACATCGAGGTATGCCGGGCCGCCCGACGGGCGGCAGGGGACGACATCGACCTCATGATGGACGCAATGGGCCTGTACGACCGGCACGCGGCCCGATCGCTCGGCTACGTGCTGGACGATCTCGGCTTCCGCTGGTTCGAGGACCCGCTGTCCGACGAAGACCTGGAAGGCTGGAGGGAGCTGAGGCGCCGGCTCGAGACACCCATCGCCGGGGCCGACTCGGTCCGGTTCACGGCACGGGACTACGGCCGGCCGGCTGCATCCGGGGCCTTCGACATCGTGCGGATGGATGCGGCGCGAAACGGAATCTCCGAATTGCGCGCCCTCGCCGATTTGGCCGCCTCCCTCGGGCTCCGGTGCGAAGGGCACAGCTTCGGGCCCGCCCTGGGGCAGGCCGCCAATCTTCAGGTCGCGCTGTCCGTCTCGAACGGCGACTTCTTCGAACTGCCGGTTCCGCTGGGTGGACTCGACGTCGGGGTACGGCAGGGTCTCGAACTCGACGACGACGGGTTCGTGGTCGCGCCGGACGGCGCCGGCCTCGGGCTCGAGCTCGATCGCGACGCCCTCCGGGATCGGCGTATCGACGTCGGTTGAGAACGAGTTCGCCGGTCGCTCGAGGCTGCCTGTACCGCCCATTCGCAGTCGAAGGACCGACACGCGACGTGGAGCACACGCGGAGCAGGCGGGCCGGTCGCGCTCGATGGCATCGCTCGCAGATTCATCGCCCGCGGAGTCATCGCCGGCGGAACGACGATGCATTGCGCCGGGTGCGGCGAGTGGCACGTCTCGGCCTACCCGGCTCGAGGCGCCATCCGCGCGACGAAGACGGCGGCCAGCACATACAGGACGACGCCCGACAGGGTGACCACCGTATGGCCGTGGTGAATCGCGACGAGGGTCGCGAGCACCGCTCCGATGACCGACGCGCAGCCGTTGATGCCCCAGGCCCACGGGAGCAACGAGGGACTGACGGCGTTCAGGCGTACCAGCGCGCGCGGGAACGGCATGCCCATCAGCGTCGCGAGCGGAGCGATGAGTGCGAAGGCGGCGCCGATTTTCACGACCGAGGGTGCACCGATCAGTGCCGCGGTCAGGTAGGGCGACAGGAGCGCGTAAGCCGTCGCCAGGACCGCGATCCCGAGGACGGGTCTGGTGATCGAGTCGCCCGCACCACGCCGCGCGCTCAGGTAGCTGCCGATGCCGGCGAAGAGCAGGAATCCGGCGAGCACGACAACCAGGGCATGCACGGGGTGGCTCAGGATGACGGTGAAGCGACCGATGAACGCGATCTCGATCAGCAGGAAGGCGAGTCCGATGCAGAAGAAGCCCGCGAGCGTCGACCAGCGGCCCGCACCACCGCGGTGCCCGCGCAGGGCGAGCAACGGCAGCAGGATGAGGGCGGCGCTCGCCGCCACCGCCTGTACCAGCGCGGCGGGCAGAGCGAGGTAGCCGACATCGAGCAGTCCGATCCCGCCCTGACGACTGAGCGTCAGAATCTCGGGAGCGTGCGCCCACCTGAAGTAGCTGGAGAAGTACGGCCGATCGTCGGACGCGGGGCGGACATCGAACTTGTAGTCGCCCACGAACGTTTCGCGCTGTCCTCCCAGTAGACGCTGAGCCGCTTCGTGGAAAATCGGTCGATCCAGAACGCTGTAACGGTTCGCCTCATCGGGCGTGATGCCGGGGACGTGTATCAGGTCGAACGCCCGCGCACGGGCAAATGCCCGCACGGCGTCGACCTGCGCGCCGGACAGGGGTGCCCGACCGACCACCAGCGTGGTGGTGCTCCAGCTTCTGATCCATGCGACGTGACCGCCGGGTGACGTGATCGACTCTGCCTCCATTGCCTCGAGCACCGTCGAAAGCAGGCGGACCCCGTCTCGCGGAGGAAGTCTGGCCCGGACGGTGAACGCCGCAACGCCGTTGGCGGACAGCCGGTCGAGCACCCTTCGTACCGATTCGACCGTCAGCAACCGCTGCGTCTCCAACGCGTGCAGCCCGGCGATGCCGGACCCGATCGAGACAGTCTGGATGAGGTCATACTCGTCGCCGGTTGCCTCGACGAACGCGCGCGGATCCGCAACATGCACCGTGACCTTCGGATGCTCGTAGAGTCCACCGGAGAATTCCCGGTAGCGACCGCGAACCATGGCCACCACATGCGGCTGGAGCTCCACCGCATCCAGTGACAGAGCCCCGGCGCCGAGCGCCTGCAGAACCGCGGAACCTCCACCGGCACCGAGCACCAGCACCCGGGGCGCTTCCACCAGCCGGTAGGGCAAAGCGGACGTGAGATCGTCGAGGTACGCGGGCGGTGGCGACCGCGCGTCATGGCGCACGATCGCGAGCGGACCATCGGCGTCGACGAACAGCGCCACCTGATCCGGAACCGGCGCGCGAGCCAGGAGGCTCAGGCCCGGCGCGCTGCGAAACGGCACCTCCCGGTTCTCGACCGCGCTCACCATGCCGAGGGGGCCGGAACGGGTCTCGACCAACTCCGCGCCAGTGACCCTCAGTGCCTGCGGCAGCGGCTTGAACGGCGAGATTCGCAACTCCCCGGTCACCCCGGCGCCCGCGAGCACGAGAACGCCTCCGCACAACAGCAGCAGCGGCCGCCGCCCCCGACTCGGCGCACCCCACACCGCGAACACGCCCGCGACTGCGCCGAGGCCGCAGACGATGTCGAGCGCTCGCTCAGCCGGAACCAGGAAGAGCACTCCCACCGACGCGGCGGCCCCGACTCCGGCCCCGGCAAGGTCCGCCGCATACACCCGGGAGAGGCGGTGCCGGAACACCATCAACGTACGCCCGATTCCGGTAGCGGCGAAGAAGAAAGGGATCGCCAGCAGCAGCTCGATGACCAGCAACCAGGCGAGCGAGCCGGGGGACCAGGGGGCATCGAGCACGTTGAACGGCGTGCGCTCGGCGATGACGAAGCTCACGGGAGCGGCCAGTCCGAACCCGAGCGCGGCGAGCGCCAGGAAGGACTCGACACCGCCCCGGACCCGATCGCCCAGCACCACCAGGAACGTCCCGCTCGCCCCGAACCCGAGCAGGGCCACGCTGATCACCAGGAAGGCGAAGTGATGCCACTGCACGATCGAGAACAGTCGCGTGAGCAGGATTTCGTAGGCAAGGGCGGCAGCGGAGAGCACCGCCACCGCTGCCAGCACCGGAAGGCCGATTCCGGTCGAGAATCCATGAATATGATTCCAGGGTTTCTCTCGAAGTCCCATAACTCCACACTTTCCCCTTGTTTACCAGATAGATAACGAATCACAGCGTCTTGGCAGGTGCTTCACGACGCCGCAGAATCGCAGCCCAATACGTGGGGAAATACGTTGGGTTGCATCACATGGGCAAGCTCACCGCCGCTAGCGTTCGCAACGCCTCCTGTCCCGGTCTGCACGGCGACGGCGCCACCCTCTATCTCGCCGTCGCCCCCGGCGGCTCCAAGTCCTGGATCCAGCGCGTCACCATCCACGGCCGGCGCCGCGACATCGGCCTCGGCGGCTATCCCGCCGTCTCCCTCGCCAAGGCCCGCCACCGCGCCATGGCCAACCGCGTCGCCATCGCCGACGGTCTCGACCCGCTGGCCGAGAAGCGACGGGCGAACACGCCGACGTTCCGCGCCGCGGCGACTTCGACCTTCGAGGCGAACCGGCCGCGGTGGCGCTCCGCCCGGACCGCCCGCGCCTGGATGCAGTCGCTGGAGAAGCACGCCTTCCCCGAGATTGGGACCTTGCGCGTCAGCACGATTGCTCAGGACGATATCCTGCGCATCC
>JAJDUQ010000253.1 GCA_022826505.1 Gammaproteobacteria bacterium
CGCCGGGGCCGGGGGTGCGACGAGCAGGGACTTCAGGGGACAACAACGTAGCCGCCATCGACACCGCGCACCACACCGTGCGACGGCCAGGCTCGCCCTGCGTCGTATCCCGCGAGCACACCGCGGCTCCTCACCGCCTCACGCATCGAACATCCGGCCCAGCGGGAATTGCTGAGGCCGGTGTCCTAACCAACCCACGTATATCAGAGCGATCCACCGTCGTGAATCATGCCGGCCGCGCCCTGAATCCAGCGCATTGAGGGAGGCGACTTCGACAGACGCAACGGTAACTTGACGGGGTCAATCCATATCAGGATTTCGCCCCCTACCGGAACGGACCCGGGACCGAAGGCTGAGCGCCCCGATCTGGAGATTGCGAAGTAGCGTGGGGTTTCCTCGCGCACCCTCAACCGCCGCGGTCGGCGACGATCAGCTCCACGTCGGCCGCTTCCATGGCACGGCGGAGCTCGGGCCGGGGCTCGCGGTCGGTCACGACCCGGTCGACGCTGGCGAGATCGCACACCTTGGCGAGCGCGGTGCGCCCCATCTTCTGCGAATCGGCGAGCACGGTCGTCGACGTCGCCTGGCGCATGGTCGCCCTAGCAAGGCTTGCGGTCTCGACCTCGTAGTTGGTGAGTCCGTTCTCGGCGTCGATTCCCCCGACCGTCAGGACGGCGTGGTCCACGTGGTAGCTCGCGATCTGTTCCACCGTCAGCGGGCCAATCGTCTCGAAGTCTTCGCCGTGGTACTCGCCACCCAGGAGATAGACCTGATTGCGCCCGGCCCCCCGCCACAGGTTGGCGGCGATGTCGACCGAGTTGGTCACGAACGTCAGTCCGCTCTCGCGCGCCAGCACCGTGGCCAGTGCCATGGTCGTGGTGCCCGAGAACAGGACGAGACTGTCCCCGCGCTGAAACAGGCCGGCGGCGGTCTCGGCGATGAGCTTTTTCTCGTGGGCCTGCTCGCTCAGCCGGAGGCTGAACGCCGCCTTGGCCGCGGTCTGCGCGCGCACCGCGCCGCCGTGCACCTTGCGCAGCAATCCCCGGTCTTCGAGGCGAAACAGGTCGCGCCGGACCGTCTCCTTCGACGCACCGAGGGTGTTGGCCAGGTCGTTCACGAAGACCTGGCCGTGCTCGGCCAGAAGGCCGAGAATTCGATGACGCCGCTGCTCCGACTTTCCCATGCCCGATGGTTCCGCCCTGTGGTTCGTTCGATCAGTGCGAGAATTTCACCGATCCGCGCCGACATCCGTGAAGCGGCGAAATTTTCGCACTAGGTGTACCCCATAATCCCGGGAAATGGGAACCTGCCCGCCGGTCGGCGGCCCCGGCTGGTGCCGGTCAACCCCTGCAGTCGAGCCGCAAGAAGGAGGAACCCATGCACGAAATCGACATTCCCCAGACGATCATCGACCGCGGCATCGTCCGGCGCGGCACGCGGCTGGTCTATGACGCCCTCGATCCCGCCCGCACCGCGCTGCTGGTCATCGACATGCAGAACTGCTTCCTCGTCCCGGATTATTCCGTGCTCGAGGTCCCGGACTCGCGCGACATCGTCGACAACGTCAACGCGTTGGCGTCGGCGGTGAGGAATGGCGGCGGTCTGGTGGTATGGACTCGACACACCTTCCGCCCGGACTGGACCGTGTGGCACGACCACTTCGCCAGCGGCGACTGGCGCGATCGGATGATTGCGGAGAGTGCCGAGGGCTCGTTCGGATACCAGATCGGCGAGTGCATGGACGTGAACGATGCCGACCTCGTGGTCCGCAAGACGCGCTACAGCGCACTCATCCCGGGCTCGACCGAGCCCGACGTCGCGACCGAGCTGCGACGGCGGGGCCTGGACACCGTGATCGTCGTCGGCACGCTCACCAATGTCTGCTGCGAGTCGACGGCCCGTGACGCGATGATGCTCGACTTCAAGACCCTGTTTATCGCCGACGCGAACGCGACGCGCAGCGACGCGGAGCACAACGCAACCCTCGTCAGCATGATTCAGGTATTCGCCGACGTTCGGCTCCCCGAGGAAGTCGTGCCCATGCTCGCCGAGCGTTCGGCTCGACTCGACGCAAGCACCGCAGGATGAAAGGGTGCGAACACGCCTGCCCCGCACGTAAACACGAATATTTCACCGATTCTAGGTGAAAATATGGTGCTCTTGCGCAGAAAAATCACGTAACTCCTCGATAAAAAAAGAAAAATGGTGGATGAATGACCGCCGGAGAATTGCGCTCTCGGATTTCCGTAATCAAACCGAATGCGGATTCATTCAAATTCGAGCGGATTTCCACGTGGCTGTGTCGGCCCTTGGCGGCACACTCCTCGGGTCGGGGATATTCGTTCGCTCAGCGTGGGTGAGTCGGTGCGGATGCAGTTCAGCCTCATACACGAGCCCCGTTAGCCCAACTTCGACTCCAGGGCTACTTCTTCGGAGTAGGTGGAGGCGGTGGCGGTGCAGGCGAGGGTGGGCTGGATGGGCGTGGGGGCCTACCCCCATCTCTGAATGGTGTCTGACCATCAGCCATTGTTGGGACCCTCCGTGGCAGCATGAAACCGATTGTAGATTCTCAGACTGAATCGTTCACCAGCGGGCCGATTCAACGTTTTGTGTTCGCATATGTCAGGGCAGGCGACGAGGGCGGCGTTGGATGAGAACTCGTCTTCGATGTGCCGGTGGAGAAGACGACGGTACTCGAGAGGACAGAGCTATGGCGAAGGTCCATATGGTGGCGCCGGCGGCGGCGGCGGCTTAGGCGCGCGGCTCCCGGGAGGTGGGTGGGCAGGGCGCGGAGCGTGACGCGGACTGCTCAGGGGACGTGGAGGCGGCGGCGGGGGGAGTGTCGGCTTCATCACCATCGCGGGAGTGCTCCGTTTTCGCGGATCGGACGAACTCTACCAGTTCGACGTCTGTTATGGGCACGGCGATCGTTTCGCCGGCTTCGTGTCGTTTGTCATCCCGCGTGAGCCATTCGGGATTGAGGATGATGAAGTGTCCTTCGTTGGGGCGGCTAGGCCACACGGATGGCCATCCGTACAACCTGCGATCACGGGTCATGTGGAGAACGACATAGGAGTTCGGGTGTTCGGCAAAAGCGGCGTACCACTCGGTCGGATAGGCTGTTTCCCGGGTGATACGACAGTGTCGAAGGATAGTGTGTAGCGCGTCGGTGTTCACCGCCACTGCGGTAAGGGCACCGAGGAGCAAGGCGATGCCGACCGTCGCAGAAAATTCGATTGAATTCGGTTGAGCAAGATCCTGAATGATGCCGGAGAGTCCGCACAGTGCACCAATGGCGTGTACGATGGTCGTGAATATGAGGGCTTGAATCACCCGTTCGAAGGCAGGCGGTTTCGGGACGGACGTCATGGAAAAGTAGACGGCTGCCGAGAGAAATCCAGGCAGAAGGAACGTGAGTACTGCGATGGTTGCCGAACTCCATTCGTGCATCGGCAGCTCCTTCAGCGCGGGGGTGTTCCGTTACAGGGGAAATGTAAGGCCAGCGCATCTGTCCGATGGGCCGCACGGTTCTACTTCTTCGGTGGAGGCGGCGGAGGCGGTGGAGGCGGCGGAGGCGGCGGAGGCGGCGGACTGGACGGGCGCGGCGGCCGGCCCCCTTTTTCGACGCGGTCGCGTCGCTGGCTAGCCATTGTTGTAGACCTCGGTGTAGAAGCGATCCCGGGCCACGCTGTAGGTTTCGGTGGCGGCCTGTTGGTTGAGCTTGTGGTTTTCTGCAATATCGGCGACTCCGGCGCGGGCGGTGATACGCGACAGCTGGGTGTCGATGTACGCCACTTGGGCGATGACGCGCTCGACGTCGACCTCTCCGCGAGTAAGCGAGAGCCAAATTTGGTGGAGTTGATTGGAATAGTCGTCACACTCGATTGCGATTGTGTGAAGGATGGCCGCTTTCCTAGGGTAGTCGGCCATGAAGTCCCAGATTACAAGTGCGATGATGGCGAGGGCGGATACCTCGGGGATCCAGTCTATCGCTTTGGGAAGAAGGTCCGTGAGCCGGGTGACGCCGCCGACAGCGGCGAAGATTAGTACGAATCGGAGCCATCGGTAGCGGGCACGGTGGCGGTCGGCGAGAACGCCGTAGTATCGGTTCAGCCGGTCGGCATCGAGCATGGTCTGCCAGACGGCATTACGAGTGTGCAGTTCGTTGGCTGGTTGGGTCATGAGATGTCTCCCCATGCCATTGTCTCGACCAACGCCGCCCCTGTGGTGACAGGGAACGCAGCAGTGATTGGAACTCCGACTGAGCGCGGCGAAGCGGGATGGACAATGGGATTGATGGTATCAGATGAGCATAGGGGTGGACGCGCTGAGGCGTAGGATTGGACAGGGCTAATCAAAAGTCGTCCTGATGGTGTAATCGGGGTCCTGACTCGATTTGGCGCTGGCCATTCAAAGGTCGTTGTGGTAGACACAGCGTCATGGAGCAGGCGGACACGGGGTTTGCCGGTCGTTGGCTGCGCGAGG
>JAJDUQ010000205.1 GCA_022826505.1 Gammaproteobacteria bacterium
CGGTGTGCCTCCAGCTCCGAAATCGACGCAGACATGGCGGGCCTCCCAACCTGTCAAAACTCTATCTTGACAGAAAACCCGCCATTCCACACCGCATCCCATGCCCTTTCTCAATTCACCACAAATCTGACGTGCACCCCACAATCGCCCGCGGTTTGCGCGACGCCATCCGGTCAGCGAAAATCGCCGACTTTCCGGACCGGCAGATTCCCGCCGCTCGCGAACCAGGTCCACGGCGACCGTAGCGGAGGACACCGCATTCGGCTCGCAGGTGAGCACGCGACCCGCCGCACGCATTCGGCGCGGTCGGCGCACCCACCCACCGGCTCGACAGGAGATTCCCGCAGCGATGCCTTCACGCAGAGAGCTCGCCAACGCGATTCGCGCGCTGGCCATGGACGCCGTGCAGCGCGCCAAGTCCGGCCATCCCGGCATGCCGATGGGAATGGCGGACATCGCCCAGGTGCTCTGGAACGACCACCTGCGGCATGACCCGTGCGATCCCGAATGGCCCGACCGGGACCGGTTCGTGATCTCGAACGGGCATGGCTCCATGCTCCTGTACGCGCTCCTCCATCTCAGCGGCCATGCGCTGCCGCTCGAGGAGATCAAGCGCTTCCGCCAGCTCGATTCGATGACTCCGGGGCACCCCGAGTACGGCGACGCACCAGGGGTCGAGACGACCACCGGCCCGCTCGGCCAGGGCCTCGCGAACGCGGTGGGGATGGCGATTGCGGAGAAAATCCTCGCGGCCCGCTTCAACCACGCCCGCCACACCGTCGTCGACCACCGTACATGGGTGTTTCTCGGCGACGGATGCCTGATGGAAGGAATCTCCCACGAAGCATGCTCGCTCGCGGGAACGCTGGGCCTCGGCAAGCTGATCGCGTTCTACGACGACAACGACATTTCCATCGACGGCGAGGTCGAGGGGTGGTTCACCGACGACACTCCGGCTCGCTTCGACGCCTACGGCTGGCACGTGGTGCGCGGCGTGGACGGTCACGACGCCGCCGCGGTCGACACGGCGATTCGAGACGCACTCGCGGTCACCGATCGGCCGTCGCTCCTGTGCTGCAAGACCATCATCGGCTTCGGGGCGCCGAACAAGGCGGGCAAGGCGTCCGCGCACGGCGCGCCGCTGGGCGACGACGAGATCGCGGGCGCACGCGAAGCACTGGGTTGGTCCCATCCCCCCTTCGAGATCCCCGGCGACATCTACGCGGGCTGGGATGCGCGTGAACGGGGCGCCGCGCAACAGCGCGAATGGCAGTCGCGGTTCGAAGTCTGGCGTGCCGAATTCCCGCGGGAGGCGACGGAGTTCGAGCGGCGGACGTCGGGCGAGCTTCCCGCCGAGTGGGCGGAGACTTGCCGCCGCCATATCGCTTCGGCCAGCGCGGCAGGCGAGAACGTCGCGTCGCGCAAGGCGTCGCAGAACGCCCTGGAGGCGCTCGGGCCGATGCTTCCCGAGCTGATCGGCGGCTCCGCCGACCTCACGGGATCGAATCTCACGAAGTGGAGCGGCTCCACGGTCCTCACTCGCCGGGACGGAGATGCGAACTACATCTACTTCGGAGTACGCGAATTCGCGATGACCGCGATCTGCAACGGCATCGCCCTGCACGGCGGTTTCATCCCCTATACGGGCACCTTTCTGATGTTCTCGGAATATGCGCGCAACGCGCTTCGCATGGCTGCGTTGATGGGTCAGCGGGTCATCTCGGTGTTCACTCACGACTCCATCGGTCTCGGCGAGGACGGTCCGACCCACCAGGCGGTGGAGCAGACCGCGACGCTGCGGCTGATGCCGAACATGTCGGTGTGGCGGCCGTGCGACGCGGTGGAGTCGATGGTCGCGTGGAAGACCGCGATCGAACGCCACGAGGGTCCGACCAGCCTCCTGTTCTCGCGCCAGGGCCTGCCCCATCAGAGCCGGACTCCCGAGCAGACTGCGGCGATCGCGCGCGGCGGATACGTGCTGCGCGAAGGAAGCGACGCGCTCCTCATCGCTACCGGCTCGGAAGTCGGAATCGCGATGGGCGCTGCCGCCCTGCTCGCCGGCCGGGGCATCGAGGCGCGCGTCGTCTCGATGCCGAGCACCGACGTGTTCGAGGCGCAGGACGACGCGTATCGCACTTCGGTGCTCCCGCGGTCGATGCGGGCGCGAGTGGCGGTGGAGGCCGGGGTCACCGCCGGCTGGCGGGCCTGGGTCGGCGAGGACGGCGCGGTCGCCGGCGTCGACTCCTTCGGGAAATCCGCACCGTACCAGCACGTCTACGAGCACTTCGGACTGACCGCGGAGAACGTGGCAGCCATGGTGGAGTCGGTGATCGAGCGCATGGCAGCCGCGGCCTGAGGTCCCGGATCGCGGGTGTGGACATGAACCCGGAAACGAAGGCGAACGCATTGCCCGCCGACCAGCGAGTGCATGTGACCAAGGACATTCGAGTCGAGACGCATCCGGAGGAACGAACATGACGATCAAGGTAGGCATCAACGGATTCGGACGCATCGGACGGAACATCCTCCGCGCTCTCTACGAAAGCGGCCGCACCGACGAGATCCGGATTGTCGCAATCAACGACCTCGGCGACGCCGAGACCAATGCACATCTCACCCGCTACGACACCGCGCACGGGCGCTTCCCGGGCGAGATCGAGGTCGACGGCGACACGCTGGTGGTCAACGGCGATCGAATCGCGGTGCTCGCGGAGCGCGACCCGGCCAAGCTGCCCTGGGGCGAGCTCGGCGTCGACGTCGTGCACGAGTGCACCGGGCTCTTCGCGAGCAAGGACAGGGCAGGCAAGCACCTCGAAGGCGGCGCGAAGAAGGTCATCATCTCCGCTCCGGGCGGCGCCGACGTGGACGCGACGGTGGTCTACGGGGTGAACCACCAGTCGCTCTCGGCGTCGCACACCGTCATCTCCAATGCGTCGTGCACCACCAACTGCCTCGCGCCGCTCGCGAAGGCCATCCACGACCGGGTCGGCATCGAGCAGGGCCTCATGACCACGATCCATGCCTTCACCAATGACCAGGTCCTCACCGATGTCTTCCACTCCGATCTCCGCCGCGCGCGCTCCGCCACCCAGTCGATGATTCCGACCGGTACCGGTGCGGCAAAGGCGGTGGGGCTGGTGCTGCCCGAGTTGAACGGCAAGCTCGACGGGTTCGCGATCCGCGTGCCGACCATCAACGTCTCCGTGGTCGACCTCACCTTCACCGCGTCCCGCGACACCAGCAAGGACGAGATCGACTCCGCCGTGCGTGCGGCGTCCGAGCAGGAACTGAAGGGCGTGCTCGCGTACTGCGACGAGCCGCTGGTGTCCATCGACTTCAACCACGACCCCGCGTCATCGACCTACGACTCCAGGCTGACCCGAGTCATCGACGGCCGGCTCGTCAAGGTCGTGGCGTGGTACGACAACGAGTGGGGCTTTTCGAACCGGATGCTCGATACCACCCTGGCGCTGATGAACGCGGCCTGATCGAGACGCGCAAGACACGGTCGATGACGGATGCACCGGTTCGGCCCCACGCCGTCGGCGACCGGGAATGACAGCGACGGCAGCGACCGCTCCAGCCCTCCATCCGCTGGGCCGCCCGCGATGGAGACGCCTGCGGTGAACGTTCTCGCGATGGCCGACCTCGCCCTCGCGGGCCGGCGGGTGCTCATCCGCGAGGATCTGAACGTCCCCGTCAAGGACGGCGAGGTCGCGAGCGACGCCCGGCTCCGGGCCGCTCTTCCGACGCTGCGGCAGGCGGCGAACGCCGGCGCCCGGGTCATGGTGGTGTCACACCTCGGGCGGCCGAAGGAAGGGACTTTCAGCCCGGAACTGTCGCTGGCGCCGGTTGCACGACGGCTTGGCGGGCTGCTCGGGTGCGAGGTCCGCCTTGCCGAGAACTGGCTGGACGGCGTCGACGTCGCACCGGGCGAGATCGTGCTCTGCGAGAACGTGCGCTTCCTCGAAGGCGAGAAGGCCGACGACGAAGCGCTCGCACGGCGCATGGCGGCACTGTGCGACGTGTACGTGATGGACGCGTTCGGCACCGCGCACCGCGCGCAGGCTTCGACCCACGGTGTCGCGCGCCACGCGCCAATCGCCTGCGCCGGTCCGCTGCTGCGCGCGGAGCTCGACGCGCTCGGCAAGGCGCTCGCGCACCCGGTGCGCCCGCTTGTCGCAATCGTCGGCGGGTCGAAGGTGTCGACCAAGCTCGCAGTGCTGGAGGCGCTCGCCGATCGGGTCGACCGGCTCATCGTCGGCGGAGGCATCGCCAACACCTTCATCGCCGCCGCAGGCCACGAGGTGGGCGCCTCGCTGCACGAATCGGATCTCGTCGGACAGGCGTCGCGCATCCGCGACGGGATGCGCCGGCGCGGCGGCGACATCCCCGTCCCCGGCGATGCGGTGGTGGCGGACGCACCCACCGACAGCGCCGTCGCCACTGTCAAGGCGGTGGACGACGTCCGAGCCGGAGAGATGATCCTCGACATCGGGCCCGAGACGGCCCGCGCGTACCGCGAAGTGATTCAGTCGGCCGGAACGGTCGTGTGGAACGGACCCGTCGGGGTGTTCGAACTCGAACCATTCGCGGCAGGCACGCGCGATCTCGCGCAGGCGATCGCACAATCCCCC
The DNA here is from genome assembly GCA_022826505.1 of Gammaproteobacteria bacterium. Lineage (GTDB taxonomy): Bacteria > Pseudomonadota > Gammaproteobacteria > HK1 > HK1 > HK1. The sequence goes on from JAJDUQ010000205.1 coordinate 4,638, forward strand.
GCGTTCTCGATCGCGGGCGGCGGCGACACCCTCGCGGCGATAGACGCGTTCGGAGTCACCGGGCGAATCTCCTACGTCTCCACCGGCGGCGGCGCGTTCCTCGAGTTCCTTGAAGGGAAGACCCTCCCCGCCATCGCGGCGCTCGAGGCCCGCGCCGACGACTGACCCGCAAGCTTCCCCGAGTCACGGCCGGCGACAGTGCCGTCTCGGCTCGGTCACTCGACTATCGGGCCGTCGTGATCGGAACCTCCCGTGTTCGCCTGCTCCTCACGCGCCACCACGGCGGCCACCGCGAGCACGTGGACCGCGGGCGCAACCAGGCTCGAGGCGGGCGTGTCGAATCGGTCGGCTTGTCGCCGAATTGTGTTGTACAGTGAGGGAATCCGCGACGGACGATTGTTTCGGTGTGCAGTTCGGGGCGGAGCTGCGACGGCGACTGGCCGGCCGCAACGGAACCTTCGACTGGCGCGGCCGGTCCGATTCGAACGAGGCCGATCTCGACTTCGGACCGGGGAGGGTGGTCATGGCGCACGCGGCATCACACCGCACTTCGGTGGTCAGGGCGCTCGTTCTCGCCTGCGCGCTCATCGCGGCTTGGCCACGACCCGCCGCGGCACAATCGGACCTCATGGAGCTTCTCAGCTCGGTGGTCGTGGTCGAGACGCTGGTGCCGGACGACGCGCGCACCGCGGCGATTCTCGGTGACGAGAGACTCGGATCCGGAATCGTCATCGACGGTTCCGGACTCGTCGTCACCATCGGCTACCTCATCCTCGAGGCCACCGACGCATGGATACGCACCGGAGGCGGACAGCGCGTCGCGGCCGACATTCTCGCCTACGACCACGAGACCGGTTTCGGACTGTTGCGCGCACAGGCCCCTCTCGAGAAGGTGGTACCGATGGCTCTCGGCGATTCCGACGCGCTCGTCGAGGGCACCCCCGCGGTGATCGCGTCCTTCGGCGGCCCGGGAGTGCTGCAACCCGTGGTAACGGTGTCCCGGCGCGATTTCGCGGGATATTGGGAATACCTGCTGGAGAATGCGATCTTCACCAGCCCGCCGTACCAGTTCTTCGGGGGTGCCGCGCTGATGTCGACCGGCGGCCGGCTCGTCGGTGTCGGATCCCTCATCGTCCCCGACGCCGCCCCCGATCCCGATCCCGCTCCCGGCAACATGTTCGTCCCGGTCGCGCAGCTCAAGTCCGTGCTCGCCGACCTCATCGTGTCCGGTCGATCGGCAAACCCTGTGAGGCCATGGCTCGGAATCTACGCCGAAGAGAGTGAAGACGGCCGAATCGTCGTATTGAGCCTCGCCGACGACGGTCCCGCCCTGCAGGCGGGCGTCGAGCCCGGCGACGTCATCGTCTCCGCCGGCGATACCCAGGTACAGGGGCTCGCCGACTTCTACCGCAAGCTGTGGCACGGCCGCGAGCCCGGCGATCTCGTGACCCTCACCGTGGAGCGCGACGGCGAATCGCGCAGCATCGACGTGCTCGGCGGCAACCGCTACCGGTGGTTGCGCCTCAGGTCCCGTCCATAGGTCCATCGAGTCCTGCGCGGGACTCGCAGGGGCGTGCGCCGCACTCGTTCGATTTACGATTCTGCGCCCGCAATCCGGTCGAACGCCTCCCGGTACTTGCGCGACGTCCGCTCGATGATCCCGGGCGGCAATGACGGCGCCGGCGGGGTCTTGTTCCAGTCGAGGGTTTCCAGGTAGTCGCGCACGAACTGCTTGTCGAAGCTCGGAGGGCTGGTGCCGGGGACGTACTCGTCGGCGGGCCAGAACCGCGACGAGTCCGGGGTCAGCACCTCGTCGATGATGACCAGTTCACCGTCGGAATCGAGAGCGAACTCGAACTTGGTGTCGGCAATGATGATGCCGCGCGTCGCCGCGAAGTTCGCGGCTTCGAGGTACACGCGAATACTGGCGTCCCGCACCCGTTCGGCAAGCCCGCGGCCGACGAGTGCCGCTGCCGTTTCGAAGTCGATGTTCTCATCGTGCGCGCCGGCCTCCGCCTTGGTCGAAGGGGTGAATATGACCTCGGGCAGCTTGTCGGCCTGCCTCAGGCCGGACGGCAACCGGATTCCGCACACCGCCCCGGTACGCTGGTAGTCCTTCCAGCCCGAGCCGATGAGGTAGCCGCGCACGATAGCCTCGATGGGTAGTGGGGAGAGCCGCCGCACGACCATGGTCTGGCCCGCAATCGAAGCGCGAACTTCGGGGTCCGCCACGAAATCCTCGATGGTCGCCGACGCGCAGTGATTGCGCACGATGCCCTCGGTACGCGAGAACCAGAATCGGGACAACCCCGTCAGCACCGCGCCCTTCCCGGGGATGGGGTCCGGCAGTACCACGTCGAACGCCGACAGGCGATCCGTGGCCACGATGAGCAGATGCTCGTCGCCCGCTGCGTAGATGTCGCGCACCTTGCCGCGTCCGATCAGATCGAGATTCGGAATGTTCGTATCGAAGATGGCAGTCATGGTGATGCCCAAACCAGAGTTGCTGGAGCCAAGCGTCCCGGATTCCCGTGTTCGCCGGCCCGACGCGGTCCGGCGTCCGGCAGCATTTTCGCCACCGCCGCCGTTCGCGTCACGAACACGCCCCGGCACATGCGAGAACGGAAATCCGAATTTCCCGAATGATGCCCGACGTCGGCACCGGGATCACTGGCCGGGACCTCGGTGCCCGTGCAGCGCCGCTCGAACCAGAGCGCGAGATCATACTGCCCGACACCGGTATCTCAAGAGCCGCGCTCGCCGGGCGCACCACGGGCGAGAGCTGGCAGGTCGCCCGAAAAACCGGAAGCGAACCGCATGAATCCGGCCTTGAGCGGCGGAAGTCGGTCCGTCAGCGCAAACCCGGACTGGCGCAGCAACCGCACCGCAGCCGACGGGTTCGAAAACACGTGCCGGAAGCCACCCAGTACCGCCTGCATCAGGGCGTTGTGGCCTCGCCGCCAGCGCTCGTAGCGGCGCAGCGTTGCCCGCGTCCCGATGTCCCGTCCCAGGCCATGTGCCCGGCCGATGACTTCCGAAAGGGCCGCCGCATCGAGCAGCCCCAGGTTCACACCCTGTCCCGCGAGCGGGTGCACGATGTGGGCGGCGTCGCCGGCCAGCGCGACACGGTCGCAAACGTAGGTCCGCGCATGGAGATGGCGCAACGCGAACGACACGCCGGCGCTTCGAGCGGTCACCGCGCCGAGCGTCCACTCGAACGCGTCGGCCACCTCGAGGCCGAACTCTGCCGCGTCCAGTGCACACAGCTCGGCCGCGTGTCCCGGAGTCGTCGACCACACGATCGACGAGTGCCCGTTCGAGAGAGGGAGGAAAGCGAGCGGGCCGGTGGGCAGAAACCGCTGCCATGCCGTCTCGCGGTGCGGCAACGCGGTGCGGACCTCCGCGACCACCGCCTCCTGATCGTAGCCACCCTCGGAGACTTCGATTCCCGCCAGTTCGCGCACCCGTGAACTCGCCCCGTCCGCTCCGACCACGAGCGGCGCTCGCAGGTGCCTGGCGCCGAGTCGTGCCTGCGCTTCACCGTCGCCGATGGCGAGCTCGGTGAGCTCCTCTGCACGGCACCATTCGATGTTCGGCAACGCCTCGATACGCCGCTCGACCGCCCACTGCACGGCCTGGTTCTCGATGATGTGGCCGAGGACGGGCTCGCCGATCTCCGCGCTGTCGAAATGCACTTCGCCGGTGCGTTCCCAGACGTGCATTTCGCGCATCGGCCCAATCCGCTCCGCGGGGATCGACGACCACACCCCCAGCGCCCGCAGGATGCGTTCCGAGGCCACCGTGAGCGCACTGACCCGAGCCCCGTAGACCGGCCCCGGAGCCGCGGCCGGCACACCCGACCGTTCGACGACCGCAACGCGCAGGCCCATTGCCCCCACGGCCACGGCGAGGGTGGCGCCGACCAGCCCCCCGCCCACGACGATGACGTCGTATCTCACGGGAGCTGCCCCAGCGCGAGTCTCGGCACTCGTCCTCCGAATCCCATGGCGCGACGCGCCAGCGCGCGCTTCAACCCGGGCGCGCGGTCCAGAGCCACGAGCGCCGGTGCGCGCAACGGCGCGACCGGAGAAAATCGGTGACAGAAGACGTCGACGAGTACGTCGGTGAATCGGGCCACCGAGGCGTGGTCCGGGCGGCGCCACCGCCGGTAGCGTTCCAGCACGGCGGCATCGCCGGGAGTGCTTCCGTCCCGGCGCGCCGCTGCAACGACCTCGGCCAGGCAGGCGACGTCGCGCATTCCCAGATTGAACCCCTGCCCCGCCACCGGATGCAGGTGATTCGCCGCGTTGCCGACCAGCACCACCCGTTCGTCGACGATGGACTTCGCCCGCACGAGCCGGAGCGGAAACAGCGTGCGTTCGTCAACCGGATCGAAGCCGCCGAATCGACCTGCGAACACTGCATCGAGTGACCGGGCGAATTCCCGATCGGGCAGTTCGGCGAGTGCCTGCGCCTCATTCGCGGCACAGCTCCAGACGAGCCCGTAGCGCGCTCCACCCATCGGCAGCAGGGCGACCGGACCGCTCGGCGTGAAGCGCTCGAACGCGGTACGCACACGCGCGGTACGCGCCGCCACCACCGATGCGATTGCGGACTGCCGGTAGTCACGCATCGTGGTCTCGATTCCGAGCGAATCACGCAACTCCGAATGTCCGCCGTCGGCCACCACGAGGAGCGAGGCATGAAAGGAAAACGACGTGTCCTCCGGCGTCTCGATCACCCGTGACGCGACAAGATCGCCCGCAACGTCCGCGTCCACGATTCTGCCGCGTGTGCAGTGAATTGCACTGCGCCGCGCGACCGCGTCGCGCAGTGTCGCCCCGAGCGCGGCGGCGGCCACGACACTGCCGAATCTCGCGACTCCGCACTCCCTCGCCCCGAGCCGCGCCGCACCGAATCGGCCCGCTTCGGAGACATGAATCGACTCGATTGGCGTCGCGTCGCAGGCCATCTGCTCCCACGCGCCCAACGAGACGAGGACGTGCTGCGAGGCGAGTGACAGGGCAAGCGGACGTGGGGCAAACGCGGGCGAGGAATTCCTGACGCCCATCCACGGGTCTGCGAGCAGCACCGTCGCCCCCAAATCGGCAAGCGCGCATGCCAGAACGGCACCCACCGCGCCGCCGCCCGCCACCGCGACATCGTAGCGGGCGCCGGTAGCGGCCTGGACGATGTCAGCCGCGTCCTGCATCCGACCCGACATCGCCGGTCGATGTTCCTGGTGTCGCGGCCGGAGCCGCGCGGCCCCATCGGCACATGAATGGCCGGTCCTCCGTTCGGCCGACATGCACGCGTGCGGCGCCGCGTGCGGCGTCAACCCGATCCGACAATCGATTCGATGTCGTCGATCGATTTTGGTGCGGCCGAAGTCAGCACCTCGTGGCCGGATTTGGTCACGAGGACGTCATCCTCGATGCGGATGCCGATTCCGCGCAACTTCTTGGGGGCCTTCTCGTCGTCGGGTGAAATGTAGAGCCCCGGCTCCACCGTCATGACCATTCCGGCTTCCAGCATCCGGGACTGGTCGTCGATGCGGTAGTCTCCGACATCGTGCACGTCCATGCCGAGCCAGTGTCCGGTGCGGTGCATGTAGAACCTCTTGTATCTCTCCTTCTCGGTGGCGCGTTTCACGCCGCCCTTGATCGCACCCAGCTCCACGAGCCCTTCCACCAGCACCCGCACCGCGGCCATGTGCACGTCGTCGAACGTGCGGCCCGGTGCCACCGTGTCGATGGCCGCTTCCTGGGCTGCGAGCACCACCGAATACACATCGCGCTGCGCGCCGGAGAACCTGCCGTTGACGGGAAACGTGCGAGTAATGTCGGCGGCGTAGTAGTCGTGCTCGGCCCCTGCGTCGATCAGCAGCAAGTCGCGGTCGCGCAACCGATCCGAGTTGTCGGTGTAGTGCAACGTGCACGCGTTCGCCCCGCCGGCCACGATGGACGGATAGGCCGCGGACCGGCACCCCGCCCGGGTGAACTCGTACAGGAGTTCCGCCTCGATCTGGTATTCCGACATGCCCGGACGGCAGATGCGCATCGCACGTTCATGGGCGGCGGCACTCACTTCGGCCGCCTTCGACATCACGCCGATTTCCGCCTTGCTCTTGAACAGCCGCATCTCGTGGACGAGATGATCCAGCATCACGAACTCACCCAGGCCGCCGCTCGAGCGCGAACCGCCCCGGACCCGCGTGACCCACGCGAGCATGCGTTGATCGAACTCCTTGAAGTGTCCCATCGCGTAGTACACGCGGGTCTTGTTCTCCAGCAGCCCGGGCAGGATGTCGTCGATGTCGCTGATGGGAAATGCATCGTCGGCTCCGTGGCGCTCGCAGGCTCCTTCGAGTCCGAGGCGGGAGCCGTGCCACTGCTCCGCCCGGGGATCACGCTCCCGGCAGAACATCACGAACTCGCCCTGCTCGCGCCCCGGCGTGAACACGGCCACCGCTTCCGGCTCGCCGAACCCGGTGAGATAGTAGAAGTTGCTGTCGGGACGGTAAGGGAAGTCGACGTCGCGATTGCGTGGCCGTACCGGCGCGGTGGGCACGATGGCGATGCTCCCCTCCCCCATCATGTCCATCAGGCGCTGCCGGCGTTTCGCGAATTCGCGTCGATTCATGCGAACGATGCTCCGAATCAAGGGTGAACGTGCATCCGCACGGTGCCTCGGAACTGCCCGACCTCGCCAAGGCCGCACGCCGGTGCCGCAATACGTTCGTCGCGTCGGATTCGGAACCGCCAGAACTCGCCGCCCGGCGCGGAAACGTCATGGTGCGGCCGGGATGCTATCACCGCGGCACGTGCATTTGTCATGCGCAGCGTTGACCATCGATCCCGTCGTTACCTATATTTCCTGATGCGTATCGCGGTGTCGACTTGCGCGGCCCGCATACCTGCACCGCACCATTTCGCGGCGGAGCACTCATGGACAGCCTCGACACGCAGGCGCTCGAAGAAAAGATCGATCGCCTGATCCTGATCTGCAACAAGCTCGAGGACGAGAACCGGGCTCTTCGCGATCAGCAGAACAGCCTGATCGTGGAACGCGCGGCGCTGGTCGAAAAGTCGGAGATGGCGCGATCGCGGGTGGAAGCGATGATCACGCGCCTGCGGGCGATGGAGACCGGCACGTGAATGACGACCGCGAAGTCCTCACCGTCCGGATCCTCGACAAGGAATACCGGATTTCCTGCCCGCCGGAGGAACGCGAGAGCCTGGTCGAGGCGGCTCGTGAGTTGAACGAGCGCATGCGGAACATGCGAGACAGCACCAAGGTGCTGGGTGCCGAACGCATGGCGGTGATGGCCGCGCTCAACGTGATTCACGAATGCGAGCAGGTCACGTCGAAGCAGGTCGGTGTTCTCGATTCCGCGCGGGAAACCGTCCGCAATCTCGAGAGCAAGCTCGACGCGGCAATCAGTCGACGCGAGAACTCCTAGTCGCTAGACTTGTTTTGACGCCCCCGTGGTGCGCGAGAGTGCGCCTGCAACCTCTCGAGCCTGATTCCATGCTGCCGGGAGCCGAACGCCGCGCCGTTGTGCAGGTCCGCCCGAAGAGCGGAAAGCCTGAAGCGTGTCGCCAGGCGCCCCCCTGAACCCGAGTGGTTCAGAGGTCATCGCGCACTACGGCGCCTGCGGGGTGCGTCATTTTCGCCGCGGCGACCGTCCCGCAGCCTTCAACCTTTCGTGCTTCCCAGGGCGTGCGCAGATGAATGCACCCGCCGAACGTCGTGCGCTGCGACGCGAGATGCGCCGGAGGCGGCGTGGCCTGAACGTGTCGGAGCGTCGGGCAGCCGCTCGGGCGCTGGCCGGCCGCCTCGCCGGCACCCGATGGTTCGCCAACAGCCGAACCATCGCCGTCTACCTCTCCAACGACGGCGAAATCGATCTTTTCCCGCTCGTCGAGCGGGCATGGGCGATGGGCAAGCGGACATACCTTCCCAGGCTCTTCGGTCCCAGGTTGTGGTTTCTTCCCTTTCATGCGCGAAGCGCGCTCGCGGCCAACCGGTTCTCGATTCCCGAGCCGGCGGAGCCCGCCCGCCGGCGCATCCGGCCCCTGTTCCTGGATCTGGTGCTGTTTCCGCTCGTCGCCTTCGACGCAAGCGGAAACCGACTTGGAATGGGCGCCGGGTTTTACGACAAGACGTTCGGAGCGGTGCTCCACCGCACCGTCTGGAAGGGCCCGAAACGAGTCGGGATCGCCTACGAGATGCAACGAGTCGGCTCGCTCCCGGCCGCCGACTGGGATGTCCCGCTCGACGCGATCGTCACCGAACGAACAATCCGGGTTTCGTGACTACAATTCGACATGCGCAGCGCGCGCGTCTGCGAGGAGTTCCCTCACCATGCGTCACTGGCTGATGAAGACCGAGCCGAACGAGTTCGGCATCGACGACTTTGCCGACTGTCCCGATCAGACGGAGCCGTGGGACGGGGTGCGCAACTACCAGGCGCGCAACATGATGCGCGACGACATGAAGAATGGAGATCGCGTCTTCATCTACCACTCCAACTGCGACGAGCCCGGCATCGTCGGAGTGGCGCAAGTCGTGCGCGAGGGTTATCCGGACCCCACCGCCTTCGACCCCGATGACAAGCACTTCGATCCGAAGAGCGACCCCGACAACCCGCGCTGGTACCTCGTCGACGTCAAGTTCGAACGCAAGCTGCGGCGCACGATCACCCTCGCGGAGTTGAAGTCGCAGGGCGCGCTGGAAGGCATGGCGCTGGTACGGCGGGGAAACCGGCTCTCGGTGATGCCGGTGAGCGGGGACGAGTGGGAGCATATTCTGTCGCTCGAGTGAGGAGGCCGTGGCTGAGGCTCGTGCCGATAGCGAACGGAATGCCGTACTCGAATCGAGGCCACCCACCCCGCAATCATGGCCGGATCTTCGATACGAACACCTCGACCGGCTCCGTACGCCCCCGGAGAGTGCGCATACCCAGGGGGGCGAGACGGTCGGTGGAGCCGCCCTCCTCTCGAGCGCGGGCCACGAGGTCGCCGGACGCGACCAGATCCACCTTCAGCTCGCGGGTGAGGCTCTCCAGTCGGCTTGCGACGTTCACGGTGTCGCCGAGGACCGCGAACTCGAGCCGGCGCGCGTTGCCGATGTCTCCCAGAATCACCGGACCGTAGTGAACCCCGACCGCGATCCGGACTGAAACGGCCGGCGACGAGTCCAGGGGCTGCGCACCACGCGACGGCCGCGCCGACTCCACCATCTCCAGGGCCGCTGCAAGGGCGCGGCTCGCATCGTCGGGTCCGGGATGCGGTGTGCCGAACGTGGCCATCAGGCCGTCGCCGATGTACTTGTCGAGCGTGCCGTCATGGCGGAAGACGATGTCGCCCAGTAGCCCGTGCCAGTGCCGGAGGAGCCCGATCGTTCCCTCCGGCCCGATCGACTCGGACAGGCGCGTGAATCCCACGATGTCGGCGAAGAGCACGGCCGCGTGCCCGCGCCTCGCCGCGCCCAGGTCGTGATCGTCGCGTGCAAGCTCGGCCGCAACAGCGGGGGAGAAGTAGCGCACCAGATTGTCCCTCGCGCGCTCGGCGCGCACGCTCTCGAGGACCAGCCGGCGCGAGTGTGCGACGGCAAACGCCGCGATGACCGCCACCAGTACCGCGATGAGCATCTCCTGCACGCGGTGCGTCACCTCGATGAAGTCCGGCTCCTGGGCGCGCATGACGGCGCCAAGGCGCGGCATCCCATCGAGTCCCGGCAGGCTGAACTCGGTCACGACGCCGGGCGCCTGAACCGCGAGCGCAAGCGCACCCGCCCAGCACAGCGCGATCGAGACACCCGACCAGAGCACGAGCCGTGGCGAGTAGCTGTGCAGCACGCCGGCGAAGAGCAGGAAGAAGAACACGAAGCCGTCGAACCGATAGTGAAGCGCGGCCGGCAGCGGTTGCTCCGCAAACGGATTCTCCGACAGGAGCGCAAAGGTCAGGAGCACCATGTCGACAAGCGCGAAGAGGTAGACGAGCCAGTGCCTGGTGCCGAGGTGCCGGCAGACGAAGTAGGTGAGCCAGCCGAGCGCGATGAATACCGCGAGCAGGGCTTCGGGATAGTAGAGCCGAGGCGCCGGCAGGCTCCACGCGAGCCAGAGTCCGACAAGGATCACGGCGACGCTGCGTCCGTAGGCAGCGTAACGGGCGGAGGTGATGGCCACGTGCTCGAAGCGCTCGGCGACGCGGCGGTTCAGGCTCTGCGATTCGACGCCCGCGTCGGCATCGGCCGCTTCGCGGGCTCTTCTCCGGGGGGTAGGTGCAGTCATCGGCTCCTGCTCACATTGACAACGCTCGGTGTTGGTACTTGCGACGGGTTGCGCAGCGCCATCCTGCGCTCATCGACCGGCTGCCGTTCAAGGCCGCATCGCAGGCCCTGCTCGAGTTCGGCCGCAATCCCCGCTGGCTCGGCGGCGAGCTCGGGATCACCATGGTGCTTCATGACCTGGGGACAGAGTCCGGGTCAGCACATCCATACCATCGTTGCAGCGGTCCCGGGGAGGGGCCGGGACGACCATGCCCATTTCGCGCCCGAGCCCGCACCGGTCGGGGAGTTTACCGAGCGCAACGTCCAGGCTCGGCGCGAGGTCCTGTACGCTTGTCCGAACAACGTCTACTTCGGGGTCATTCTCGACGACGCCCGACCGAGCTTCCCCGACCAACCCACTGCCTGATAGCGGGATGTGCTGACGTCACGCCCAGTCGAAACGCCGCTTGTTGCGTCCGTCGAGGGCCGAGGTGCGCGTCCCGGGCGCGTTGTACACGGTCTCGGCGGAACCCCGCGGCAGCGGTGCCAATGCACCCGCGCCGCTCTCCTTCGCCGCGTGCCGGCACCGCCTTCGTCCAATGTCGCGTCGTCGCACGACGGCTCATCAATTCACATCGGCTCTCACGCATGGCGAGGCGGCAAACGCCTGGGCTACACTGCCTTCGAGCCCTGCAGGGGCTCGCGGAGGGCGCGATTGAATCGCTGAGAGGGCAACGTTCGTTGGGGCTGGGTGGCAGACGGGCCGAAAAGCTCCGAACCAAGGTACTCGGATACGACACGTTCCCGTCGGTCGGACGTGCGTTCAGGCAATGAACTCAATGACCAAATCCTTGATGGACCTGGTGAGCGCGGCGCGTGGTCGGATCCTGGAAATCGATGCCGCCGCACTCCGTGACGAGCTTGCCGCGGGCGACCTGCTGCTCGTCGATGTTCGCGAGCCGGACGAGCATCGGCTCGGACACCTCCCGGGGGCGGTGCTGATCCCGCGCGGGACGATCGAGCCGGCTGCGGACCTCCACTTCCCGAAGCGTCACCCCGAGCTGTCACAGGCGCGCAAACGCCGCGTGGTGCTGTACTGCGGAACCGGAGGACGGTCCGCACTTGCATGCGACGTACTCCAGGAGATGGGATTCGAGAACGTCGCGAGCCTTGCCGGTGGCTACGCAGCGTGGCAGGAAGCGGAGTTTGAGGTCGCGGCCGAGCCGTAGCCAGGAGACGGGCGAAGGGCAACTGCCACCACCCGCGGCGGCAAGCGCGGGGTGGAGATCTCCCACGTCTTGAACCCCATCAGCGCACGTTCGTGCTCGGTGAGCGCGTCCGCGACCTCGGGGCGCAGTCCGAGTGGGAAGTTCAGCAACTGGCGGATGAAGGGCGCGCTCCAGTAGGTGGTGATGCCCACCCGCGGGGAGTCCGCCGTGTTGAAACTCGCCGCGTGCCAGGTGCGGCCCTCCCATACGACGAAGCTGCCGGCAGGAACCTCGGCGTAGAACACGCCGTAGTCCCTGTCGGGGACAGGGTGCAGACCCGAACGGTGGCTGCCGGGCACCAGGCGGGTTGCACCGTTCTCGACGGTGAAGTCGGTGATCGCGAACATCACGTTGCATACCACCGGCGGATTGATCGAATGGCGGGCCGTGACCGGGTCGCCGGACTTCTGCTCGCTTCGGCTGATGTCGCTCGGGCGCGGGTAATCCTCCATCGGAGCGACCGGGTGCGGCATGAACCACTGGTCGACGTGCAGGGGCATCAGCACTCCGGATGGCATCTGGCGGATTGCCGTAGTATTTCGCCCCCTCCCGCAAACGACCCGCTGATCGGTAGCATCGCGCTCGGCGCTGCCCACGGAGCCGCAACCATGTCCCGGGACCCCCGTTACGACGTTCTGTTCGAGCCGGTGAGGATCGGCCCGGTCACCGCCCGCAACCGCTTCTACCAGGTGCCCCACTGCAACGGCATGGGGCGGCTCCATCCCACCTCGATGGCGGTGATGCGCGGGGTGAAGGCCGAGGGGGGCTGGGCGGTCGTCAGCACCGAGCAGTGCGACATTCACCCCACCACCGAGACCGCCCGCGAGGTGCGGCTGTGGGACGAGCGCGACATCCCCACCCTGGCCCGCATGACGGAGCTCGTGCACCGGCACGGGAGCCTCGCATCGATCGAGCTCACCCACATGGGCTACCACGCAAGCAACCTGACGAGCCGCGAGGTGCCGATGGCGCCGAGCGCGCGGCCGGTCGACGGAATCCACCCAATCCATGCGCGCGCCATGACCAGGGCCGACATTGCCGACTACCGTCGCTGGCACCGCCGCGCCGCGATGAACGCGAAAACGGCGGGCTTCGACATCGTGTGCGTGTATGCAGCCCACGATCTCTCGCTCCTCATGCACTTCCTCTCGCCGCGCCACAACCACCGCAGCGACGAGTACGGAGGCTCGATGGAGAACCGCGCGCGGCTCCTGCGCGAGGTCATCGAGGACACCAAGGAGGCGGTCGGCGACACCATGGGCGTCGTGGTGCGCTTCGCGGTCGACGAGCTGATGGGCGAGCGGGGCATTCTCGCCGAGCGCGAGGGCCGGGAGGTTCTGGAGATGCTGGGAGAGCTTCCCGATCTCTGGGACGTCAACTGCAGCGACTGGGACAACGACTCGATCACCGCCCGTTTCTCCGAGGAGGGCTTCCAGGAGCCCTACACCCGCTTCGTCAAGCGGTTCACGTCGAAGCCGGTGGTCGGAGTGGGACGATATACCTCCCCGGACCGAATGGTGAGCCTGATCCGCAAGGGCGTACTGGACATGATCGGCGCGGCGCGGCCCTCCATCGCGGATCCGTTTCTGCCGAAGAAGATCGAGGAAGGCCGCATCGAGGACATCCGCGAGTGCATCGGATGCAATATCTGCGTGTCCGGCGACAACCTCGGCGCGCCGATGCGCTGCACCCAGAACCCGACCAAGGGAGAGGAGTGGCGCAAGGGCTGGCACCCGGAGCGCATCCCCGCCCGCGCCGGCGACGAGCGCGTGCTCGTGGTCGGGGCGGGCCCCGCCGGGCTCGAGGCGGCGCGCGCGCTCGGCCAGCGCGGATACGAGGTGACGCTCGCCGAAGCGGGTACCGAGCTCGGAGGCCGGGTCGCGCTGGAGAGCCGTCTCCCCGGCCTCGCCGCGTGGGGACGGGTGCGCGACTGGCGCGTGAGCCAGCTCCACAAGCTGCCGAACGTCGAGGTCTATCGAGCAAGCCGCCTCGACGCGGCGCAGGTGCGCGAGACGGGCTGCCCGCTGGTCGCGATCGCCACCGGCTCGACGTGGCGCCGCGACGGCGCCGGGCGCCACCACGACCATCCGATGCCGGGCGCACTCGAGCGCCCCGATCGGGTGCGCACCCCGGACGACATCATGCGAGGCGCAGCGGTCGAGAGCCCCGTCGTGATCTTCGACGACGACCACTACTACATGGGGGGCGTGATCGCGGAGAAGCTGGCCGCCGAAGGGCACGACGTGGCGCTGGTGACACCCCAGAGTCTCGTCTCGGCCTGGACGACCTTCACCCTGGAGCTCCGCCGCATCCAGGTCCGCATGCGCGAGGCGGGGGTGAACGTGATTGCGAACCACGCGGTGAGCGCGCTCGGCGACGCCAGCGTGACCATCGAGCCCGAGTACGGAGGCGACCCGTTCGAGCGTGCCTGCGCCACCCTGGTCCTCGTGACCGCGTCGCTTGCCGCCGACGCGCTCTACCACGCCCTCATGGAGGACGAGGCCGCGCTCGCGCAAGCCGGAATTCGCCGCGTGACCCGGATCGGAGACTGCCTCGCTCCGGGCACCATCGCTGCCGCGGTGTACGGCGGCCACCGCTACGCCCGCGAACTCGGCGAGGCGCGGCCCGATGCCATGCCCTACCGGCGCGAGTTGGTGGAGCTCGGCGCCGACTTCACGATGCCTTGACGCGGCGTGAGGGCTCCCGATTGCAGTCCCCAGGAAGACGGAGAAGTGGAAGTCGTTCCGAAAGCGGTAGAGGTCGCCCCGCGATGTCGGTGATGACGCGTTCGCCCTGGGCGTGAAGCGCGCCGGGCACGAGCACGACCGCGGCGAAATACGCGGCGGCTCAGACCCGCGATACGGGTGGTTTCATCGAAGTGTCCACCTGCACCGGTCCCGCAGCCGATGTCGAGCACGCGGGTCCGCGGCCCGACGTCCGGCACGAGCCCGAGGGCCCGGCGCGTGCTCGCTGCTTTCCCCGGACCCTGTACGGAGATACGGATTCGTAGATCGCGGGGGCAGCCTGTGCGACCGAACGCGACCAGTTGTTCGCCTTCGATATCACGTTGAGCATCGGCGCCGGGGGCGACTCCTCCATTCGCCATGGCTCCACCTCGAGGCCGGAGAAACGGAAGCTCTCAACGTCCGGGTACGAGTCCCGGGGGATACTGCGAGCTGACGCGCATCGTCCGTCCGATTGCCCAAGGGATGAAGCTCGAGGGAGCGTCGCACTGCAGCGGTCTCCGAAGGGGCCTCCACCCACGCGAGAGCATCACCGTATGGCACGCACCACCAGCCCTTCACGTGGACCTCCGTTATTCACCCGGCTCCGAGGGATGGCGACCGTACAGGGGAATCGAACACCGAGCCACCGAGTCCCAGGCAGGTGTGGCATCCGGGAAGCCGACTCGAACACCGATGAAGGATGTTCGGCCCGGACCCTCATTGCGAGAGGTGCAGTTTCCATTTCCGGGAGAGGGCTCCTCGTCAGGCGAATTCGAAGAGGCCGTTGCATGGATGCGGGGTCGACTGGACCGCTTGATGAGCACAGTCCATCCGAGGCTGCAGCAGGTGATTTCGGAAAGAGCATGAATTCCAGGCGAGCTGGCGTGATGCCGGGCGACACTCTTGAGAATGCTCGACGGCGTCTTCGTGCGGATCGGATCGTGCAGCGGGACCACCTCGTGGTGTTCGCCCCCCCGCCTGGGTCGTGATCCGTACGTGCGAGCCGCGCTGGCGCACCTTCTCGTTGCCCAAGCGGCGCAACGCCGTCACGAGGGCGCCGCCGCTCACGTCGCGCGAGAGCCTCAAGCCACGAGGACCTCGTCGCGCACGTAGTGCAGCCGGATGAGACGCGGACACTCCATGCTCTCGTCGAAGTAGCAGTCCACCGCTTCGCGGACGTTGCGCCGGAGCTCGTCCATGGTGTCGCCCTGGGTGTGGATGCCGAAGCCGAGGGCGCTCGCCGAATACCCGCCGTCGAGCTCGTCTTCGCTGACCTCGAAGATGATTTCCGTCCCCGACATCGCTCGCTCCGTTCCGCTTCGCCTTCGCTTGGCGGATTCTACGGCGATCGGCGTACGGGCGAACCCATTCCATGACGCGGTGCGCGTCGAACCGATTCCCGGCCGGCGGGGCATTCTGCAACGCTTCCGGTTTCAGGCCACAAGGGTCACCGTTCCGAGCCGACGCGCCCGCCGTCGATGCCGGCGGACAAGGATTGCGCGATGTCGCGCGCAGGACAGGAGCGCGGTTCCCCGGGCCCCTACGGCCCGGTGTCGGGGCTGGGTTCCTCGTGTCCATGGCGCTCGTCGGAGCTGCGGTTGCGGTGATCGTACCGACCGCAATCGGCTACGCCGCGAGACATGGCGAGGGTGAGCACGCCGGTCATGTTCGCAACGGACACGCCCGTCAACGTCCGCCCCAACGACACGGCGGCGCTTGCTGTCAGACCTCCCTGGGCTCAGTGAACCGGCCAATCATCGCCGTGCGAGGCTCGCGCCGCTACATTCCCATGTGGACGGGGGAGCCCCGCGAGCGAAAGCGACCGAAAGCACACGATGGGTTCTGTTGCCGACAAGATCACGAAGAAGATCGTCTCGTCCCGCGGGTCGAAGGTCGTCGATCTGGCGAGCTGGCGGGAGGGCAGGAAGATGGCCCTCGAAGCCGGTCTCGGGGACGAGGGTCCGATCCCTGCCAAGTTCGCGGGTCTTGACCCGTGCCACGGCATCTACGCTTTGGCGGAGAACGTCGCCTCCCTCATGGCCGAATCCATTTCCGGGATGAGAGAAGCGAGATGAAGGAGAAGAGTCCGGGCGGGACGGATGACGCGCTCGGTCATCTGATGAAGTACGGTCCGGATCCCAACCATTGGAACGAGTACATTCACTGCGCCTATTCGGGACATCGGCATGAGGCGATCTTTCTGGCCGGTATCCCGGACATCCGACAAAGCCTTCCCCATGCCTCAACCCATCGGTAGTTCATCGGAGACGTCGAACTCTGCCTTGCATCGTCCAACTCCGAGAGGCAGGCGTCCCGATTCCGATGTCGCGTGAAAGCGTTCGTCCACGGGGTGATGCAGGGGACGATGGCACAGAGCGAAGCCGGCCGAAGCTCGGCACAACGCGGAGCTGGCAACTCCATTCCACGGTGCCGTCGGCGATGGCGAGCAGCCGTGACTGCACTCGGGCGAGGTCCGACCCGTCCCGACCGGCGGGGGCAGGAGCGAGCCCGGGCGCCAGTTCACAAGGCAACGCGTCCAGCACCGACCGCCAAGCGTAGGGTAGTGCGTCCGCCGACGCATGCAACTCCACGCAGTCAATCTGCGCGACGCGCTCGCCGAGCGCCGCCGCGACGCTCCCGAGTCGCTCGCCGGGGCTGGGCGGCACATTGTTCCTGGCAAGCGCCTCCACCGCGGCCATGTCGGTGAGCCGGGCCGGCGCGGTGTCGGGGAAGGTCCCATCCCAGCCGGCCTCGTGCCACCGGGTGCGCCACCCGAGGAGCGTGCGCGCGACGTTCATTGCGTCGACCTGAAGTGAGCGGTGGAAGAAGCGGTTCGGCGCCGAGGCGTCGCGCAGGCACTGGAGATACGCAAAGGCCGCCTCGCTCGGATGCGCAACGGTGGGCGGGAGTCCGATCGGCGGGCTGCGAACCATGCCGACCGGAAGCAAGTGGCGGTGGCGAATTCAATACGTCCGGATTTGACGTATCGGTGCAGTAGCCTGAATCCGAATCGGAACGCCGGAGACAGCGATGCTGACCGCATATGAACGACACCTGCTTGCCGGCTATCTCGCGAATGCGGCCTCGAGGCTTCACCATCTGAACGAGGAGGCATCCGCGCTGGCCACGTGGATCGCCGAGCGGGAGAACCGGATCGCATTCGGGAGCAAGAGGAGACGACATCGTCATCGCCGGCTGGAACTTGACGCCGACGAGGGGATGTCGGCGCCCAGGCTGCGTCGTCTGCAGCAGGAATTGCGAGAGGAATGGTCGGCGACGAACGGGACGCGATGCGATCGCACCGGCCGGCGTCTGCGCCGCCTTGCAAGGACAACCGACCTTACCCGAACCGACGTCAGCATCCTGGAGCTTCTGCTGCGCTACCAGACGCAGCCGATCATCGAGTCGATGGTCGACGACGTGTTCGGTCGAGCCGGAAGAAACATCAACGCCCTCAACCTGAGGGGACGCGCGCTGTCCGCACTCCTCGGCATCTCGGCGGGCACGGTCCACCGCCGATTCGCGAACGGCGCACCGCTCGTTCGCTCGGGGCTCGTCTCCATCGACAACGACGGCGATCTGATTGTCGTCAGCCGCCTGCACCGAATCACCACCGCGCCCGGCGATGCAAGCCTGGACGTGCACCACCTGCTGCTCCCGGCGGCGTCTCCGACCGAGCTCGAGTGGTCGGACTTCGACCACATCGCCCGGGACCGAGATCACGTCGAGCGATTGCTGGCCGGGGCGCTGGGTTCCGGCGCCACCGGCGTGAACATCCTCCTCCACGGACCTCCAGGCACCGGCAAGACCGAGTTCTGCAAGGTCCTGGCCGAACGACTGGGAGTGACGTTGTTCACCGTCGGCGAGGCCGATGATGACGGCGACGAGCCCGCCCGCGGCGAACGGCTCCAGGAGCTTCGGCTCGCCCAGCGTCTGCTCGCCCGGGACCGCGGCTCTCTGCTGCTCTTCGACGAGATGGAGGATCTGCTCGCGGACCCGCTTCCGCAGTTTCCGATGTTCGGGCGCTTCACCCGCTCCGGCTTGCGCCACGGTGGCTCCAAGGTCTACATGCACCGGCAGTTGGAGCAGGCGCCGGCACCCACACTGTGGACCATGAACGACGCTGCGGGCGTCAACCCGGCGATCCTCCGGCGCATGATGTTCGCCCTGGAGCTCCGCCCGCCGACCGCCCGGGTCAGGGCGCGAATCTGGATGCGGCAGCTCGAGCGCAACGGAATCGAGGGGCAACCGCACGAGGCCCGGGCGCTTGCCACGGAATTCGAAGCGTCCCCGGGCATCGCCGCCGGCGCCACCGCCGCGGCGCGACTCGGCGGGGGCGACATCGAGACAGTGCGATGCGGCGTGCGCAGCCTCTCTCGAGTGCTGTCCTGCACGAAGCCGCCCGAGGGGACGCCGACCCGTTTCGATCTCGCGCTCATCCGTGCGGACGTCGACCCTTGCGTCCTTGCGGAACGTCTCGTGCGAAGCGGCGAGCGGCGCTTCTCGCTGTGTCTCCAGGGGCCGCCGGGGACGGGCAAGAGCGCGTTGGTTCGCTACCTCGCGGAGCGGCTCGGCCTGGAGATCATGCAGCGGCGGGCATCGGACCTGATGTCGATGTGGGTCGGGGGGACGGAGCAGCGGATTGCCGCGGCGTTTGCCGAGGCGCGCGATTCCGAGGCATTCCTCGTCTTCGACGAAGCCGACTCGCTGCTGGCCGACCGGCGGCTCGCCCACCGGGGCTGGGAGGTGAGTCAGGTCAACGAAATGCTCACCTGGATGGAGAGCCATCCGCTGCCGTTCGCGTGCACGACCAATTTCGGGGAGCACCTGGTGTTCGCGGCTACCGAAAAGTGCGGACAAATGGTGCAGATCAAGTCTTGAGGTGATCTCGACACCGAGAGCTTCCGCTTCAATGAGGCCGCGGCATAAAACCGCGGAATTCAGGGTCCGCGCATCTCCCCGAAAACGTGGGAAAAAATCACGGAGATTCGAGCGCTCCCTCGATTCTTGCGCGCGACGCCCATGCCATGAGGTTGGAATCATCTCCATCTTGTTAAAGAACACCAAGAATACAACAAGTTAGCATGCTTCGAGCGCTACCGTTGCATGCTGCATCACTCGAGTGCTCGCGACACTGCGGCGAACGACCCCTGCATCACCACGATCGTCTCCTATCGACTCTTCAAACGATGATGGGCTCCCGCGCTACCGCATCGAAACGCTTGCCCAGACTCTCGACCCGCGGCGAGACCTTGTCCGTCGGCCCCAAGTCGACAATCAGGACATGATCATCGCCATGATGGAGCAGGCTGTCCAGATCGGAGACCATCTCCACGCGCCGTCTGGCGGTCAGACGGCACTGGAACACCGAAAGCTGCAACCATTCACCATACCCTTGCATCGTCCGAAAGACCTTGCGCCACCGGCGGCGGCTGGCGATGTCGTAGGTGACGATGTATAGCCGCTCGGTCATCCCCGGTTTCCGCTCCACACTTCGGCCATTGCCCGTCCTCAGCGCGGAAGATACTGCGGGTAGTCCTTGATCTCCCCCATCAGAAACCGACCGAACAACCGTCCCTGGACTTCGATCAGACGCCGCATGCTCAGGCGATAGCCGAATACCGGATGCGTCGTCTCCTGCGCGAGCCGGCGTTCGAATGCGGCGATGAAGCGCTTGCGTCCGACCGGCTTGAGCGCGGTGCCGGCGCCGCCGTGCAGGAAATCGTCAGGCCTCACCTCGCCGTTGTTGATCGCCTGCAACACCGTGGAATCCGCAACAATCGGACGAAACGGCTCCATCAGGTCGAGCGCAAGGGCCGGACGTCCGTAGCGAGGCTGGTGGTAGACGCCACGATAGACGTCGAATCCAATCGCACTCAGGGTCACCGAGAAGGATCGTGTCAACATGGCGTAGGCGAAGGACAGGAGCGCATTCACCGGGTCCGTCGGAGGACGCCGGTTGCGGCGATCGAAGCGAAATGCCGGCAATGCGGTCGCTTCTCCGGCATCTGCGTCCGCACGCGGCCCGAGCAACCCGGCAAATGCGCGGAAGTACACTGCGGCGGCTTCGCCCTCGAGTCCAAGCAGCGTACCGGCATCGGCCGCGTGGCGGGTCCGATCGGCGAGTCGGCGCAGCGTGTTCAGCACGAGGTCCCGATCCCGCTCCTCGCCTCGCCAGTTGCGCCGAATCATGGTCCGGGAGTTGCGAATCTTGGCGGCAACCAGCGAGCGCGCAACGCCAAGCGAGATGGCCGGGCTGAAGCTCGCACGATACTGGGCCTCGCGCAGCTCCACATTCTTGTGACCGAGCCCCACGGTGTGGCCGAGAAACCAGCCACCGTAGCTGTGCCAGGTCACTGGTATTTCCCGGCGCATCAGCTCATGCAGGCACGGGGTCGTCATCCTGACGTTGCCCATGAGCACGACCTGAGAGACGTCGATGAGCCGCGCCGTCGTGGTCGGGCCGTCCTCCTCGGTGATGGTAATCGTCTCGCCCTTCTTTGCGAGACGGGCATTGTTGGCCTGGACGTACAGGGGCAGCATCTCTTCATGCCGCACCGCGATCGGCCTGGGCGTGGTGCCCATGCGCCGGAAGTGATTGACCTCGTCAGGCAGACAGATGCCGACGAGCGAACAGCGCGGACACTTGGGGCTGTCGCTGAGCGGCGCCGGGATGCGACCACCGGCCGCGACCAGGCGCAGCCCGCCAATCGCACCCCGCGTCGCCTGACGCAGCTCCTCGTCGAAGACGACGCGCACCCGCTCCCGGCTCTCTGCGAAGTAGAGCACGCCCTCGGTACAGCGATAGCCGTTCTCCTCGAGCAGCAGCCCCTGGACGCAAAGCTGCACCCGCTCCGGCTCGTACGCGCCGGCAGCCAAGTGCGGGCGCTTGCCGCGCTTGTAGTCCACCGGAACGACGATCTCGCCGTCGCTCTCCACCATGTCGATTCTGGCGACCAGTCCAAGCCGGCGCGAGGACAAGGTGACGGAGCGGGTGCGAGGCCGCTCCTGCTCGGCCAACTCCTTGGGCGACGGCAGCGGCCGGTCCTCGCGGTCCACCCGGCGATGCGTACGGGTGCCCGCGACGGTATCGGCGCTCTCCGCCCACTCCCCCTGCACCCATTCCAGATAGGCGAGCCGCGGACAGTAGACATACTCGTTCACCATCCGCGTCGGCAGGAACGGTGCGTCTTCGGGGAGAGGGGGTGCTTCGAGCGGGAGCTCGCCTTGTTGGGGGGTGTCCGGCATCGGTATCCGTCAACCAACTTGTCGTCAAGAACGGTAACAGGGATGAAGATGTCGGGTGTAGATGTCCAATATTTCTTGAAACAATTTACATTTCTTCCACGGCATACTTGTGGCCCGAAAGGCCATCGACGGAGCAGGACGGCGGGAAGACCAAGTCTCCTTCACCTCAAGCGGGATATGGCGCGGACCCGCTCCGCCCAAGTCGCCTGCCGCGCGTCGTTGCGCCCCCGGTAGGCCGTCGCGAGCTGCTCGGCCAAGGCATCCGGGAAGTGGACCTCGCGCGGATTCAGCCCGTACCCGGTCAGGATCGCCTTCTCCACGTACTCGTCCGCTGCGGTGCATCCCTCATACCGGAACTCCGGCACGCACGGAAGCCTTCCGAGACTGGCTCAGGTTCAATCGGGACGAAGCAGGAAGGGATTGCGGACGGTCACGGTCCCGTACATTCGGCCGTGCTGGAAGTCTGTCAACCGACGGCGGTAGTCTTGCGGCTGCTTCATTCAGCAATCCCGGGCGGCAGTGCATCTGGACGCGTCCATGCTCCAGCCGATCAAGCGCGCTCCACCTCGAACGCCACCACGTTGCGGGCGTCCTTGCTGAACTCCACGGCAATCAGGTGGATCGGCTCACCCGAGCCCCGGTACTTGTCCGCGTAACGCTTCTCCTTCAACTGCGCCATCGCCGCGCCTTCCCCCGCCATCTCCACCACCTTGAACTCGAACAGGTAGACCGCGCCATCGAAGCGCACTGCCATGTCCAGACGGCCGTGGCTCGTGCTGTCCTCCACCCTCACATCCAGTCCGAGGCCCGCGAAGTACGAGTAGAACACGCTTGCGTAGTAGCCCTCGTAGCGCGCGATGTCGTTGTTCGTGTACCACTCGTAGGGGATGCTCGCGTAGAACGCCTGGAACAGCGTCTTCAGCCCCTCGAAGTCGGCGGCCTCCAGCAGCCGGTAGAGCCGGATGCTGTTCGCGGTCTGGCGGGACGGGTCCCGCACCAGGTAGCGCAGCAGACTTCGGTTCAGGCTCTGGCGCACCTCCCGGTTCGGATAGCCCAGCCGGTAGAACATTTCGCCGCCGAGGTCTTCCGCGTCCCGAATCGTGAGGTAGCCGGTCTGGAACAGCAGCGCCTCGGTCGCGATGTCGTCCACGTCGAAGGTGGACAGCAGGTCGTCGCTGCCCACCATGCCGTCAAGGTCCAGAGAACTCACCCGGCGCTTGAACAGCGTCTCGACCAGGAACGCCGGGGTGCCGGTCTCGAACCACCAGGCGCCGAACTTGCGCTTGTCGAACAGCAGCAGGATGTCGAACGGGTTGTAGACCTTCTCCTCGCCCAGCCAGCCATAGCCGTTGTACCAGTCGCGAATCTCGTCCCGGTCGAGGCCCGGGAGCTCGGGTGCGAACACGGCGTCCAGATCCGTCTCCGTGTAGCCGCAGATGGCGGAGTAGCGTGGATCCAGGGTGATGTCGATGAGGTTGTTGAGCCCCGAGAACAGGCTGACCTTCGAGAATTTGCTTACCCCGGTGATGAAGCTGAAACTGATGTGCGCGTCGGCGTCCTTGACGACCGCGTACAGACCGCGCAGGAAGTCGCGGTTGGCGCGGGCGACCTCCGGCGTGTCCAGCGCATCCAGAATCGGCTTGTCGTACTCGTCGATCAGCACCGCAACGGGCTGCCCGGTCTGCTCGTGCAGCGCTTCCAGCAGGGACGCAAGGCGACCGGGGGCGGTGGAGTACTCGGGAGCGATCGTTGCGCGGCGTTCGATGGCGGCGAGCTGCTCCATCAGACGCCGCTCGACATGGCCCGGCTCCTTGAAGTTGCCGCTGCCGAAGCTCAGGCGCACCACCGGGTGGCGCACCGACCAGTCCCAGTCGTCATGGATGGCCAGCCCCTCGAACAGCGCCTCGCTGCCCTCGAACAGCTCCTTGCAGGTGTCGAGGAACAGGCTCTTGCCGAAACGGCGCGGGCGCGACAGGAAGTAATGCTTGCCTTCGTCCAGCAGCCTCTGGATATAGGCCGTCTTGTCGACGTAGTAGCAATCCCGCTCCCGGATCTCGCGGAAGGTCTGAATGCCGATGGGGAGTCTGCGTCTGGTCATGAGTACCTCTTACGCCATCGCCAAGCAATAATGGCGCGCCGATGGCAACCAGCCACGTGTCGATCTCCGCGCAGCCGCCAGCGGTTGTCCGATCCACCACCCCGACCACGGGCGATCCTCCCGGCAGGTGAGCTGCAATGTGCCCGCGGTCTCGATCGGCAGGCGAGACATCGGTCAGTCCTCCGACAACCGGGGCTGCACGACAAACAGCCCGAGGCCGAAGTGACTTCCGTAACCCATCGCGACAGGGCCGTTCACCGGCACTGGAAATGTGACCTGGAGCAACGCGCCCCTCGTGTCGTGCTGCTTCTCCCTTCCTCTGGACCGAAAACGATGGAAGTGGAGTGCGTGACGTGAGGTTCCCCCAATCCGCACATTCTTCAGCTCGCGGATGTCGACCCTTGCGGGATCGAAGCCGAACCTCTCGTCCATGCCCATTCGCCTGACGAGCCGTCGAAATTCGCCGGCGTGACGGTCGGACTTCAAATGCCCCGCCGCGAGAAAAGGCGTGGCGCTTCGCCAATGCGTCGAGCTTCCGAAGACAGGGGCGCTGTCCGCGAAATCGCTCCGTTTGCCGAATCCTTCTAGCGCCAGTCGCCACTCTTCCGTCCCTGCCACTTCGACATCCTCGTCGCCCGAACGCTGTTTCCGTTCCACCCACAAGCGGGTAATGCGGTCGAGCTTCGCCTGGACGTCGCGATCGATGCCGTCCGGGATGAACACCGAAACATGGTCGATCAGGCCGTCCGAATCCGCATCCTCGGGAAGCCAGTAGGCGTGGCGGTGCGCCGGGTCTCGGAGTGGTTTGCCCTCGGAGTCGCGACCGGAAATCTGCCACGGCGCTTTCGGTATTCGGCGACCGGATGCGTCGTCGGGCCGCCAGCCAAACTTCGAGAGGGCGGCAAGGCGCATGAGCTCGCCGATCCTGATCGTGTCTTCGACGCGAGGTCGAGGGCGACCGGCGAGCAGGTACCTGGCCACGGTGGGCATGTTCGCGCTGGTGCTTGACCCTGAGCGTCGCCTGCGGGTGCGGGGCGCGACCACAGGAGCAGCCTGCTCGTCTCGGGCGTAGAGGACTTCTCGAGCGGCGGGAGGACGATGCCAGCCCCGATCCTGATAGTCCGCCGTGTCGAGCGCAAGCGCGTCAACGAGCCGCTCGGGTACGGTATCCAGCCCGCTTGCCTTGCTCCGAAACGCCTTGGTGATCTCGGTCTCGAGCTTCCTTGGCGAGGGCGGCTTCTTTGCCGCGCTCCGAATGCGTTCCTCTTCGTCGGCGATCAGGCGATCGCGCTCATCCGTGTACATGGCGGGCGGGAGAGGCGCCAGAAGCCTGACCGGATCTCCGCAAAATCCTGCTTCGACCGGACCACAGTTGGGCTTGTCATCACACTCGACGAGGGCTTCGCACTCCGTCCAGCTCTCGGCGCGCCCGAGATAGCCGATTGCCTCGGCGAGGTCGGCGCCGAGCGAGAAGAGATCCGCATCCAGTGTCACGGCAGGCCAAGCCGCGATGATCGACCCTTGCCCCGGCAGTCGCACGAATGCATCGAAGATCAGCGTTGTCCGGCCGCGCGCCTGGGGCATGTAGTGGCGGGTGTGCGCGTGCACCGCGCCCTCCGGCAACCGGTATACGGGGAGTGTCTCGGCCAGGGCGTCGATCAGGCGACCGAGTGCCTCCTGTGGCCAGCGCGCGTGGTCGCCCTTGCGCCAGTAGGCGGCGATCAGGGCGCGCAGCAGCCGCCACGGCTCGGGCGGCCAAGCCACATCCGCTTCGTTGACGTTTCGTCCCCACGGCGTCGCGTGATAGCGGCCGGCGGGAAAGCGGAAGGCGAGAGCGAACATTGCTCACTTCCGGTACTTGACGGTCAGCACGCGTCTCTCACCGAACAGACCCTCGGCTTCCACGGCTTCAATCAATCCGGCCAACTCCTTTTCCAGATCGGCAAGGCTCGGTAGATCGAAGGCTTCGGGGCGGGTGACGGTGATCCGTGTCACGTCGAGATCGCAAGCGGTGCGCAGCCGAAGACCTTCCAGAAGAAGCCGCCGGATCTTGAACAAGGCCAGTGTGACCAGAAGACGCTCGACCTCACCGCCGAGACCGAACGCCCGAACCTGGCGAAGGTCGAGATTGAAGTATGCGACGATCCGGCCGGCGACCCACTCGTCGCGCGAGAACGGCACGTTGCCGAACCCTTTCGCCGTATCGCCCTTCGGATCGACGCTGTCATTCTTGACGCCGCCGCTCGCCGCGACCCTTGCGTTCTCGGCTTCAACAAAGGACGACAACGATCGCGGAAGGCGCAGCCGACCACCGGCAAGCTCCTTCTTGGCAAGGAAAACACCGTGCAAGAGCGCGTTGGTGTCGAACTCCAGCAGTACCTTGGCTAATTCGCGCAGATCGACTCGCCCGACTTCCATGGCGGCAAGCCGCGCCTTCAGCAAATCGAGGACGGTCTTGTCCTTGCCCTCCAGAATGTACGGTGAGTTGATCCGGTGCGCTTCCAGCAGGGAATTCGTGAGTGGAGCATCGTTTTCATCGACTACTTTCACGATCGCGAGGCCACGGAGCGGTTCGACCCAGTCATCGGCCACCTCGTCCCAGCAAACCGCTTCAAGGCGGTTCGCCATCGACTGTGCGCTCTCGACGAGGAGCATCAGTCCTCTCCCGTCCGGAGACTCGTAGCTTGCGTGGCCGAGATTGGGGAATCCCGTCGGCTGGAACCGGTCTCCTTGAACGGGCTTCAGCTCGGCCTCCACGAGAAGGCGGGGTTCGTTGTTCAGGGAGGAGAAATCAAGCGGCATCGGTCGGGTCCTCCATAGACTCGGTATCGGGCTCGGCAATGGCGTCGGGATAAGCGCGGCGCACCAGGATTTTCAACGTACGGCCATCGAGCGGGATGAGGAGGGCGGCAGCCAGGCGGTCGGCGGGCACGCCCGCTCCATGACGGCTGCACTCTGCGATTCCCGGGCGTCCGCCCGATCGTGCGGGGTCGAACGGGGACGGAATGCCCGATCCGCGGGCGCGCGCCAGGGCGATGCGAACCGCGGCGTCCGACGCACGCCCATCTGGACGGTTGCCGCCCGCGCGTAGCTGCGGGACCAGCTCCGGCGGCACCGGCAGCCGTGCCGTCTCGGCAAGGACGCGGAGGCGGCGCAACGTTTCGTCTGGCGTGATGATGGGCTTGAGCGCAGCGTAGGCGAACGGAACGGGAGCGACCGGAGCTGTCGGGTTCATTCGTGGATGTGTGGGACGAGCCCAGATCAACCCGGCGAGAAGCGCGGCACAGCGCGAGTCATCGAAGTCGGTGGAGAGGAATGCTGCGACGTCGGCGAGGCGGGCGTGCGACGCACTGGCGAATGGCTTGTCCGAAAGACCGAGAATCGTTGCTTCGACAAGCCGGCGTTCCAGTACGGCAATCATGTTGGCCACGAGATTGCCCGTTCCCCACACCACGTTCGGGGTACTTGTGCTCGTAGACCAGACAGTCCTCCGTCGACCGCGGACATAGGCATTCTCGTCGATTGGCGCGAAGTGCGAGGCCATCGGCAGTGCCCTCGGTGACTGTTGCGCACCCGTTGCATCGTCGGTCTTGCGGCCGGCCACGGACATCGCTCCGTTCGCCCTCTGCCCTGCCACGCCGAGTCCCGCAAGGGCAGCCGCGACTCGAAACTCCGGCGAGCCGTCATCCGCCGTATCGATCCATTTGGGAGACACTACGGGAGGGGGCCGCAAACCCTCGCGTGCCCTTGGATTGGTTGTCATCCAGCGAGCGAACCCGCCGAGCGCGATCAGCACATTGCGCGCACCTTCTTCCCTCTGACGAGTATCGGTCATCTGGAAGAGCGCATCCTGCAACCGGCGCATGGCCGACTTCGCGTGCGCCGGGGATGTATTGCTGCCGGCGTGACGGCGTGCGTTCTCCAGCCAGCCGCCGACCTCGAGGTCTACAATCAAGTCCGGGCGTGGGGTGTCCGGCGCATCGAATCGGCCGAGAGGGGTCGCCTGATACGGCATCTTGCTGTCAGGCTGGATGAGCGAGTAACGCTCGAAGCTGCGGATACCTCGCGCCTGCCCCAGTCGCGTGACCGATCGGGCGGCGTCCAGGCCCGTGCGAGCCGCCCGACGTTCCAGCGTGAGCCGCCCCTCGGCGAAGATGGCCGATACCTCGCAATACGTGGCAGGCTTGTGCCACAGGGGAGTCCAGATCTCTCCACGGGGACGGTTGGGGTCCGCGACCGACAGACCGCCCGCTCCGGCGCCAACGGGATCGAACGTGAACGGGAAAGCGGCCCGGGAATCACCGCTCGCCCCCCAACGTCGGGTCAGGGCGCCAGCGAACACCATGGCTCCTTCCATTGCCAGCACGACATCCCAACGATTGAGCGCGCCGTAACCTTCGTATCCGGTCGTCGCGTTCGCACCGCCTTGTCCCGGACTGAACTGGCCCATCGACCCGGAGGCACCGAGACGCTGCCCGAGACCGAACAGCGCCCCATCGAGTTGCATGCGCGCGCCCTCTGTCGGATTTCCGTGGTCGAGGTCGAACAGGTTCAGCAGATGCTCGGCGAAGTTGACGCCGAAGTCCCGGCTGCCATCGTTCCCTCCGGAGCCAAGCAACGGCGCCGGCGCTTCATCCGTCGAAAGGACATAGCATGCGTCGATGTATGCAAGATGGTCGGGATCCGTCGTGGCTCTCAACGTCGGGAGCAATATGCCCTTCGATTCCGATGCCTGTCGTTTGACTGCCTTCAGTTCATCTTCCACACGGATCTTTTCGTCACCCTTCAGCTCCTTCGCTTTCTTGATCAGCCTGTTCGCCTTTGCACGCAGTCCGTCGTATCCCGAAACAGCTTCGTTGCTTCGCAAGGACTCGACCGTTCCCCGCATATTCGACAGTCGCGGACTCCGACTTCGTTGAATCGCTTTCATGAGCTCCGCGCCGGTGCGCGAGGAATCCGCTCCGGCATCGCCTTCGAGAAAGCCCGCCCGCCCGTTCCACGGCGCGATGATCGGGCTTGGTGCATACTCGTCCAGGAAGAACCTGCACAGGGCGGCCTGGTCGAGCGTCGTCCTGACATGGAAGCGCTCGCCCTTCCACCACCCCCGGGCCCTGGGGTCCGCAGCCTGCCCGTCTACATGGTTTGCATCGGAGGAGATCAGGCGCAGCACACCAAGCGCCTTCAAGTAGGAAGCAAGGGGGGTCGGTGCACAGCCGTCGAGGGTCATGGACTCAAACCTCGCCATAACGCCTCTCCCGCTCCTTTGCCGACGCCCGCCAGTCCGCCAGCCGCACGAGGGTCTCCATCCAGGCGAGGCGGAACGGACCGAAACGGGCCAGCAGGTCGCGCGTGCGTTCCGTCCAGCTCTCCCCCGTGGTCTCGTCCCACCCGAGCTCCATCGATGAGAGCGTGAGACGGCCGCCCGGCCATCGTTCTCCGCCGCCGAGGTCGACGGGCTTCAACTCGTCGCCTTCCCATATCCCGCGAGCGAATCGCGCGCCGGCTCGATCGGGGTCCGATGGCGCCCGCTCCCTTGGCAACGCCCGCAGATTCATCCGGACCTTGCCGTGGTGGGCGACCACGAGGTACGCGGTCAAATCCGCGTCCCGCGACCAGTGCTCCTGCGCAAGCAGCGCGAGTGCGGATGCAAGTTCGTGGCGGAAGTAAGCCCGGCCATAGCGTAGATTTCGCTTGACCGTCTTGGCGAGAGGAGCCTCGGGGATGGCATCTCCCTCGCCGAGACCCCGGCGCATCGTGTCCTGGAAGACATCATGCGCCTTGCCCACGTCGTGCCACCGCGCGGCCCGGACGATCGCCGCCCGGGAGTCTGCATCGACCTCGAGCGCGTCACACAACGCGGTCGCCTCTGCTTCCACGTGCGTCAGGTGGGCGGACAGCAGCACCGGGACGCCAATCTCGCTTCGCGGGTCCTCATCATGTGCCTCGGATTCGCCGCCGGCTTCCGCGTGGCGAACATGCGGTGGCTCCGTTGACCCATCTACGGAATCGTCGTCGTCCGCGACAG
Source organism: Gammaproteobacteria bacterium (assembly GCA_022826505.1). Lineage (GTDB taxonomy): Bacteria > Pseudomonadota > Gammaproteobacteria > HK1 > HK1 > HK1. The sequence goes on from JAJDUQ010000205.1 coordinate 34,278, forward strand.
GGGTCGGTTTGTGCTTGGGATTGCCGGTGAAGCCCGATGCTTCGCAGTAGCCGCCCGCTGTCACGTCGACGAGCAGCACAAGACCGGGCCATGGATCTTGTGTCAGTCGAGTCCAGCCGGGGGGCGCCGCGCCAGTCGGACCATCCGTGCGGCGCCACTGCGGATCGCGAACGAAGATCGAGGTGCTCTGCTTTCGTACTTTCTTCAGCCAGTCTCTGGCGGCTCCAATCGGCACTGCGCACAGCTCAGCCGCACGAGGAGGATGCGGCGGCTTGTCACCGATCCTGGAAAGGTCTCGCCAGAAGACGCGTACGTCGGCATCGTCAGCGTCGCGGACGTAGGGAGAGATGTCCACGTCGAAGCCGGTGAGATCCGGGTCCGTGTCGAAGAGATCGTCGAGGTCCTTCCGGCGAATCACCCGTCGTGGTGGATCGATGTCTCCGGCCGGGGGCAGTTCGGCCGGGGCAACGTCCGCCAGCGTCTGCAGGCGTTCCCTTGCAGCCTTCATGTCACTCGCCGAATAGGGAAGGGAAAGGGCTTCGAGGGTCTTGTCCTCCTCGACTTTCGCAAGGAGGTCGATCCAGCGTACGTCAGCGCCGGACTCGAGCTCCGCGCAGCGGTTCGCTCGACCGAAGCGCTGCACCATGGAGGGCCAAGGCGCAAGCTCCGTGAACAGGACGGCGGCGGAGAAGTCGACGCCTGCCTCCACCGCCTGGGTTGCGACGACGATCACGTCCTTGGCACCTCCGCGTCCATTCCTCCTGGCTACCTTTTCGAACTCTCTTTGGCGGTCTGCGGGACGAAAGCGGCCATGCACCAGCGCGAGCGTCGGAGGGGTCACAGTGTTCTTCATCGCCTTCGCGAGGGCGGTATGGAAATCCTGCGCCCGCTGTACTCGATTCAGGATGACCAGGGTCATGCGGCCGGGGCAGTGCGCGTCAAGAACCGAACGAGCGAGCTGGGCGATATAGGCGTCGACATCGGCAGCCTTACCTGATTCGGGGGCCATGGGGGTGCGAGTCAGCGCCTTCTTCGCAGTCGCCAGCCGTCGAAGGCGCTCATCGGACTCCTGCTGCGGGTCGACCTGGCTGACCGCGTCCGCAGCCGGCGTCCGGAAGTCCACCGTCCTCAGCCATTCCGGCTCCAATGTGGCCGATATCCAGAGGCTGCGCGCGGACCTCGCGCACGTCCGGCCTCCCTGCACCGTCTTGCCGGAGTCGCTGCGTCTGAAGGCTTCGAGCTGGGCTGAAGTCGCGCGGCCGGCGCCCATGAGCTGGACTTCGTCGAAGACCCATTGCGCGTCCTGGTGAAGCAGCGCGAACTCCATCGGCCAGATTGCGCGCGAGGAGGCGTAGCCCCGCATGAGAGCACGACTGAGCAGCATGTCCTGCGTACCGATGATGACTGCCGGGTGTTCGGGCTTTTCGAGCCAGTGCGCAGCTTCCGCGCCGCCCATGAGGACATGAACATCCTGCGGGCCTGGAAGCCGCTCTTTTCCCGCGCCAAGGCGGTTCAGATTGCCAAACCACTCTCCGACTGCCCTTGCGGTCTGTTCGACCAGCGTCCTCATGGGCAGGCACCAGACAAGCCGGCGTGGCGTCGTCTCCGGGGCGCGCAGCCGATGCGCCGCCCATCCGAGCGTGACGCCGGCTGTCTTGCCGGAACCCGTGGGAGCGATCAGGACCTCCGGCCACTCGTCCGTTGCGAACCGGTGTTGCCAAGGATCAGGACGAGTGTCCCGGCCGAATGCGAGGCTGTAGATTTCTGAAGTATTCACACAGCGAATTCGATCACTCGGGCACGTTCTTGCTCCGCCGCAACTGATCTCTCACTACCGCGGCATGGGGCTCGGAGCAAAAGCGGAAGTCGAGCTGGCCGGAAATGGGTTTCCTTGGCTCGACACCATCCTCCTCGCACCACTCGAGGTACTCGTCGATGGAACGCTCGAACTCGCGACGGAGCTCGCGTGCATCGGTCGACTCGAACGTGGCAATCGAGTACGGCCCGCTGTTCACGATCCGTCCGTGCAGAACATCAGCGGAGTCGTCGAACTCCACCGATGCGGCGTATCCCTTGTATTCCATCATGGCTTTCTCCCCTCGCTCTCCACCATACCGGAAAGTCGTCCGGGCGAATCATCCGATTGATGGTGCTACTCCAGGTACCGCCTGCTTCAGGGTACGGCTCCATCTTCGGGACACCAGGCACTCCGGCCCGATTGTCCGCACACCGACTCCCATGACGCAGGAATCTCGCCACCCAAACGGATCTGGTGAGATCATCCGTGTTCAGTCTGCGGTGATCGCCTACACTGAGATAGCGAAACACCCACGACGGCATGTCCCGAGGTCCCTCGACACTCGCCGGCGCAGTCGCCGTATCATCAAACGCACACAACGGACGGGAAGACGATGGCGATGGCTCCTGAAGCGTGGACGGTGATCGGCACCGGAGTGGCAGGGTGATTTCACGCTGGATTTTAGCCCGGATAGCGAGAGTAGCCGGAGGACGGGTCTGACTGGCAGAAGGAGGTGCCCGGGAGTTGCGCTCAACACCCGGGGTGAGGAGGAGTGTCAGCGACTGGAGAGTGG
>JAJDUQ010000160.1 GCA_022826505.1 Gammaproteobacteria bacterium
CGGTGTGCCTCCAGCTCCGAAATCGACGCAGACATGGCGGGCCTCCCAACCTGTCAAAACTCTATCTTGACAGAAAACCCGCCATTCCACACCGCATCCCATGCCCTTTCTCAATTCACCACAAATCTGACGTGCACCCCAATCGGTAAATCGGTACCGCGCACTTGACGCATCGACTACTCACCGTTCACAGTCGGCTGTCCGTCCTGGCGCTGGCGGATGGTAGCAGTACTTCTGCCTTGTCCCATCGCGCGGTGCTCCAACCGCCGGATCGTCCGGCGACGGCACGGTGCGCGTCGTCGGGCTGGCGCGAATCCGGCAGGACGGGTTGCAGAGACGAGTGTCATGAACGAGAAAATTCACGCATTCCGAAGCGGTGCGGGGCTGCCTCCGGCCCATGGGCTCTACGACCCCCGCTTCGAGCACGAGAGCTGCGGCGTCGGCTTCGTCTGTCACATCAAGGGACGGCCAAGCCGTGGCATCGTCGACGACGCCAAGCACATCAACTGCAGCATGGACCACCGTGGCGGGATTGGCTACGAGCCCAACACCGGCGATGGTGCCGGCGTCCTGACGTCCCTGCCGCACAAGCTGCTCGCACACGTCGCGCAGACTGCATTCGGCCGCTCGATCCCCGAACCCGGCCGGTACGGTGTCGGAAACGTGTTCCTGCCGCGAGACCCGCACGAGCGGCGCACCTGCAAGGAACGCATCGAGGCCATCGTCGCCGAACAGGGACAGGAGTGTCTCGGCTGGCGGGCACTGCCCCATGACGTGCGGCGTGCCGACCTCGGTACCGCCGCCATCGCGTGCATGCCGCACATGGAGCAGCTCTTCATCGCGGCGGGCGAGGGTGACTCGGGAGACCGCTTCGAACGCCGGCTCTACGTCATCCGCAAGCATGCGAGCCGGGAGCTGCGCCGCGACGAGCGTCTCGCCGAGCGCGCCTTCCTCTACTTCAGCTCGCTCTCGTCGAAGGTCATCGTCTACAAGGGCATGCTGACCCCGCATCAGTTGTTCGAGTTCTTCGACGACCTGGAGGAGCCCGACTACGAAGCCCACCTCGCGATGATTCACTCGCGCTTCAGCACCAACACCTTCCCCTCCTGGGACCGGGCGCAGCCGAACCGCTTCATGAGCCACAACGGCGAGATCAACACCCTGCTCGGCAACTGCAACTGGATGAACGCCCGCGAGGGCGTGATGCGCTCGGAGCTCTTCGGCGACGACCTCGCGAAGCTCTTTCCGGTGGTCGAGCCGGACTGCTCGGACTCCGGCAACTTCGACAACGTGCTCGAATTCCTGCTCATGTCCGGTCGCACGCTGCCCGCCGCGGTCATGATGATGATCCCGGAGGCGTGGCAGAACCGGCACGACATGGCGCCCGACAAGCGCGCCTTCTACGAGTACAACTCCTGCCTGATGGAGCCCTGGGACGGGCCGGCGTCCATCGCCTTCACCGACGGCACCTGTATCGGGGCGGTTCTGGATCGCAACGGATTGCGACCGAGCCGCTACTACATCACCGACGACGACCGCTGCATCATGGCTTCCGAAGTCGGGGTGCTGCCGGTCGCTCCCGAAAGCGTGGTCGAGAAGGGCCGGCTGCGGCCGGGGCGCCTGTTCTTCATCGACTTCGAAGCCGGTCGGATGGTGCCCGACCGGGAGATCAAGGCCGACTGGGCCAAGCGATGTCCCTATGGCGAATGGCTGGCGCGCCAGCGTCTGGATCTCGCCGACCTCGACGGCACCGGCGAGGTACGAGGCCTCGAGGAGGACACGCTGCTCGAGCGCATGCAGGCATTCGGCTATACCACCGAGACCATGCAGTTCATGCTCCTCGATCTGGTGCGCGAACGCCGCGACCCGCTCGGCTCCATGGGCAACGATGCGGCGCTCGCGGTGCTCTCCGACAAGCCCCGCATGCTCTACGACTACTTCAAGCAGCGCTTCGCGCAGGTCACCAATCCGGCCATCGACTCGATCCGCGAAGAAGTGATCATGTCGCTGGAGTGCTACATCGGCCCGGAGGCCAACCTGCTGGAGGTGTCCGAGCAGCACGCGCACCGGTTGCGGGTGCCCCATCCCATCCTCTCGAACGAGGAGCTCGTCGCGCTTGCGCGGATCGACACCCGCGGTTGGCGGGCGCGCACCCTCGACATCACGTTCCCCAGGGGATCGGGGGAAGCGGGCTTGCGCGATGCGTTGGCCCGCCTCGAAACCGAGGCCACCCGGACCATCGACGAGGGGTACAGCCTGCTCGTGCTGTCCGACCGCGCCGCGGGTGCCGAGCGGGTACCGATCAGCGCCCTGCTCGCCACCGGCTGCGTGCACCACCACCTCGTTCGCACCCACAGCCGCACCCGCATCGGCATCATCGTCGAGACCGGCGAGGCTCGCGAGGTGCACCACCACTGCCTGCTCATCGGCTACGGCGCCGACGCCATCAATCCCTACCTTGCGTTCGAAGCCCTGTGGTATTCGCGTGGTTCGGGCCTGTTTGCCGACTGCGAGCACGTGCGCTCCGATGCCGACGTGGTGGCCGCCTACCGCAAGGGCGTCGCCAAGGGGATCCTGAAGGTGCTCGCCAAGATGGGCATCTCCACCCTTCAGTCCTACAAGGGCGCCCAGATCTTCGAGGCGGTGGGCCTCGGCCGTGAGCTCGTCGAGCGATGCTTCGCGGGCACCGCGAGCCGGGTGGAGGGGGTCGGCTTCGCGGTGCTGGCCGAAGAGATGGAGCGTCGCCACCGGATCGGCTATCCCGACCAGTCGATCGAGGCATTGCGCGAGCTCCCCAATCCCGGCGACTTCCACTGGCGCAGCGGCGGCGACAGGCACATGTGGGACCCGCCCGCGATCGCCGACCTGCAGGTGGCCGTGCGCGCGAACTCCGAGGACGCATACTGGCGGTTCGCCCGGCACGCCAACGAGCAGAGCACGCGCAATGCGACGCTGCGCGGACTGCTGGATTTCACACCGGTCGGACCTCCGGTCGGCCTCGACGAGACCGAACCGGAGGCGGCGATCGTGCGGCGATTCGCGACGGGCGCCATGAGCTTCGGGTCCATCTCCGACGAAGTCCACAAGACCCTGGCCGTCGCCATGAACCGCATCGGCGGCAAGTCGAACACCGGCGAGGGCGGCGAGGATCCGCAACGGTACGTGCCGCTGCCGAACGGCGATTTGTGCCGTTCCGCCATCAAGCAGGTCGCGAGCGGCCGGTTCGGCGTCACCATCGAGTACCTGACCGAGTCGGACGAGCTCCAGATCAAGATCGTGCAGGGCGCCAAGCCCGGCGAGGGCGGCGAGCTGCCCGGTCGCAAGGTCGACGACAACATCGCCCGGATTCGCCATTCCACCCCGGGCGTCGGGCTCATCAGCCCGCCCCCGCACCACGACATCTACTCCATCGAGGACATCGCCCAGCTCATCCACGATCTGAAGAACTCGAATCCGCTGGCGCGTATCAGCGTCAAGCTCGGGGCCGAGATCGGCGTCGGCACGGTCGCGGCCGGCGTCACCAAGGCGCGGGCCGATCACCTGGTCATCTCGGGCGACACCGGCGGCACCGGTGCTTCCCCACTCACCTCCATCAAGCACGCCGGGGTGCCCTGGGAGCTCGGGATCGCCGAGACCCACCAGACCCTGGTCATGAACAACCTGCGATCACGCGTGGTGCTGCAGACCGACGGCCAGCTCAAGACCGGGCGCGACGTCGCAATCGCCGCCCTGCTCGGCGCCGAGGAGTTCGGCTTCGCGACCGCGCCGCTGGTTGCGCTCGGATGCATCATGATGCGCAAGTGTCACCTCAACACCTGCCCGGTCGGCGTGGCGACGCAGGATCCGGAGCTTCGTCGCAAGTTCACCGGCACCCCGGAGCACGTGGTCAACTACTTCTTCATGGTGGCAAGGGAGCTGCGCCTCATCATGGCGGAACTCGGTTTTCGGACCGTGAACGAGATGATCGGACGGGTGGACGCGCTGCGGGTGTCTCCGCGTGCTTCGCACTGGAAGGCGAGGGATCTGGACGTGTCCGCCCTGCTCGAGCCGGCGCGGGAGCCCGAGGACTGCCTCGGTGTGTACTGCCGTCACGAGCAGAATCACGGCCTCGACGCCGCACTCGACCGAGACCTCATCCGACTGGCCGAGCCGGCCATCGCGCGCGGCGAGCGCGTTCGCCACGAGATGCCGATCCGCAACACCAACCGGGTCGTGGGCGGGATGCTGTCGAACCACATCATCCGCGAGGTCGGCCGGGACATGCTGCCCGACGGCAGCGTCCACTTCCGGTTCGCCGGCAACGCCGGCCAGAGCTTCGGGGCGTGGCTCGCGAAGGGCGTGACGCTGGAGGTGGAGGGCGACGCCAACGACTACGTCGGCAAGGGGCTGTCAGGCGGACGGCTCATCATCTATCCGCCGCGCACCGCGACGTTCCGGGCCGAGGAGAACATCCTCGTCGGCAACGTCGTCCTCTACGGTGCGATCAGCGGCGAGTGCTTCCTCCGCGGCATCGCGGCGGAGCGGTTCTGCGTGCGAAACAGCGGTGCGAGTGCGGTCGTCGAAGGTGTCGGCGACCACGGCTGCGAGTACATGACCGGCGGGCGGGTGGTGGTGCTGGGCGAGACCGGCGCGAACTTCGCGGCCGGCATGTCCGGCGGCATCGCCTACGTGTGGGATCCCGGGCGCCGCTTCCCGCGCCGGTGCAACATGGAGATGGTCGAGCTCGAGCGCCTGGAGGATCCGGAAGAGCGTCGCGAGGTCCGCGCCATGATCGAGCGCCACCTGGAGTACACCGGGTCCGTCCCGGCCCGGAAGGTGCTGGCCGACTGGGATCGGTCTGTGGACGACTTCGTCAAGGTGACGCCGACCGATTACAAGCGGGTCCTGCGAGAGCGGACGGCGGCGGCCGAAGTGGATCGCCCGGCGCTCGCGGCATCGGCCTGAATGCTTCCCGCCTTTCCTGATTCGGCGGCCCGGCCCGCGGCCGCCTGACCGTCGACACATGGGCAAGACCACCGGATTCAAGGAGTTCGTGCGCGAAGCGGCGCCCTATCGGGACGCTGCGGACCGGCTGCTCGACTTCGACGAGATCTACACCGCGCACGACGAAGCGCGCCTGACCACCCAGGGCGCTCGCTGCATGGACTGCGGCGTTCCGTTCTGCCAGGCCGACGACGGCTGCCCGATCGACAACCTGATTCCGGAATGGAACGACCTCGTCTACCGGGGTCGCTGGCGCGAGGCGCTCGACCGCCTGCACAAGACCAACAACTTCCCGGAGTTCACCGGACGCGTGTGCCCGGCCCCGTGCGAGGGCTCCTGCGTCCTCGGAATCACCGACCCGCCGGTCACCATCAAGAACATCGAGATGGCCATCATCGATCGCGGCTTCGCCGAGGGCTGGGTGGTGGCCAACCCGCCCGCCGCGCGCACGGGCAGGCGCGTCGCGGTCGTGGGGTCGGGACCGGCCGGTCTGGCCGCGGCCGCCCAGCTCAACTCGGCGGGTCACCGGGTCACCGTCTACGAGCGCGAGGATCGCATCGGCGGTCTGCTGATGTACGGCATCCCCAACATGAAGCTCGACAAGCGCACCGTTCAGCGGCGCATCGACCTGCTGCGTACCGAAGGCGTCGATTTCGTCACCAGGACGACCGTCGGCGAGGGCGGCCGCGGGTCCGTCGACGTCAGGCGACTCCGCGAGGAGAACGATGCACTGCTGCTCGCCACCGGAGCCACGGTGCCGCGGGATCTCCCCATCGCAGGCCGCGGTCTCGCGGGCGTGCACTTCGCCATGGAATACCTCACCGACAGCACCAAGGCGCTGCTCGACGGCCGCACGCCGGCGCTGTCCGCCGAGGACCGGGATGTCGTCGTCATCGGCGGCGGCGACACCGGCACGGACTGCATCGGGACGTCGTTGCGGCAGTCCTGCCGGAGCCTGACCAACTTCGAGCTCTTTCCCAAGCCGCCGCCCGAGCGCGCTGCGGACAATCCCTGGCCGACGTGGCCGCGCATCTTCCGGGTCGACTACGGGCACGACGAAGGCGTGGCGAAGTTCGGCCGCGACCCGCGCGTCTACTCCGTCTCCTCGAAGTCGTTCATCGAGAGCAGCGACGGAAAGCTGGCCGGCATTCGCACCGTGGAGGTCGAGCTGAAGGACGGGCGATTCGCGCAACGTCCGGGCACGGAGCGGGAATGGAAGGCGGATCTGGTGCTGCTCTCGATGGGCTTTCTGGGACCCGAGCACGGGGTCTCCGACCTGCTCGCCGTCGAATACGACCAGCGCTCCAACTACGCCGCCGAGTACGGCCGCTACCTGACCAGCGCCAACGGCGTGTTCGCGGCCGGCGACTGCCGCCGCGGGCAATCCCTGGTGGTGAACGCCATCAACGAAGGCCGCGGGGCCGCCCGCGAGATCGACCGCTACCTGATGGGCTCGACCCGGTTGCCGTAACGGACGCGGAGACGGGGCAGCGCCGCGACGTACGTGAGCTGCGGTCGACCCGGGACGTCGTTGCTCGTTGGCGGGTCCGCGGCGGTCACGTCAGCGCGTCCACCGCGAAGAGTCGGCCATGCTCCGCGATCGCGAAGCGGTCGGTCATGCCGGCAACGTAGTCGGCGACGAGGCGGGCCCGCTCGGAATCGCTCCCGCCCCGCCCCTCGATGCGGTGCTGGACATCGAGCGGCAGGGTGCGGGCGTCGTCGAAGAAGACCTCGAACAGGGCCTTGACGATCCGCTGTGCCTTGACCGACATTCGGTGCACCCGATAGTGGCGGTAGAGATTGCGGTGGAGGAGCCGCTTCAGCGCTCGATGCTGCTCCAGCATGGGTGCGCTGAAACCGATGAGTGCCGCACCGTGCCGCCGCACGTCGTCGACGTCCCCTGGACGCGCGGCGTCGATCGCGGTCCGGCTCGTGACGAGCAGATCCGTCGCCTGGTGGTTGATCATCGCCCGCACGGTCTCGTGGATGACCTTCCGTCCCTTCAGATCCGGCCAGCGATCGCGCACCGCCTCGTACTGATTGCGGAAGAACTCCGCCGCGCTCAGGGTCTCGATGTCGAGCAGTCCGGCCCGCAGGCCGTCATCCACGTCATGGTTGTTATAGGCGATCTCGTCGGCGAGATTCGCGACCTGCGCCTCGAGCGACGGCTGGCCGCCGTCGAGGAAGCGCTCGCCGAGGGGACCGAGCTTTCGCGCGTTTGCCCGCGAGCAGTGCTTGAGGATGCCCTCCCGGGTCTCCCAGGTCAGGTTCAGGCCCGGGAAGCTCGCGTAGCGCTCCTCGAGCAGGTCGACGACCCGCAGCGACTGCAGATTGTGCTCGAAGCCGCCGAACTCGCGCATGCAGGCGTTGAGGGCGTCCTGTCCCGCGTGGCCGAACGGCGTGTGCCCGAGGTCGTGGGCGAGCGCGATCGCCTCGACTAGATCCTCGTTCAGCGCGAGCGCGCGGGCGATGGTGCGCGAAATCTGGGCGACCTCGATCGAGTGCGTGAGCCGGGTGCGGAACATGTCGCCTTCGTGGTTGACGAAGACCTGCGTCTTGTACTCCAGACGACGGAACGCGCCGCTGTGGATGATCCGATCGCGGTCGCGCTGGAACGCGTTCCGGTACGCAGGCCGGTCCTCATCGTGCGCGCGCCCGCGCGACGTCGCCTCGCTGACGGCACAGGGAGCAAGCGCGGTCATGCCGCCTCGCGACCTGCCTCCAGCGTTGCTTGGAGCGCATTCGGGTCGAACTCGCTGGTCAGTACCGCCTCGCCGATCCCGCGCAGCAGGATGAGCCGGAGGCGGCCGCGCCGAACCTTCTTGTCGACCGACATCAGCTCCAGCATGCGTTCGGGCGAAAGATCCGCCGGCGCCCGCACCGGAAGGCTCGCTCGCACGAACAGCCGCTCGATCCGTTCGCAGTCCTGGCCGGCGAGCCATTCCATGCGATGCGACATCCGCGCCGCGAGCACGATGCCGGCCGCCACCGCCTCGCCGTGCAGCCACTCGCCGTAGCCGGTGCCGGTCTCGATCGCGTGGGCGAACGTGTGTCCGAGATTGAGCAGCGCCCGTACCCCGGCCTCACGTTCGTCGGCCACCACCAGCGCCGCCTTGCGTTCGCACGCCCGGACCACCGCGGTGGTCAGCGCGTCGTCGTCGAGGTCGAGCAGGGCCGCCGCGTTCGCTTCGAGCCAGTCGAAGAAGTCGGGGTCGTCGATGAGCCCGTACTTCACGACCTCGGCGAAGCCCGCCCGGACCTCCCGGGGGTCGAGGGTCGCGAGCGTCGCGGTATCGCTCACCACGCACCGGGGCTGGTGGAAGGCGCCGACGAGGTTCTTGCCCCCGGGAAGGTTCACGCCGGTCTTGCCGCCCACCGAGGAGTCCACCTGAGCTAGCAGCGTGGTGGGCACCTGGACGAAGTCCACGCCGCGCTGGTAGCAGGCGGCGGCGAATCCGGCGATGTCGCCGACCACCCCGCCGCCGAGCGCGATGACCACGCCGTCGCGCGCGATGCGCTGCGTGACCAGGGCGTTCTGGAGGACGGCGAAGGTATCCAGCGTCTTGTGCCGCTCACCATCCGCGATGACGTGAATGTGGACGCCGGAGGCGTCCGCGAGGGCCGGGCGCAGCCGGTCGAGGTAGAGCGGGGCCACCGTCTCGTTGGTCACCACGAAGGCATGACGGTCGGAGACGTGCGGGGCGAAGAGCGATCGTTCGCCGATGATGCCGGCCCCGACGTGAATCGGGTAGCGCCGGTCCCCCAGGTCGATCTCGACGGTCCGGCTCACATTGCCTCGATGCGTTGGAGGATTTCCCTGACCACGAAACGGCTCGATCGGTGCGTCGATCTTACGACGATATCCGCGCTTTCACGATAGAGGGGATCGCGGATGCGCATGAGTTCGTGCATCGTGGCCTTCGGGTCGTCGGTCTGCATCAGCGGTCGATTCCGGTCGCGCGCGACCCGCGCCACCAGCAGGTCGACGGGAGCGTCGAGATAGACGACGAACCCGCGTTGCAGCAGATGCGAGCGGTTCTCCGCCGACAGCACCACACCGCCCCCGGTGGCGAGCACGATGCCGTTGCGCTTGACGAGTCGCGCCAGCATCTTGCGCTCGCGCTTGCGGAATCCCTCCTCGCCTTCGAGCTCGAAGATGAGCGGGATCCCGACTCCGGTCCGTTCCTCGAGCTCCTGGTCGGCGTCCACGAACTCCTTGCCGAGCGCCGCCGCGAGCCGCCGGCCGATGGTGCTCTTGCCCGCCCCCATGGGGCCGATCAGGAAGATGTTGGAAGGAACGTCCATCGTCGCCGCCTTCGAGTGGTTCCTTTTCGTGTCGTAGGCGGTGCATGGTATGGAATTCGTGCGGTTTGGCGAAACTGTGCACCACCGGAGCAGCGACATCGTGACCAGAGACCCCAGATACGACATCCTTTTCGAACCGGTACGCATCGGGCCGGTGACGGCCCCGAACCGCTTCTACCAGGTGCCGCACGCGAGCAGCACCGGCGTCGACATGCCGAACACCCGCAAGGGGCTTCGCGCCATCCGGGCCGAGGGCGGTTGGGGGGTGGTGTGCACCGGCTACTGCTCGATCCACCCGTCTTCCGACGACTCCCCGCTGCGCTATTCCCGGCTGTGGGACGACGAGGACGTGAAGAACCTCGCGATGATGGTGGACGCGGTGCACGAACACGGCGCACTCGCCGCAGTGGAGCTGTTCTACGGCTCGAGCCTGACCGCCAACCGGACCACGCGCGAGATGCCGCTCTCGCCCTCGGGGCTGCCCCGGCTGCAGCCCGGCGGCCGCGGGCACTTCCCCCTGCACACCCGGGCGATGGACAAGGACGACATCCGCAATCTGCGCACCTGGCAGGTGGACGCCGCGAAGCGGGCGAAGAGCGCCGGCTTCGACATCGTCTACGTCTACGCGGGCATGAGCTTCGGACCCTTCCAGTTCATCTCCCGGCGCACCAACCTGCGCACCGACGAGTACGGCGGCTCGCTCGAGAACCGCGTGCGGCTGCTGCGCGAGATGGTCGAGGACACGAAGGAGGCGGTGGGCGACGCCTGCGCGGTGGCGGTGCGCTTCTCCGTCGACGAGCTGATGGGCGAGCTCGGCATGCAGTGGCACGACGAAGGGCGCGGGGTGTTGGAGCTGGTCGGGGAGCTCCCCGATCTGTGGGATCTGAAGACCTTCGGATACCGGGACAGCTCCAATGCGCGTTACTCCGAGGAGGGCTACCAGGAGCCCTACGTCGCGTTCGCGAAGCAGATGACCTCGAAGCCGGTGGTGGGCGTCGGGCGGTTCACCTCGCCCGACGCCATGGTGTCGCAGGTCCGGCGGGGGGTACTCGACCTCATCGGCGCGGCCCGCCCCTCCATTTCCGACCCCTTCCTGCCGAAGAAGATCGAGGAGGGGCGCGAAGACGACATCCGCGAGTGCATCGGCTGCAACATCTGCTACTCGTGCTACCACGAGTCGGTCCCGATCCGCTGCACCCAGAACCCCACCATGGGCGAGGAGTGGCGCCGCGGCTGGCATCCCGAGCGCATCGAGGGGTGCGCATCCAGCGACGGCGTGCTCGTGGTCGGAGCGGGCCCCGCGGGGCTCGAGGCGGCGCGCTCGCTCGGCCAGCGTGGCTACGAGGTCACGCTCGCCGAGGCCGGCACCGAACTGGGAGGGCGCGTGTGTCGAGAGTCGCGGCTGCCGGGACTCGGCACCTGGATCCGGGTGCGGGACTGGCGCCGGGGGCAGCTCGACAAGCTTCCGAACGTGGAGGTCTATTTCGCGAGCGAACTCACACCGGAGCACGTGCTGGAGTTCGGCTTTCCCCGCGTGGTGGTCGCGACCGGCGCACACTGGACGACGGCGCTCTGCGACATGCGCTCGGTCCCGGTGCCGGCGGATTTCGGCGGCGGCCGGGTCCTGACCCCGGACGACATCATGGCCGGCGCCGAGGTCGTCTCCCCGGTGGTGCTGTTCGACTTCGACCAGTACTACATGGGCGGCTGCCTCGCCGAACTGCTGGCGGAGCGGGGGCACCGCGTGACCTGCGTCACCCCTGCCGACCTGGTATCGCCGTGGTGCACCAACACCCACGACCAGTGGTACGCCCAGCAGCGGCTCATCGAGCTCGGGGTGGGCATCGTCACCGGTGCCTGGGTCACCGGCTTCGACGGCGCGGCAGCCACCCTGACCGGCCGCTATGCCGGCGAGGTCCGCGAGGTGGAGGCGACAACGCTCGCCGTGGTTGGTGCGCGGGAGCCGCAGGATGCGCTCTACCAGACCCTCGCCGCCCGCCCGGAGGATCTCCGCGACGCCGGCATCCGCACGCTCCAGAAGATCGGCGACTGCGACGTGCCCGGTGCGGTGGTGCATGCCACCTACGCCGGCCACCGGCTCGCGCGGGAGTTCGACGCGAACGTGGCTCCGATGCTTTTCGAGCGCGCGAGGCTGGATTCCTGACCCGGTCATCCCGGTGCGCCGGGTCGCAGACGTGGCACAGGGGCCGAGCGCGCCCGGGCCGTGCTCTTCGGCTCCGGCAGCTTCTCCGCCGGCCGAAGCCTTGCGACCGCCGCCGCAAGCTGATTGAGTACGCGCACCGCACGCGCGTCGGCCGATCGATGCCGCCGCGCGCCATCCGCAACCTCCGCCCGCCCCACCGCCGGAGTCCCTGATGCCTCGCACCGGAGCCCAGTACCTCGAAGACGTGGAGGATGGCCGCAGCGTCTACCTCAACGGGACACGCCTCAACACCGTCACCCGCCACAAGGCGTTCGGCGGCGCGGCCCGGTCCATCGCCCGGCTCTACGACTTCCAGTGCGCTCCGGAGAACATCGAGCGCATGACGTTCGCCTCGCCGGATACCGGCGACCAGGTCAGCCGCATGTGGCAGCTTCCCCGCAACCACGCCGAGCTCGTGGCGCGCCGCGAGGCGCTCGTCGCATCAGCGGAGACCCACTTCGGGTTCATGGGGCGATCGCCCGAGCACGTCGCGTCGACCATCGCGGGTTTTCGCATGGGGAGCGGCGTCTACGAGGAGCACGGCCGGGAGCGGGCGCAGGCGGTGCGCGACTACTACGCCTTCGCGCGCGACCGAGACCTCTATCTCTCCTACGTCATCATCGACCCTCAGGGCGACCGCTCGAAGACCCGGAGCGAGGGCGGCAACGCAGACCTCACGGTGTCGGTGTGCGACGAGGACGGCGACGGCCTCACGCTGCGCGGCGCGAAGATGCTCGGTACCGGCGCGGTGCTCTCCGACGAGATCCTGGTCTCGACGCTGCGCCCGATGAAGGCCGGCGAGGAGCGCTGGGCGTTCACCGCGATGCTCCCGATGAACGCGAGCGGCCTGAAGATCCTCTCGCGCCGCTCCTACGAAGAGAGCGCATCGTCCGAGTTCGACTACCCGCTCTCGTCGCACTATGACGAGAACGACGCTCTCATCTACTTCGACGAGGTCAGGGTGCCGTGGGAGCGGGTGTTCGTGAACCAGGACGTGCGCACCCAGTTCGCGCAGTGGCACGGAACGCCTGCGCACTCGTACCAGAACTACCAGGCTGAGGTTCGGCTGATGGTGAAGCTCCGGTTCCTGGTGGGGCTCGCGCGCCGCATCGCCGAGACCATCGGCACCATCGCGTTTCCGCAGGTGGTGGAGACGCTGGGCCGGCTCTCCTCCCAGCTCCAGGTGATCGAGGCGTTCGTCATCGCGATGGAGGCGAAGGGGTGGCGCTACGGCGAGTACTGGCTGCCCGACCGGGAGCTCCTCTACGCATCCCAGGTGCAGTCCCAGGCGCTCTACCCGCAGATCGTGCACACCATCCGGGAGCTCGCCGGCGGCGGCGTGATCATGGTGCCCTCGTCGGTGGAGGATTTCGCCGACCCCGAGCTCGCGACCCTCATCGGCAGGACCCAGTACTCGCCGGCGACCGACTCCACCGGCCGGGTCAAGCTCTTCAAGCTCGCGTGGGACGCCATCGGATCGGAGTTCGGCTCGCGCCACACGCAGTACGAGATGTTCTACTCCGGGCCCACGGTGGTCACCACCGGCATGGCCTATCGCAACTTCGACTGGGACCGGGCGACGGGCCTCGTGGACCGGTGCCTGGCGGGCTACGATCCGCCGAAGCCGCCGGGCGCGTCCGGCTCGGTGCGAAACGGGAGGGGTTCGACGTGACGACGCTCGACATTGCCGGCATCTCCGTCGCCCCGGGCACCCGGCGGCGCCACGCCATCGAGCTCACCGAGCTCGCCGACGGCACGCGAGTCTCGATACCGCTCGACCTCATCCACGGCGCCGCGCCCGGGCCGCGGCTCTACCTCGGCGCCGCCATTCACGGCGACGAGGTGGACGGCGTCGGCATCCTGTTCCGCGCCCTCGCCGACGTGGACCCCAAGCGCCTGCGGGGCAGCATCGTCTGCGTGCCGGTGCAGCACCCGCTCTCGTTTCACGCCGACCATCGGCTCCCCATCTCGCAGTTCATGAAGTCGCCGCTCGACCAGGCCCCGGCCGATGCGTGGGCGTGCTTCCCGGGAGTGCACGACGGCAACCTCGCCCAGGGGCTCGCCGCCACCCTGTTCGAGATGGTGAAGACCTGCGACTGGGCCATCGACATCCACACTCCGACCCGCGGCGGGCGCTACGTGCCGATCGCGATCCTTCCGCACCCGAGCCTCGGGGAAAGTCACGCGCGGGCGCAGGAGATGGCGCACGCGTTCGGAAGCGGCTGGATCATGCGTACCGACACCGGGTTCTACGTCGCCGACGGCATCCTGTGCGTGGAGGCGACGCGCGCGGGCGTTCCCGCGTTCACGTTCGAGACCGGCGAGGGGGGCCGGCTCGAGGAGAGCGTCATCGACGACGGCGCCGTCTACATCCGCAACGTCATGAAGTGGCTGAAGATGATCGACGGCGAGCCGGTGGCGCCGGAGACGACGTACGTGATGAAGGAGTTCCTGGGGCTTCGGGCGCAGCGCGGGGGGCTGCTGCTCACGCGGGCGCGGCTCGGGGCCATCGTGGACGAGGGGGTGCATCTGTGCTCCATCGTCAACATCTACGGCGACGAGGTGGAGACGATTACGGCGCCGGCGCGCGGAGTGTTCGTGCGCTCGACCACCCTCTCGACGGTCTCGCGCGGCGAGCGGGCGGCGACCCTCGGCCTGCTTTGAACGTCGGCGCGTTGAAGGCGCGTCTCGCCGCGCATCGAGTCGCGGTTCGGGGCGCACTGCGAGCACTATCGTCCCGGCCGGCGGCATCGCAATCCGGAGTACGGAAGGTGCGTTTCGGCGCGTCGATGCCAGGCACGGCCGATCCATTCTCCATAGAATGGCCGCATGCTGCTCTACGAACCGCTGTTTCACGCTCTCAACGCATCGGGGGCCCGCTACGTCGTGGTCGGAGGCGTGGCGACGGTCTTGCACGGCTATGCGCGTCTGACCGCCGACATCGACTTGATCGTGGACCTGGAGGAGTCGGCGGTGCAGAGCGCCATGCAGGCCCTCGCCGGGCTTGGACTGCGTCCGCGGGCGCCGGTGGACACCGCGGATTTCGCGGACGCACGCATCCGGGAGAGCTGGTTGCACGACAAGGGCATGCAGGTGTTCTCGCTCTTCCATCCCGACAACCCGATACTGTCCGTCGACGTATTCACGCACCACCCCATCGAGTTCGATCGTCTCCACGGCCGGTCGGAAGCGTACAATGTGGGCGGCGTTTCGGTACGGGTGGCGTCCATCCCGGACCTGATCTTCCTGAAGAAACTGGCCGATCGTCCGCGGGACCGGGATGACATCGAAAAGCTCGAGACCATCGCCCGACTGAAGGGCAAACGCGATGAACCGCGCGAAGATACCTGACACCGCGGCCGCAGTTGCGCAGAAGTGGGTCGGGACCTGGGCGGAGGTGGAGCAGGCGCAGCTCGAGACCATGCTGAGGGCAACACCCGCGCAGCGGCTCGCGTGGCTGGAGGAGGCGATGCGGCTCGCCCACGCCTGCGGCGCCCTCAGGGCCGAACGCACCGCTCCGCCGAGCCCGTCGCCGGCGAGAACAGCCGCCCACCTCGACGCTGCACACGACGACCGAGAGGTGTCCATGGTGAAGCGCAGGCCCTGATTTTCGGCGGGCTCGACAAGGGGTCATCGATGAAGGCGCCGTGAGCGGTTCGGGACCGAGGTCATCCCGCACGTTCAGGCGCCGGCGGTCGGGACCGAGCCGCTTCCGCCGGTGCTTCCCATCATGCTCCATCACGGGCCGGGGCGGTGGACGTGGCCGGGCTTGCGGCGCCGAGCGGTGCGTTCCTCGCGCCGTACCAGCCCGCGCAGCGATACTTCCTGCTCGATGTCGGCGACCATACTGACGCACCGCTGCCGCACGGGCGCAACCTGGTGGCCGCGCTCATCCGGCTTGAGCGAAGCCGCAGCGGCGAGGACGCGGTGCTCGGTGCGCTCGACGCGTGGTTGTCGGAGTCGGAGAACGAGGCGTTGCGCCGGGCGTTGGGCGAGTGGATGAGGCAGGTGTACGCGCCGGGACGCTCCACGGTAGCGGCACGGCCGGATTCGGAGAGTCGGACGGAGGCGCAGAGCATGCTGAGGGAGCGGGTGAAGGAGTGGAACAGGCAGTTGCTTGAGGATGGACGGGCCGAGGGCCGGGAGGAAGGCCGTGCCGAGGGCCAGTTGGAGCCGATGCGGCGGATGGCGGCCCGGAAGTTCAGCGGCGAGACGGCGGAACGCCTCGCCGAGCGGCTGGAGACCGTACACGACGCCGAGCGGATGGCGGAGGTTGGCGAGTGGCTCTTCGAGTGCGCGAGCGGCGAAGAGCCGCTCGAACGCTTCGAACGGACACATGCATTCGTACCGGACTGGCAGGAGCCCGAGAGGCAACCAGCCCGACAGGTGCGCGGTCCCCGCTGCATCCATGGCTTGGCGCGCGGCGTGTTCGTGCGCTCGACCACGCTCTCGACCGTCTCGCGCGGCGAGCGGGCGGCGACGCTCGGGCTGCTATGAGCGCCGGGGACCTGAAGGCGCGTCTTGGGGCGCGCATCGA
Organism: Gammaproteobacteria bacterium; assembly: GCA_022826505.1. Lineage (GTDB taxonomy): Bacteria > Pseudomonadota > Gammaproteobacteria > HK1 > HK1 > HK1. The sequence continues at coordinate 16,029 of JAJDUQ010000160.1, forward strand.
GTCGCAGTCCGCTGCGCTCGTCGAGCTGTGCCGGTCGCTGGTGCGCATCGACAGCACCAATCCGCCGGGCGACACCACCGCGATGGTCGAAGCGGTCGAGGGCGTGCTCGATGCCGTCCGCGGCGTCGAGCATCGCCGCGTGGTCGGCCGGGCGCCGGCAGTCAATCTCGTCGCACGGGTCCGAGGGGCTGGCCCCGGCCGCCGGCTCGTGCTGAACGGCCACCTCGACACCTTTCCCGTCGGTGAGGCCCGGTGGACGCACCCGCCTTTGGGAGCGGACCTCATGGACGGACGCATCTACGGGCGCGGCGCCTGTGACATGAAGGCGGGGGTGGCGGCGCTGGTGCTCGCGTTCGTCACCCTGGCGGAGTTCCGTGAGGCCTGGAATGGTGAGTTGGTACTCACTCTCGTCGGCGACGAGGAGACCGGCGGGCGGTGGGGCACGCAGTATCTGCTCGCCAATGTCGAGGAGGCGGTGGGAGATGCGATGCTGAACGCGGACACCGGCTCGCCGCGGGTGGTGCGTATCGGGGAGAAGGGCAACGTCTGGATCGAGCTGGAGGCGACGGGGGTCGCGAACCACGCAGCGCACGTGCACCTCGGAAGGAACGCGGTGGATGCGCTGGTCGATGCGCTCGGCGCGGTGCGTTCGCTCGAAGGACTGGCGCCTTCGCTGCCCGCGGCGGTGGAGCGCGCCATCGCGGAGGCGAAGGGGGTGTCGGAGGCGGAGTCGGGCATGGGAGAGGCGGAGACCCTGCGGCGCATCACGGTCAACATCGGGCGGATCGAGGGAGGCATCGGCGTCAACACCATCCCCGACCGCGCGCGGGCGCTGTGCGACATCCGCATTCCACCGGGGGTGACGGTGGAGGACGTCAGGGCGGAGCTTTCGGCCGCCATCGACCCGCGGCCTGACGCGTCGTGGAGGATTCTCGAATGCACGGAGCCGAGCTGGACCGATCCGGGAGAAGCCATCGTCCGGGCGGTGCGCGAGAACGCGGTGGCGTTTACTGGGCGCGACGTGGTGGTGAACCTGCGGGCGGGTTTCTCCGATGCGCGGTTCTGGCGCCATGCGGGTGTCCCGAGCGTGGTGTACGGGGTAGCACCCCACGGCATGGGAGGGGCTGACGAGCACGCGACGGTGGAGGACCTGAGGGTGGTGTTTGCGGTGCATGCGCTGGCAGGGTTCGATTATCTGACGAACGAGTGAGGGGTCGCGCGTATTGAGCCGATACTCCCACAACAACTTAGACCGACGGGCCGTTCTGCCTGTCCTCCGGAGCAATGCCGCCCCGGCGCTTCATTACTTGATTTCGGTGTTGTCTGATAATACCTTGTTGCCTGATATGCGCAACATAACTAATCGAGACATCGGAATGATACGTGATGCCCAGGAGGTGCTTCGCGCGCGGCTGCCCGACGGCTGGCGGACCGATCTCGACATGGTATACGGCGCGTGTGACGACAAAAGAGCCGACGCTCGTCTTCGGGTAAGCGGACCGGATGGGCGCTCAGCGTGTCTGGTGATTCATTCGAAACGGGCGCTCCAACCCCGCGGCGTGTTGGTGCTTCGCGCCCACCTTCAGCACTTGGCGGCGGACAATTCGATGGTCGTGGCGCCATACCTCAGCCCGTCGGTCCGTGAGCGCCTCGTGGAAGCCGGTCTGGGGTTCATCGACCTCACCGGGAACGTGCGGGTCGCGCTCAGCCGCCCGGGGCTGTTCATCGAGGCGAGCGGTGCCGACGTGAATCCGGATCGGTCGGCTCGCCCGTCACGGTCGCTTCGCGGGGGCAAGGCAGGCCGCATCGTCAGGGCACTGATCGACCGCGAGGAACCACTCGGTGTACGCGCGCTTGCCGTGATAACCGGCGTCAACCCCGGATACGTCTCGCGCATCGTGGCGCTGCTCGACGATCAGGCTCTGATTGAACGGAGCGGACGGGGGCGCATTGTGAGCGTGGATTGGCCCCGTCTTCTCGAGCGATGGTCGCAGGATGCCCCCTTGTCCTCGCGCGGCACGCAGACGATGTGTCTGGAACCGAGGGGCCTCGCCGCACTGACCTCGCGGCTCGGCGTATCCGGCCTCCACTACGCGGTCACGGGGACGTTGACCGTGTCGGAGATCGCTCCCGTCGCGGCTGCGCACCTTGCCGTCGTCTATGTCGACGATGTCCACGCTGCGGTCTCGGCCCTCGGGCTTCGTATCGCCGAGAGAGGGGCGAACGTCATGCTGATCGAGCCGGAAGACGAGTGGGTCTTCGAAGGGCGTACTTTGCGAAAGGGTCTGAGTGCGGTCGCGGTCAGCCAGGCGGCGGCCGATCTGCTCACAAGCCCCGGCCGTGGCCCAGCCGAAGCCGAGGCGCTGATCGCGTGGATGCGTGACAACGAAAGGGCATGGCGTGGATGAGCTGTACGTCCTGGCTCGGCGGGTGCTTCTCGATGCGCTCGACGCACTCGGGTCACATCGTGACGCAGTCGTCGTTGTCGGAGCGCACGCCGTCTACATGCGGTCAGGCGACGCGGACCTCGCGGTCGCGCCGCACACTACGGACGGCGACCTCGCCATCGAGCCGGCGGCTCTCGGCGAGGCCCCGCCTCTGGAGCAGTCGCTCACGCACGCGGGCTTCCGGCCAAGAGGGGGCGACAGCATCGGCGTATGGGTTACGCATCGCCCCACGGCAGCGAATACGACGACCGAGTTTGCCATCGATCTGCTCGTTCCCGCCTCGATCAGTCCCGGCAGGGGCCGACGTGCCGCAAGACTGCCGGGTCACGACGCCCATTCGGCCCGAATCGTACGGGGGCTCGATGGGGTGATCGCCGACGCGGACATCATGGGCGTCGGAGCGCTCGATGCATCGGACGGTCGAAAGTTCGACGTTCGGGTTGCGGGCTCCGCCGCGCTGCTCGTGGCCAAGGTGCACAAGATCCGCGATCGCTCCGGCACGGCGCGGTCGGCCGACAAGGATGCTCTCGACGTTCTTCGCCTCCTTCGCGGCACGACGACCGATGATCTTGCCGGCCGCATGCAGCAACTTCTGAGAGACGACAACGCGCGGCCGGTCGCGGAGCAGGCTCTCGATCTGCTCGAGTCGCAGTTTGCCAATCGTGTCGGAGAGGGGATCGAGATGGCTGTCAGGGCCGTCGGTGCGCTCGGCGATCCGGCGGAAATCACCGCCTCCTGCGAGGTGTTGGTTGGCGACCTGTTTAGAGCCATGGGCCGTTGAGCCTGTCGAGTCGGCTCATGGCTCCGCAAGTCGCGATCGGGGCCGGCAGATCCTTCCGGCGTCGTCCAGGCCAGCCCGCTCCGGAGCCTCCGACCAGAGCCGGCACGCCGTGTCTTCCGCAGGCGGAGGCGAGGGTTCCGGGACGGTGCCGCAGCCATGGGTAGCGCCGTGCATCAAGTACGGGTTTTCCCCGGCAGAACAGATGCCCTCCTGCCCGCTTCGCGAATGTCGTCATTGGCCGGTCAGTCGTTGCATGATTTCGCGGACGCTATTCTCGGGTCGCACGACGTCGAACGGAAAGCAGAACAGCGTCAGCCCCTGGCCTGCGACCTTGTCCTTGAATTCGTACCGCAGAGGGGAATCGAACGTGGGCGTTCGCGGGTATATCAGCGCCACCGAGCCGCAGCCGAACTTCCTGCCGTAGCTGTATAGCTGGTAGATGTCGTCTTGAATGACACCGTGCTTCGGGTCCCTGTCGTCGTTGCGGACTTCCTTCTTCCATTTCGCGTCGAGCACGAACTGCACCTCGCCCGAGCGAACGAGCGCGATGTCCGGCTTCAGGTGGAAGGCATCCTTTCCGTCGATACGGGCAAACGCCTTCCGTGGCCCTTGCGTTCTAAGCCCGTAGATGCGCTGATGGCGCCGAAAGGCATCGGCGACGAAATCCTCGAAGACCTCCTCCATCGGGAAGAGCAGCGCTTGGTTCACGTGCCGGCCGGAGAAAGCCGCCAAGCCGTGATTGAACAGGAACAAGCCCACCCAAGCCATCACCGTATCGTAGTGGCGCATCGACCGATCAATCCGATGACGTTCCCAGTCCACCTCCGGTCGCGCTGACCGCGGCACCTCGGAAAAGCAGATGCGAAGCTGATGGAGTAGCTGATGGTTGTCGGGGTGAGTGACCGAGCGCAGCTTGTGGATGGTGCTGTGGATCAGCCGGTTTTCGGCGCGGTCCGCCGTGAATTCGTCGAAGGCGACGTGGAAGCGGGCGCGATTCACCGCGTTCCTGCGAATGTGTTCCGGGAACTGAATGCGACCCCGAAGCCACGGAAGAATGTCCTCGACACCGCGGTATTGACGCGCGAGACCGCGCTGCGTGAGCAGTACCAGATTGGTCAGAAACAGCTTCACGAATATGTCGAGCATGTTGAAGTAGCGGAGCTCGGAGATGCCGGTCTCGTTGAATTGAGCGGCGCGGAGGCCCCGGTAGGTCCGCAGCATCCTCAAGAACACCTTCCGCGTGCCCTCATTGCCGTCGTCCACGAAGTCCACCTTCGGCAGAATCTCCAGCACGGTGCCGCTTCGGGTTTCGATGACGCCAACGTATTTCCCCGCGTAGACTCGTCCGTTCCTGACTGAGAGCACCGGGCGGTATCTGTTTTGTTGGTCCGTCTGATTTTCGAGGGCGAATTGCCTGAGCTTCGCCTCATCCGTTTCGCTGAGGTCACGAAGCTGATCGTGTTCCCTGAAGACGGGCACGCTAATCGTCGTCGGCTTGTTCGACTGCGTAGATACGCTGGTAGCTGTCAGCTTGCCGCCACCTGTCGTCGCTGTGTGGAATCAGTTCGAGCACGGGTCGATCCGGCTCGACATCCGGATTCGAGGTCCGGATCTCGCGTATGAACGGATTGCCGCCCAATACCGATCGAATCTTCGTCCAGTCGTCGTAAAAGTACTCCTGTAAGAGCGGCATGATGCGGCGTTGAAAGGCTTCCGCGAGGTCCTCCAGCGTCTCGATACCGATGAGATAGGTGTGGCCGATCTGGTGCTCGCGGTCCAGGCGAACGGTGATGCGCTCGTTCATGGCCTTCAACATCGCTTGGCCGTCAACGCCTTCCATGTTCGTATCGACGTGGCGCAGATCGGGCATCTTCTCGATGAAGTCGAAGCGGCGCCGGAGCGCCGTGTCCAGGAGCGCGATGCCTCTGTCCGCGGTGTTCATCGTACCGACGAGGTACAGGTTGCTCGGCACGCCGAATGGGTCCCCCGAGTACGGAAGCTTCACTTCCGTCCGATCTTCCCCGCCCAAGCGCTTGGAAGGTTCGATCAGAGTGATCAATTCGCCGAATATCTTGGCGATGTTGCCGCGGTTGATCTCGTCGATGATGAGAACGTGCCGTTCGTTGGGGGAACCGCTGGCGCGCGAGGAGATCTGTTTGAAAACGCCGTCGTGCAACTCGTAGGTGAGTTCGTTGCGGTTCAATCGCGGCCTGATACCTTCGATGAAGTCCTCGTAGGCATAGTTCTGATGAAAGGTGACGAACTCGACACGCTCTTCGCGTTTGAGTGCTTCGAAACGTTGCTTGGCGCTCTCCCTCTCCTTCTCGGCAAGCTCTTCGGGGTTCTCGCCGTCGATGATCGCGACCGCATACGATATGGCTTCCCATGTCTTGCTTGTACCCGGAGGGCCGAACAGTATGGTGTTGAGCGGGAACGAGACATCGGTGTCCTTTTTCGAGGACCCGGGATTGGGCGGTGGTTCAACGTTACCGGTCAACCGCTCAAGCCAATCGAAGGAGATCTTGTAAGCGTCGGTGTTGCGGAATGCCGAGTAGAATTTGCCCGCTCGACTGAACCCAGGCATCTGTTTCACCTTTTCCATATCGCCGAGGCGAGCGAAGGTCTTGTTTATCCAGTGGACATGGATGACCCTTTCATCGTTCCAGCCATCGGGACGGTATTCGTTTTCTTCGACCACGCCTATGGCGTGACCTTGCCAGGGTCTATGGCGAACCAGAACCACATCGCCGCGTTTGGGCTCCTTCAGCGGATATTCCCTCTTTCTTCCTGCGCCTCCCTGTACACGTAGTGATTCTCATTGAAGAGATAGTCTTTCTCCAACGAGCCGGTTTGTTCCCAGTAGTCTGTATTGTCATTGTAGGCATTGGTGCTGATCTGAAAGAACTCGGTCTCTTTCGAGATCAGAGGTTCTTTCCTCTGAGTGTCGAGGAAGATATTGATTTCGTAGAGTCCACATCCAGGAAAGAGACGTCTGAGGGTTCCCATCCGACGGAGGTAGCCTTCGTAATTCTCCACGTCCCCTTCGAGTTCGGGATGATGAGGTAGTGCCTCTTTGGCAGAACTGTCGGCAGGGAGGTAGTGGCGCGGATTCGCGATGAACAACGTCTGCGTCAGTTTACTCATTCCAACGTTGGGGAGTTCCAAGACAGCATTGAAGTCCTCCGGCTGGATGGTGGGCCTTTCGTGGATCGGCGCCGCCTGCCTGTACACACGCCAGAGCAAATCCGGTCGGAACGAATTCCCGTCGTGGAACAATGTTTTGACGTTCGCTGTCGGGGCGGGGATGAAGGGCCAGGATTCGGGGAATTCCAGGGTGATGTCAAACACCTCGTGGACGCTTCCGAAGATGCCGTCAAACTGGTGGGTGGTCCTTCTTTGCGCGAGGAAGTAGAGGAACGACATCGGATCGATGTTCTCGTCTCCGTATGCTAGGAGCGGAACGTCGTCCTTTCCCCAATTCACGGCTCTTGCCCGCTCGGCCAAGTAGCGTTCGCCATTCTCGGCAATCGTGGTGGCCAGCGCCACTAACCAGTCCGCCCACGTGTAGTCGATCATGGTCAACTCTCTACGGGGAAGATGTCCCCTTGTGGGAAATGGACCGCCCCGGGAATTCCGGAGACTGGCTGATTCAAGTCAGGCTGCCGTGGTCGACTCATGCGCTTTTCCGTCGCTGTATGCCTTCCACTCTGCCAAGAGCACGTAAGCGTTCGCCTCGAACAGGCACTAGCGATGGTACCAGCCAGAAGTTCTCGCGAACCGTCCACGCCAGCCGGTGCCGGGGTGTGGAGGATAGGCAGGATGACCCGCCGATCTACATGGTTGGGACCAGCTACCCCGCAACGCCGTGCGATGGAGCGGACATCTCCGCGACCATCCAGGAGATGCGGGACACGAACTCCTCGATCCGTCCCACCTCGCCGTCCTCCGGCTCGTCGTCCGACAGGGCCCGTATCGCGTCGTGCGGCGGACCGCCGGGGATCCCGTCCGGCTCCTCCCCGAGCAGGAACTCCGCGGCCGACTCGGCGTTTTCCGGCTCGGGCTTTCCTCGCATCGTCGCCAGCGCCGCGACCGCGAGTCGGGCCGCCTCTACCGCGGGCACACGGGCTTCTTCGGCGAATCCCCCGCCCACGAGCAGCACCGCCGCCTTGAGCTTGTGCTCGGCGCGGTCGGTGAGCGCCTTCGCCCGGAGGACACGGCCGTCGGTCTTGGAGCGTTCCGGACCGGAAGCGGGCCAGACCTCCCTCAGCTCACCCCCCGGCAACGCGATCAGCCCCGCTTCGGCGAGGCGGAGCATCGACTCGTGGGTAGCCGGGTCGATCACCTTGACGTTCATCCCCGTGGATTCGCCGAGACCGCGTTCTTCATCGGCGATGCGCTCGGGCGGCAGGGCGAGTACCACCAGCACCGCCTCGTCGCCTTCGCTCGCGAAGACCCGTCGCAGCGTCGCACCGTGCGCCGCCACCAGGTCGTCGCGAAGCTGCTCGACGGGGGTGAGCGCCCGGGCCGCACCTTCCGCCGCCGCCGCGGCGGCGTCCGCCCGTGCGCCGAGCACCGCGTTGAGTCGCTCCATGAACGCCGCCCGGCCCGTGGGCAGGGGGATCGTCGAGAGGTCGCCGCGCCGATCAAGCACGCCCTCGGCAAGCGCCCGCTTCTGGTCCAGCAGCCCCAGCATGCGATGCTCGATGGTGTGCTCGCTCACCAGGTTGATGACGGTGACCGGGCGGGTCTGGTGCTTGCGCCAGGCGCGGGCGATGCGCTGCTCCAGGCGGGCGGGGTTCCAGGGCTGGTCCATGTTGATGACGGTATCGGCCACCTGGAGATTGAGCCCCACGCCGCCGGATTCCGACGACAGGAACAGCCGGCACTCGGAGTCGGCGCGGAATCTGCGGATCTCGGCCCGGCGCTGCGGCTGCGGCACGCTGCCGGTGTGCCAGGCGATCTCGATGCCGGCGGCGCCCGCGTACTCGCGCACCAGCTCCAGCATCCGCACCCACTCGGAGAAGACGATGATCTTCCGCTCCGGGTCCTCCAGGAGGTCGGGCAGCAGCCGCTCCATCTCCTCCATCTTCGGACAGTCCCGGTTCTCGTCGCCGAGGATGTAGGGCGTGTCGCAGACCATGCGCATGCAGGCGAGGAACTTCTGGAGCCTCTCGAACTCCTCCTTGGTGAGCGGTCGCCTCGCGGCGAGCGCGGCGAGGCGTTTCACGTAGAGGTCGTAGTCCTCGTAGGTGCTGGTCTGGGCATCGGTCATCGGCACGAAGAAGGTCTTGGTGGTCCGGCCCGGAAGCTCGCTCTCCACGTCCTCCTTGCGCCGGCGGAGCATCACCGAGGAGACCCGTCGCGCAAGCTCGTCCAGGTTCCGGAAGCCGGAGGGCTTGCCCTTGTCGTCCAGCTCGTAGAACTCCCGGTTGAAGCGGAACAGCGGCCCCAGGAGATCGGGGTCGAGGAACTGGACGATGGAGTAGATCTCGTCGATGCGGTTCTCGAGCGGCGTGCCGGTCAGCACGAAGGCGTACCGGCTCTCGAGCTTCTTCACCGCGTTCGCGGTCTTGGTCTGCCAGTTCTTGATGCGCTGGGCCTCGTCGAGGATCACGATGTCGGGCCGGAGCGCGTCGAGAAGATTGCTGCCGTCCGCCACGACCTGCTCGTAGTTGCACAGGGTGAAGAAGGTATGGCGGCGGTAGGCGGCGAGTCGCGCCGGGTAGCCGCCGAGCACGATGGTCGAGGGGAGGTCGGAGAACTTGGCGATCTGCTCCTCCCACTCCGCCTTCAGCGATGCGGGCGAGACCACCAGCACCCGCTCGACCCCGCGCAGCTCGCGCAGCAGCGCGCAGGCGGCGATGGCCTGGACGGTCTTCCCGAGGCCCATGTCGTCGGCGAGGAGCACCCGCTCGCCGAACGCGAGGTGGAGCGCTCCCTCGACCTGGTACGGCAGGAGCGGGTGCTTGAGAAAGTCGAACGACCGGCGGCCCGCTTCGAGGGCGGCCTCGAAGCGGGCGCGTTCGCGCTGCCTGCGGACCGGCGCCTTGCGCAGGTCGATCCAGGTCTCGAGCGAGCGGGAGAGCCGAAGGCGGTCGGGGTGGGCGCGCGCCATGTCGCGCAGCGCATCGAACGCCTTGCGCGAGGCCCTGCGCAGACTGCGCCAGTGCCGTCTCGCTTCCTGCACGAAAGCCGGGTCCGCGTGCTCGATTGCCTCGGGAACCGTCATCCGCACCGCCCTGTCCTCACGTTCGTCGAGAAAGATCTCGATGCGGCCGCTCGACTCCGGCCCTTTCGGTTTCCGGCGCCTCGTCGGGGCGGCACGACCGCCGCGCAGGTGGTGCAGGACCCCCTCGATGTGCTTGCAGGTTCCCAGGCGGTTGGTGCGATGGTCCCGGCACCCGCACGAGTTGATGTGCGTGCCGAGCGAACGGATCTCCACCGTGTAGCTGCTGCCGCCCGACGAGGTGACCACGTAGTCGCCGAAGGGGCGCGGACTCCCGTCGAGCGCGTGCACGTCGGCGATCTCGGTCCGGCCGCGCCACTCCCGGCGCCTGATCTCGCCCTCGTCGGTCGAGATCCATCCCCGGAACGTGGGAGGCCGGTCGTCCTGAAGGCGCCAGCCTCCGGATGCGGCTTTCCTTCCTCCGGAGGCAGCCTTCTTTCGCGGCTTGTTCATGTGGCAGTCCGTGGGGTGTCGATGACTACAGCATTTCCGGCCTCATCGGATCCGGTTTTTTACGAGCATCCGCCTGTGCGAACATCCGCAACGAACCGCACAGGAGGCCAACGCATGAAATCCTCGGAGCTTCTTGAACGCATTTCGACCAATCCATCCATCTGTCACGGAAAGCCCTGTATCCGAGGATTGCGGTATCCGGTGGACATGATATTGGACCTGCTGAGCGCGGGAATGACCAGTGAGGAGATCCTTGCCGACTACGACGACCTGGAACCCGAAGACATCTTGGCCGTACTTGCATACGCTGCGCGTTTGAGCCAAGTGAAGCGTATCCAGGCCGTGGCCTGATGAAGTTTCTCGTCGACGCACAATTGCCTGT
>JAJDUQ010000231.1 GCA_022826505.1 Gammaproteobacteria bacterium
TCACGACGAGCCTGACCAGCGTCAACCCCTATATGGGTTGGCATATGCCTGACGGCATGAACCTGTGGACCATTGCCGGCTATGGTTCCGGCGAGGTGGAGCTCGAAGATGACTCTGCGGGTACGCAAGCGAGCGACCTGATGCAGAAGATGGTCGCGGCGGGCGCGAGCGGGCCGCTGGTATCCAGCGATGAGCTGATGGGAGGCGGCTCCACGAACCTGAACCTCAAGGGCGAGGTGGCCTTCACCTGGGCCGATGTCGACGGCTCCGGGACTCTCGAGAGCATGTCGTTGAGTGCCAGCCGGCAGCGGCTGATGCTGGAAGGGGAACACGTCCGGAAGCTCGCCTCAGGCGCAACGTTCACGCCCTCGCTCGAGATCGGCTTGCGCAATGACGGCGGGGACGGCGAGACCGGCAGCAGTATCGAGACTGGAGGCGCCCTGCGCTATGAGGACGCGGAGACGGGGCTGACCGTCGAGGGCCGGGTCCGCACCCTGATCAGCCACAGCGGCGACTACGAGGAGACGGGCGTGAGCGGTCTGGTGCAGATCGCACCGGGCGGATCGGGCCGGGGCCTCGCGCTCGTCGTGCAGCCGGCGTGGGGCCGGACGGGCAGCGGTGTGCACCAGTTGTGGGAGCATGGCGTGACTGCTGGAGCACTACCGGCTGACCAGGCGCGCCTGAATGCGGAGATCGGCTACGGTCTCGGCGGGGCGCACGGGCTCGGGCTTGTAACGCCCTATGCGGGTCTCGGCCTTGCCAACGAAGGGGCGCAGTCCTGGCGCATCGGCACGCGCTGGCAGGTGTCGGCGTACGGAAGCGTGATCCTCGAAGGCACCCGGTACGAGGCCGCCAACGATAACGGGGCCGCGCACGGCCTGATGCTGCGCGGCGCGCTGCGCTGGTGACGTCTCGGGAGTCATCCATCGCTCGCGTCTCCCCCGACGCAGGCGATGCCCGTCGCGAGCTTCGAACCGCGACCCTGCGATGTCGCCGATGACCGCTCCCCACATCGGTGTTGTGCCGTTCGTCGCCTCCGGCTGGCTGCGAGTGTGGCAGATTTGCCGTTAGGCTATAACGTCGGATGCATCGGGCGCCCCGTACGGAGCCTTCTCGTGGCTTGGTACCCGATGCCGGTGGCCGGTCCCGGGATGCGCGGCCTCGGGGCGAGGAGCACGATCGATGATCCCGAAACAGGATCTGTCCCGACGCCGTTTCATCGCCGGCGGAGCCGCTCTCGCGGCGTTGCCCCTCCTTTCGCACCGCAGCGCCGCGGCGGAGGTCGACGTGGTGGTGGTGGGGGCGGGCGCGGCCGGACTCGCCGCCACCCGGGACCTGCTCGGCCGGGGAATATCGGTACTCACCCTGGAGGCAAGCTCGAGGGTCGGGGGGCGCGCCCACACCGACCTCGCCCTGTTCGGGGTCCCCTATGACATCGGAGCGCACTGGCTGCACCGCGCGGGGACGAACCCCTTCGTACAGCATGCGAAGGACAACGGGTTCACCGCGTATCCGGCCCCCGACACCGAGACCCTCTACGTCGGCGACCGAAAGGCGACCGAAGGCGAGCACTCCGCCTACACCGCCGCCTACGAGAACGCCATCCGTGCGATATCGGCTGCCGGCCGTCGGGGCCGGGACGTGAGTCCGGCCTCGGTGGTTCCCGATGCCGGAAGCTGGCACGACCTGGTGCACTTCGCGATCGGCCCGTACGAGATGGCCAAGGACTTCGACGCCTTTTCCTGCGTCGACTGGTGGAACTCCGACGACGGAAGTGACTTCTATTGCAAGGAGGGCTACGGCGCCCTGGTCGCCCACAGCGCCCGGGACCTCGACGTGAGCCTCTCGACGCGCGTGACGTCCATCGACTGGAGCGGAAGCGGCGTCGCGGTCGAGACCGACCGGGGTCGCATCCGGGCGAAGGCGTGCATCGTCACCGTCTCCACCGGAGTGCTCGCGAACGAGGACATCGGTTTCGTCCCCGCGTTGCCCGATGAGATGGTCGATGCCTTTCACGGCATCAGCATGGGCGTCTACGACCACATCGCGCTGCTCTTCGACGAGAACGTGCTCGGCACCGGACCCGACGAGTACCTCCTGTACAACGCGCGCACGCGCAGGAAGCATTCGCCGGCACTGATGGGATTGCTGACCAACGTCTCCGGCACCGGCCTGACCCTTGCGGATGTCGGCGGGGACTTCGCGATGGAGCTCGAGAACGCGGGTGGGGAAGCGGCGATCGACTTCGCGAAGTCGGAGCTGCGCAAGATCTTCGGCGCCGCCATCGACAAGCACCTCGTCAAGGCCCATTTCACCCGCTGGGGGCACAACACGCTCACGCGCGGCTCCTACGCCTCGGCCCTGCCGGGCGCGTACCGGTTGCGTTCCGTGCTTCGCCGGCCGGTCGGCGAGCGGGTGTGGTTTGCCGGTGAGGCCTGCAGCACCGACGAGTGGGCGACGGTCGCCGGCGCGCACAAGGTCGGAGTCCGCGTCGCCGAGCATGTTGCGATGGCGATGCGATAGCCCGCGTGCGTCATCGATTCTCCCGGGATGGGCATCGGGACGACACCGAGGGCCCGCGGCTACACCCGGGCCGTGGGCATCATGAAGAAGGCGTCCCAGGCCTCGTCGTCGAGGGCGATGATGGGGCGCTTGTTCAGGGTTTCGATGGCCGCCGCCTCGCTCGAGCGAAGCACGAACTCAGTGCGCGTCATGCCGCGGATGGCGGCCGCTCGGTCGATGAACGCCAGACGTTCGCTGGACATGCGGAAGTTGACCTGAGCCATTGCGATCTTCCTGCTACAGGGCGGATGTACACCATCTGTATGGCATACCCACAAGGAGACACCAGAAGCTTGTTCGCAGGACTACGTCAAACGCGAAGAATGTCGTGCGTTGCGGCAGCGAAGAGGATCTGCAACATGTCGACCCTTCCCACCGTGAACGAGCTCCACAAGCTTCGGTGCGCCGGCATGGCCAAAGCACCGGCCGAACAGCTCGCCTCCCCTGATGCGTCGACCCGATTCGTCAAGAGCTCCCGCAATCCCTTCGGATTGCATCCGCCTCGCGCTGCGCTTCCCGATCGGAATCAATGAAGGAGTGCGCCCGCCTGGCATATCCGGAGGCGTCGGCGTGCGCCTGCTCGAGTGCGTCTTCGATCCGGGAGTGCACCTGGCGTTGGCCGTCGTCCGTCTCCGATCGGGCGACGAAGTGTCCCGGATGTGCTCGTCGGACCCACGCGAGCAGCTCACGCGCCCGACGCAGCACACGTGCCTCGGCCCGGCGCGTCACATCCGCGTGGCGCTGCTCATGCGCGAGCACGTGCGCTCGGAGGCAGTCGTCGTCCTCCAGATCCGCCCGAAGACTGAGACGGCTCGGTTCGTACCCGATGCGGCCTTCCACGCTCGATACGCACACCTGACAGCGTTCGTCCAGGCACCGCAGCGCCAGGCCAATCCGGACGTCCATGCGCTCCGTCGTCTCGTGCAGGCCCGCCACCGTGGCGCCGCGGCGTCGTGGGTGCTGTTGCGGGGGGTCGGCCGGGAAGTACTCGAACGCGCTCGTGGGCTCCCAGAAACCCGACAGCTCGACACGGGCGGGCTCGCACGGTCCAAGGTCCTGCACGGTGCGTGCGCGGGCCGCAGTCCGCCCGACGGGAGCGGCAGCGTCCGGCACCGTCCAGGGCACCGGCGGCGAGATCAGAACATCCCGGGCTTCGTCGAGCACCTCGCCGACGGCGTCGATCCAGCGTGCCGGGACACGGTCGACCGGAAGCGACGGTGCGGTGGGTACCACCGCAAGCACGACTCCTGCCACGGCGAGCAGTCCGATGATGATGCGAATCATGATCGAGTTTGCAGGTGCAGCGCGCCGCTACCGCGGACGGTCGATACCTGCCCGCGCAAGTCGCGGGGCTGTTCGGTGGTTGGTGCCAGGTGCGGAGTCGGGCGGGTTACGGAGACGCCAAGAGATCGGACATGTCCGGGTATCTCTGCGCCATGAGGATGAGGGCCGCGGCTGATTCGGGGGGGCTCGACCGGCTCTGCTCCCAGCGCTCGGCCGTGCGGATGGGCACGCGGATCATGTGCGCGAAGACCACTCTGGAGACACCCAGACGGTCACGGACGCTACGGATGATCTCTGGCGTGAGCTTCGGGAGGGGCCGTGGCTCGACGCGGACGGTCTTCAAGGTGCGCTTGCCGGCGCGGTGCTCGCGGACTTCGCGCAGTCCCTCGAGGACCTCGGCGGCGATGTTGCGTTCAGTCATTGTCGATTGCCTCTATGGCCCTGCGCCAGCGCCCGTCGTCGGATTCTTCCGTGAAAGCCTGGGGTCCCCGGAACGTAGCGACAGGCCCGTCGAGCAGCACTCGCCTTCCCGGCCCGTCAGAAGGGAATGTCGTCGTCGAAGTCGTCCGGTGGACCGCCGCGCGGCGCGGCGGGAGCGGAATCCGACGATCCTCCCGACTGCCACCCCGGGCCCGAATCCTCTTCCCGCCGTCGCTGCGGCGGCGCACCGCCACCACCGGCTCCCCTGCCCCCGAGCATCTGCATCTCGGATGCGATGATCTCGGTGGTGTAACGGTCCTGCCCGTCCTGCCCCTGCCACTTGTTGGTGCGAATCTGCCCTTCGATATAACACTGCGAGCCCTTGCGCAGATACTCTGCGGCAATCTCGGCGAGCCGGCTGAAGAAGACCACTCGGTGCCACTCCGTGCGTTCCTGTCGCTCCCCGCTCTGCCGGTCGCGCCATGAATCGGTGGTCGCCAGCCGGATGTTCGTAACCGCGCTGCCGCTGGCCGTGTACCGGGTTTCCGGGTCCGCACCGAGGTTGCCGAGCAGAATCACCTTGTTGACGCCCCTGGCCATGAGCAATACCTCCTCTGTGTCGCGATCCGTGCAGTGAATTCTCGGCGCTGCGGCCCGCCCGCGCGCCCCGGTGCGTGGAGGCGATACTTTACAGGGAGTGGAGGGACACGATCACCGGGCAGACCGCCATCGCGATGTCAGCCGTGAGCCCACGCGCGTGCCGACAGTCTTCCCGAATTCCGTCGAGCCGTTCCTCCACGTGCCGTCCGAGCGGACAGAGTCGCCCCGTACAGTCGCTCCCCCACGCACGGCCCGAGCGGTCACTGCTCGACCGATTCACCGGTTCCCGACGGTGGGCGCGGGCGCGCATCGGTGCAATGCCCGCGCCGGCGCCTCACGAACCGGTCGAAGAGAATGCATGAAGGGAGTCGCGATCGAGATTCCGCCGGTCGACCCGCAGCCAGGCGGTACGTTCCTCCACCACCACGACCGCCTCGATCACCCCCGGCACCGCAAGGAGCCGCGTCGTCAGCGCATCCACGGATTCGCGTTCGACGGCGCCGATGGGCAATTGCTCCACGCTGAGCCGACGAGGCTCGCGCAGTCCGAACGCAATCAGCAACCAACCGACGCACAGCCCCGCGCACACCGCCAGCACCGCGTCCTCGCCGCCGGCACCAAGCAGCCAGCCGCCGGCGATACCGCCTGCGAACGCACCCAGATACTGCAACGTCGAGTAGACGCCGAGCGCGGCTCCACGGGCACGCATCGGGGCGACCCTCGACACCATTGCGGGCAGATTGGCCTCGAGCGTGTTGAACCCGGTGAAGTAGACGACCATGCAGAGAATGAGCACGATGCTGCCGGTCGTCGCTCCGGCAAGCCCGGCCAGCGCCGCTCCCAGCAGCACGATGCCCAGCAGCATGACGAACCGGGAACGGCTCTTGCGATCAGCGAGGACGATGAGCGGAACGGTGAAGACGACCGAGGCGAGAAGCACCCCGACGTACACCTTCCAGTGGTCGGCGACGCCGATGCCGGCACGGTCGCGCATCGCGATGGGCAACGCGACGAACGTCGCGACCATCACTGCGTGCAGGATGAAGATGCCGGCGTTGAGCCGCAGCATCTGCCTGTCGTGCAACGCCGTCACCAGCCCCCCAATCGCGGCCGCACCGGAGTGCGTCATGCGCGGAGGCGCCGGGACACCGACGAACAGCAGGGCGATGGCCAGGACCGCAAAGGCCGCAGTGACCCAGAACAGTCCGGAGATGCCTGCGGCTGCCGTGATCATCGGTCCGATCACCAGCGCGAGCACGAACGCGGCCCCGATGCTCGCACCGATCAGCGCCATCACCCGAGCCCGGTGGGTCTCGCCGGTGACGTCGCTGGCCAGCGCCATCACCGCGGCCGCGACCGCGCCCATGCCCTGCAGCGCACGTCCGGCGACGATCCCCCAGATGTCGTCGGCGACCGCCGCGACCACGCTGCCAAGCGCGAACACGAGCAGCCCCGCCGCGATGACCGGCCTGCGCCCGAACCGATCCGACAGCATGCCGAACGGCACCTGGAACACGCCCTGCGTGAGTCCGTAGATGCCGATCGCGACACCGATGAGCAGCGGCGTGTGCCCGGGGTAATGGTGAGCGTGCACGCTGAACACCGGCAGAAACATGAACAGCCCCAGCATGCGCAGGGAATAGATGCCGGAGAGCGCGGCGACCGCACGGCGCTCGGCTGGCGACAGCGTGGAGGGAGGTGCGTCGATCACGGTTCCGCGACGATGAACAGGTCGATTTTGCTTCATGGCCGGCGCGGAACGTAACATAGCCGATTGGCTTTCCGGGCGCCGAAACGCCCGAATTTCGACGCTTCATGGACTTCATTCGCATCCGCGGCGCCCGGACGCACAACCTTAAGGGCGTCGACGTCGACCTGCCCCGCGACCGTCTGGTCGTCATCACGGGCCTGTCGGGCTCGGGCAAGTCCTCGCTCGCATTCGACACCATCTACGCCGAGGGGCAGCGCCGCTACGTCGAGTCGCTCTCGGCCTACGCGCGCCAGTTTCTCTCGGTGATGGAAAAACCGGATGTCGAGCATATCGAGGGATTGTCGCCCGCAATCTCCATCGAGCAGAAGTCGACCTCCCACAACCCACGCTCGACGGTCGGAACCATCACGGAAATTCACGACTACCTGCGGCTGCTGTTCGCGCGGGTCGGCGAGCCGCGCTGCCCGGACCACGCGGTGGCGCTCGAAGCGCAGACCGTCTCCCAGATGGTGGATTCGGTCATGGCGCGCCCGAGCGGCGAGCGCCTCATGCTGCTGGCCCCGGTGGTCGGCGACCGCAAGGGCGAGCACGCGCGGGTCGTCGATGGCCTGCGGTCCCAGGGCTTCATCCGGGCCCGCATCGACGGCCGGATCCACGAACTCGACGAACCGATCGCGCTGGATCCGAAGCGCAGGCATTCGATCGAGGTGGTGGTCGACCGGTTTCGGGTCCGGGAGGACCTGACGCTGCGCCTCGCCGAGTCGTTCGAGACCGCACTCGCGCTTTCCGATGGCCGGGCCATCGTCGCGCCCCTGGACGGGGACGGCGAGGACAGCGTGTTCTCGGCCCGCTTCGCCTGCCACGTTTGCGGCTACGCCATCCCGGAGCTGGAGCCGCGCATCTTCTCGTTCAACAACCCGGCCGGCGCGTGCCAGCGCTGCGACGGGCTGGGGGTCCAGACATACTTCGACCCGTCCCGAATCGTCGCCCATCCCGAGCTGAGTCTGCCCGGCGGGGCGGTGCGGGGCTGGGACCGGCGCAACTTCTACTACTTCCAGATGGTCCAGTCGCTCGCCGCGCACTACGGCTTCGACATCGACACGCCCTTCCGCGACCTGCCTCCCAAGGTGCGCGACGTCATCCTCAACGGGAGCGGCTCCGAGATCATCCGGTTTAGCTTTCGCACCGATCGACGCGGTGACCACGTTCGCGAGCATCCGTTCGAGGGCGTCATCCCCAACATGGAGCGCCGCTACCGGGAGACGGAGTCGAGCGTGGTCCGCGACGATCTGGCGAAGTATCTCGGCAACCGCGCCTGCGAGTCTTGCGGCGGTGCCCGGCTCAACCGGGCCGCCCGCAACGTCTTCGTGGGAAGCGAGACGCTGCCCGCGCTGGCCGCACTGCCAATTCGCGCCGCCCGCGACTTCTTCGAAAGGATGGAACTCGGCGGAGCCCGGGCGGAGATCGCGAGCCGGATCCTCAAGGAGATCGCCCAGCGGCTGCAGTTTCTCGTCGACGTGGGACTCGACTACCTCTCGCTCGACCGTGCCGCGGAGACGCTGTCCGGCGGCGAAGCCCAGCGCATCCGGCTCGCAAGCCAGATCGGCGCGGGACTCGTCGGGGTGACGTACATTCTCGACGAACCTTCCATCGGCCTGCACCAGCGCGACAACCGCCGACTCCTCGACACCCTCGAACACCTTCGTGACATCGGCAACACGGTCATCGTCGTGGAGCACGACGAGGAGGCGATCAACAGCGCCGACCACGTCATCGACATGGGACCGGGGGCGGGGGTACACGGCGGCAGTATCGTGGCCGAGGGCCCGCCTCCCGACATCGCGGCGAATCCGGCATCCCTGACGGGGCAGTACCTGTCTCGACGACGCACGATCGAGGTGCCGCGCGAGCGCACCGGATTCGACCCCCTGAAGCTCATCCGAATCTCCGGCGCGAGCGGAAACAACCTCGCCGGAATCGACGTCGAGATTCCGGTCGGGCTGATGACCTGCGTCACCGGGGTGTCAGGATCGGGGAAGTCCACCCTCGTCAACGACACCCTGTACCGCGCCGCGGCGCGGGCCCTGAACAACGCCGCCGCCGATGCGGCGCCTTTCCGTCATATCGAAGGGCTGGAGATGATCGATCGGGTGGTCGACATCAACCAGAGTCCAATCGGGCGAACGCCGCGCTCCAACCCCGCCACGTACACCGGGCTGTTCACTCCCATTCGCGACCTCTTCGCAGCGACCCCCGAGGCTCGCTCGCGCGGCTACGGGCCGGGCCGCTTCAGCTTCAACGTGCGGGGCGGGCGATGCGAGGCGTGCAGCGGCGACGGAGTCATCAAGGTCGAGATGCACTTCCTGCCGGACGTCTACGTGTCGTGCGACATCTGCGCCGGAAAGCGCTTCAACCGCGAAACGCTGGACATCCGGTACAAGGGCCGAACGATCCACGAGGTTCTGGAGATGACCGTGGAGGAAGCGCGGTCGGTCTTCGACCCTGTCCCCATGGTGGCCCGCAAACTCCAGACGCTGGTCGACGTGGGGCTGTCCTACATCCGCCTCGGACAGCGTGCGACCACACTCTCGGGCGGAGAGGCGCAACGCGTGAAACTCTCGCGCGAGCTGTCCAAGCGCGACACCGGACGCACCCTCTACATCCTCGACGAGCCGACCACCGGGCTGCACTTCCACGACACCGAGCAGTTGCTGCGCGTCCTCCACCGGCTGCGCGACCACGGCAACACCGTCGTCGTCATCGAGCACAACCTCGAGGTGGTGAAGACCGCGGACTGGATCGTGGATCTGGGGCCGGAAGGGGGCGACCGGGGCGGACGGGTGGTCGTTGCCGGCACTCCGGAAGCGGTGGCGGCGCACCCGGACTCCCATACCGGGTACCATCTGGCCGCGATGCTGCAAGCTGCGGACATTGTCGAGAGCCGGAAGGCGATGTGACCTCGGCGCGCACGCGGGGCACACGGACGGACTACCGAGGTTCGGTGCCGGGGAACCGGACGCCGCGACGCGACGCACACCACACCGGCGGCATGGAACGGAGCTTCCGGCAGCCCCGCGTCGCCACCGGCCACTCGGCCGGGGCCTCGTGAGAGCCGGCCGCTTCGTGATTGTCCGGTCACGGTCGAATTCAGCACGGGAGACGAGGGAATGTCAGCACTGATCTGCGGCTCGGTCGCCTACGACACCATCATGGTCTTCCACGACCGCTTCAGGAACCACATCCTGCCGGACCAGCTTCACGTCCTGAGCGTCTCGTTCCTCGTCCCGCAACTCCGGCGCGAGTTCGGCGGCTGCGCCGGCAACATTGCGTACAACCTCAAGCTCCTCGACGGCAATCCGCTGCCGATGGCCACCGTCGGCAAGGACTTCGATCCGTACGCCCGGTGGATGGACAAGTGGTCGATCGACCACAGCTTCGTCACCCGAATCGACACCGAATACACCGCCCAGGCATTCATCACCACCGACCTCGACGACAACCAGATCACCGCATTCCACCCCGGCGCGATGAACAGCGCCCACCTCAACGACGTACGCGACGCCCCGCGGGCAAGCATCGGAATCATCTCCCCGGACGGACGCGAGGCGATGGTCGAGCACGCCTCGCAGTTCGCCGAGTGCGGCACCCCGTTCATCTTCGACCCGGGCCAGGGGCTGCCGCTGTTCGGGGGCGAGGACCTGCTTCGGTTCATCGACCTCGCGACATGGCTGACGGTCAACGACTACGAATGGGAGGTGGTGCGCGAGCGCACCGGACTCGACGTGTCCGCGGTGGTGGCGAAGGTAAAGGCGCTGATCGTGACCCGCGGCGCCGAGGGGTCGGTGGTGCATACCCGCGACGCCACGTTCGAGATTCCTCCGGCCCGGGCGGGCGACACGGTCGACCCGACGGGCTGCGGCGACGCGTACCGGGCCGGCCTCATCCACGGACTCGTCAACGCGATGGACTGGGAGACCACCGGGCGTCTGGCGTCGCTGATGGGTGCCATCAAGGTCGAGCAGCCCGGCACCCAGAATCACCACTGCACGCGTGCGGATATCGAGAGCCGATTCCGCGAATCGTTCGGTCGGAGCCTGTAGGCCGGCTCGGTTCGATCCGGGTCACCGCGCAATCTCGCCGACCGGCCTTCGCGGCGCGTGGAACGGCCACTCCGACCGCGACGCGGTCGGAATCGCGGACGAGTCCTGCGCTCAGTGCGGCCAGGACCATGCCGAACGCCTCGTCAAACTGCGATGCACACCGAGGCGTGCAGGATCGATGGCATTCCAAACGGCTGACGAGGGGCGCTCGGCATTCACGCGCCGGGTGCACCAGGACCACGACCCGCGCACCCGGATGCCTGAATCCAGAACCGCAGCTCGAGACGTCGAGGAACCGCTTCGGCTGCGCGCAACGGCAGTCCGAACACCGCTGCGGTTCCCGGCTCAGGTGCCCTGACGCGCTTTCTTCGCGATGCGCCTCGCGATCGCCCAGCGGTGCACCTCGTTGGGACCGTCGTAGATCCGGAACGGCCGGACCTCGCGCCAGAGCCGTTCGACGAGGGTGTCGGAGGTGATCCCCATCCCGCCGAGAATCTGCATGCACCGGTCGACGACACGGAACTCGGCTTCGGAGCAGAACACCTTCGCCATCGAGGATTCCTGACGCGCCTGCCCGCCCTGGTCGAGCACCCACGCCGCCTGCCAGATCACGAGCCGCGCGAGGTGCATGTCGAGTTCGTTGTCGGCGAGCATGAACCCCACGCCTTCGTGCTCCGCGAGCGGTTTGCCGAACGCCTCGCGCCGCACCGCGTATCCGCAGGCGATGTCGTGCGCGCGCTTCGCGGCGCCGAGCCACCGCATGCAGTGGGTCAGTCGCGCCGGCGCGAGCCGCACCTGGGCATAGCGGTAGCCCTCGCCGATCTCGCCGAGCACCTGGTCCGCGGTGACCCGCAGGTCGTTGAACCGGAGCTCGTAGTGCCCTCCGGCGAAGCTCGACTCCAGCGTCTCCTGCCGGCGGACCGCCTCGATCGCGGGATCGTCGTTGTCGACGAGGAACATCGTCGCGCCGCGGCCGCGCTCGATGCGATCGGAGGTCCGCGCCATGACGATGTTGAGCTTCGCCCCGTCGTAGCCGGTGATGAACCACTTGGCGCCGCTGATGACCCAGTGGTTGCCGTCCTGGCGGGCGGTGGTGGCGAGCATGCCGGGATCGGACCCGGCGCCCTCCGGCTCGGTCATGGAGAAGCAGGAGCGGATGTCGCCGGCGGCGAGCGGGCGCAGCCACTGCGCCTTCTGCTCGTGGTTGGCGACGACCTCCAGAAGATGCATGTTGCCCTCGTCCGGCGCCGCGCAGTTGAGGGCCTGGGGCCCGAGCAAGGAGTACCCGGCCGCCTCGAACACCACCGCCATCGAACGCATGTCGAGCCCGAGGCCACCCCATTCCTCACCGACCTGCGGCGAGAGCAGGCCCGCTTCGCGTGCCCTGTCCATCAGCTCGCGCTTGAGCGAGTCTTCGAGTCCGTGCCCACCCTCGCGCGGGTCCCCTTCGCAGGGGATGACCACGTCGCGGACGAACGACTCGGTGCGCGCCTTGAGCGCCTCTAGCTCGGGCGTGAGGCTGAAGTCGATCACGGATACGAATCTAGCACGCCGACCGGCCGGCCGGCCGGCACGCACATCGGACCACGAACGCAACACATCGAGACTCGTGTACACGTCCGACATGCGCATCGCACGAATGCGCGCTACGATTTCGCACCCTCCCCCTGGGACCTGTCGATGAAGGCCGCCACCCATTCGCGCATCAGGCGTACAGCGGTCGAGGCCGTGGGCTCTATCCCCGGCATCAAGGCCGTGGTGCTGTACGGGTCGAGGGCGCGCGGGACCGCGCGGGCGGCGAGCGACTGGGACATCGCCATCCTTTCGCATGCGTCGAGCGAGAACGAGCACGCGGCGAGGAGGCTCTTCGACGAGCTCGAACGGGTCCATCCGATCGTGATGAAGCCGGAGTCGATCGAGACGCACTGCAATACCGGGACCCGCCTCGAGGCGGCGATCGCGCGCCAGGGACAGTTGCTCGCGGGTGAGTGGATCCCGCCGCGATGCCGCAGCGAGGACCTGGACGTGACGGCCGAAGACATCGGAGACAACCTCGACATCGCGACGGGCGACGTGCGCAGCGCGTTCGTCGCCCTGTGCGACACGGCGTTCACGGGCAAGACCCATGAGCCCAGAATTGTCGAGTACTCACAGCAGGCCGCGGAAACGCTGGCCAAGACCATCATCGCCGGGTTCGGACTCTCGCCGACGGCGGTGCACGACCTGAACGCGCTGGCGACACAGCTCGAGAACGCCTACCGCGGGCGCGCCCGTGGCACCGAGGCGCGACGCCGCTTCGCCGCCGCCATCCGAGCGCTCGACGGCAACACGAAAGCCGCTCACGAGGCCCGCTACCACAAGGGACCGATCGAGGGACCCGCGCGCACGACCGAGCGCATCGCGAACACACTGCGGCTCCAGACCGAATGGCTGCGGTGGTACGCGACCCACGATCCCGATATGCGCGTAGCGGCGGTCGCCGCGGGTCGGGACATCGCGGACGCGGCCGGGCTCACCGAAGGGATGCGAGGGTTCGATCGGCTCGCCCCCGACCTTCAGGCCCGGGTCCGGGCGTGGGGGGAGGAAGGCCGGTCGATCGCGGACGCGTTCGTATCCGGAATCGAGAACCGCACGTAGCGATCGTCCCGCCCCCAGCGTCCGCTCATTCGCCCGCCCGGATGGACACGCCGACCGCCACTATCGGTTGTACGCACCTGCGACCGAGCCAGAGACGTACGGTGGACGAGCCCTGCTCGGACCGAGCTCCGGACCCCGCACCGCGGCAAGCTGCCATACGGCACCAACACCCACGAACGGAATCAACGGAGATCGACGATGAGCGAATCACCCCTGAAGGAAATGGCCTCCCACCGCGAGCTGAAGGCCGGCCACTTCGTCTTCGAGTTCGACACCCCGGGAATCGGGTACATCCTCAAGCACGCGGGCTGCGACTTCACCATCCTCGACACCGAGCACAGCGGCTTCGGAATCGAGACCGTGAGAAGGGTCATGGCCTTCATGCGCGCCGCCGGACTGCCGACCATCGTGCGTTCGCCCTCGCGGGACTACAAGGACATCGCCCGCACCCTCGACGCCGGTGCCGACGCGGTCATGCTGCCCATGGTGAGCAACGCCGACGAGGCGAAGTCCATCATCCACTCGATGAAGTACTACCCGGCCGGCGGGCGCGGCGTGATCCTGCGCTCGGCGGTGGACCGCTACACGGCGGGGCCGACCATGGAGAAGCTCGCCGCGCAGAACCGCCGCACCATGCTCGTGGTGCAGATCGAGAACGCCGAGGGCGTGGAGAACGCCGAGGCCATTGGAGCGCTCGAGGACGTGGACTGCCTGTGGGTCGGCCACTTCGACCTGAGCTGCTCGCTCGGCATCCCCGGCGAGTTCGACCATCCGAAGTTCGTCGAGGCCATCGACGCCGTCATCACGGCGGGGCGTGCGACGAACACCTCGCTCGGCCGCCTGGTGCCCGACGTCGACACCGGAATCGCGCTCTACAGGCAGGGGTTCGACTTCATCGCCTACTCGGCCGACGCCTGGGCGCTCGGCGATGCGGTGACGTCCGGCCTGTCCGCCATTCGTGCCGGCTGCGCGGACTGAGGAGCGAGCCATGTCAGCATTCCGCGTGGCGCTCAGCGCCGACTTCCGCAAGCCCGACGGCAGCCCGAGCTTCCCCGAGTTCGATCTGTCGCCGCTCGAGGACCACCCCGACATCGACCTGTTCTTCCTGGAACCCGAGCCCGAGATCTCCGCGGCGCAGCTCGCCGACGTCGACGCCCTCATCCTTCTCACGCCACGGGTCGGCGCCGCAAGCCTGACCCCGAACGGGCGCCTGGCGGTGGTGGCGCGGTTCGGCGTCGGCTACGACAACGTCGACCTCGCGGCGTGCAGCGCCCACGATGTGGCGGTGGTCATCACCCCGGACGGGGTGCGGCGGCCGGTCGCGGTGTCCATCCTGACGTTCATCCTCGCCCTGTCCGGCAAGCTCTTCGTCAAGGACGCTCTGGCGCGCCGGGGACCCGCCGGCTGGGCCGAGAAGACCGTGCACAACGGCGTCGGACTGGTGGGCCTCACCCTGGGCTCGGTCGGCATGGGCAACATCGGAGCCGAGATGTTCCGGCTCGCCCGTCCCCTCGACATGCGCTTCATCGCCCACGACCCCTGCGCCGACCCGGCGCTGGCGGCCGAGTTGGGCGTCTCCCTGACGGACCTGGACACGGTATTCCGCGAAGCCGACTTCGTCTGCGTGAACTGTCCGCTCTCGGACGAAACCCACCACCTCGTCGACGCGGACCGTCTGGGACTCATGAAGCCGACCGCCTTTCTCGTCAACACGGCACGGGGCCCGATCGTCGACCAGACCGCGCTGACGGAAGCGTTGCGGGAGGGACGGATCGCCGGGGCGGGGATCGACGTCTTCGAGCAGGAGCCGCCGGACGCGGACGAACCCCTGCTGGCGCTCGACAACGTCATCGTCACCCCGCACGCGCTGTGCTGGACGGACCAGCTCTTCGCGGGGAGCGGGGCGGCGGACGTGCGCGCGGCGATGGCCGTGATGGAGGGCCGCGTTCCCGGCGGAATCGTCAACCGGGACGTGGTCGACCGTCCCGGGTGGAAGGCGAAGCTGGCGGAGTACGCGCGGAAGTTCGGGAGCGGTTGAGCGGGACCGGCCAGCTCTCCCCCGGTGCGACGGGCGAATCGAAACTGCGAAAATGCGTCGTCATTCCGCGAATAGCCTCCTGTCACTATCGCCATCATGTGGACCATTCAGGCTGAGGCGAACCAAGATGCGGAGTGCGCCGTTGATTCATGTATTGTGTCAACGTGGCCAAGGCAAACATCCCACAAAGGATGTTGCGACACCTGCACGATGCCAAGGCCACTGGCCGGACGCTAACGGCCAAGGCTTCCAGGCATCGTTGGCATGCCATCCGCTGTGGAGAGGCGAGTCGCTCGGCGCGAGGGATGTCGACTTGGTTTACGTCCTGCAATACCGGCGCTCACGCCCGACAATTGCGCCGATTTATCGAACGCTGTCCCCATGAGCGGGATTCGACGAGAGATTGAGAGATCGCAAATGCCAGTCCATCAGTTCACCTTGATCGTCTCCGGTCCCGATTTGCAGGAGAAGACGTTGATCGACGCGGTGTTCGAGATCGCGTGTTCCGACCAAACCGGCCCAGAAGCTCTGGCTGGGCTGTGATGCAACGATGACCGGTCGATCCCAGCCTAGGCGCAGCCCGGGAATTCGAAGACCTATCGTCGTCCGGCGGGAGGGAAACCGCCTTCGCTTTGTCGGACGGGTGAACGCCCTTGCGCACCGTCAGTTCATGTGGACTCTCCACGAATGCCGCAAGCTCGGCTACCAGGACATCATTCTGGATTTCTCACGGTGCGAGTCGGCATTTCCAATCGGGATGATTCCGCTGCTTCCGCACACGGACGCGCTTCGACGCGAGGGTGTCGATGTGTCCGTCGAGCTTCCCGGTACCGAACAGCTCGCACGGCTGTTCCGCAATACCAACTGGGCGCATTTTCTGGAGCCGGAGCGTTATTCGACGAGCGACACGGTGCATGATCGTCACTTGGCGGCTCAGCGTTTCGATGACTCCGCCCAGCAGCAACGGCTTGTCAACGAATTCATGGATGTCGTGATGCGCAATTTGACGCTGGAGCGCGATGTCATAGCGGGTCTGGAGTGGTCAATCAACGAAATCACGGACAACGTGCTCAATCATGCGGAATGCGAAGAAGGCGGAATCGTTCAAGTGAGCACTTTCAGGGAGGCGCGGAAGGTTGCTTTCGGAGTGGCCGATTCGGGGCAGGGAATCCTGAACTCGCTACGGGAGGGACATCCGAGCCTCCGCAAGGATGCCCAAGCAATCGGTGAGGCGATGAAAGCCGGTGTGACACGAAATCCCGATGCCGGCCAAGGAAACGGTATCGCAGGCACCTTACGTATTGCAACGATGTCTGGAGGCGCATTCGAAATCACATCAGGACTTGCACAGGTTGTCGTTCGGACGGATCCGGCGGACGCACATCCGGATCCTCACTCGGATGCTCAGGTCTACGAAAGAAGGGAGCGACAGAGGCTCCAGGGAACGGTCGTGTATGCGGAAATCGGTCTTGATGCGAGTTTTCACTTGTCAGATGCGCTTGGATTCTCCGGAGAACCACATCAGCCGGTGGATATCATCGAGTTGCAGTACGAGACGGAGGGTGGAGACGCCGTGGTGTTGAAACTTCGTGAGGAATCCACAGGGTTCGGATCCAGACCTGCTGGCCGCCAATTGCGCACCAAATGCATGAATTTACTGAACGCGGAGCCTTCGAAGCCTCTACTACTGGACTGGACAGCGGTTCCCCTAGTGTCAAGCAGCTTCGCCGACGAGCTTGTCGGTAAGCTGTTCGCCTCGCTCGGTCCACTTGCGTTCGCCGCGCGGGTGCGTAATGTCGGCATGGAAGCAATGGTCCGCGGCCTCGTTGACAAGGCCATCATGCAGCGAGCAGCACAAGTGGTCAGTGGTGCAATTGGTGAACGCGACTTCTGCTGAGGCGGCGGAGAATCTTCCCCGTCGATTAGCATCCTACGCGAGTCGATCGACGATTCGGGAGATCGCTTCGACCACATCGGCCGCTGCCTCCCTGTTCAGCCCGCTCTGTCTCAGGTCTCGTGCCAAGTGACCGAGAATCTCCGCGGGATCTTTCGCTTCCGCGTGCCGTTTGAAGAACAATATCCAGTGATCGGCCGGAATACCGGCAATCCGCTGCGTCCGCAATGACGAAGTGTAGTCGTCCATGAGACCCGCAAGTCGTGCCACCCGACCGAAGTTGTTCCCTCCATCCTTGACCGGCCGGTCTGCGATTCTCGTCTTCGGCGCCGGGTAAGGGCCTACCTCCTCGTCCAGAGGATTCACCTGCCGCTGGTCCGAGGTGTCGCTCGTCTCCCTAGCGTTCGTCCACCACCAATTGCGGAATTCGGCGACATAGCGAGCCTGTTCGATATAGGGCTCGTAGACAACAGGCTCACCCGAAAGAACGTTCTTGAGGTGCCAGGGTACGACCACCAGCAGATCCTGCGGGGCACACGCGGTTGGCGTGACGGTGTACCTGAAGCTCGGCTCCCTCTCCCGGGAGAGCAGGTACCACCCCTTGAGCTCGATTCCGAGGGCGATCTCTACGGTTCCATCCTGGCCGTGAGCCAGCAATCTTACGTCCGGAAAGGTCTGTGCCGAACGCACGAATCGGTGCCGAGGCCAGCGATCGTCGGGGTCCCACACCTCCCGGATTCGATTGAGGGTTTCGACGACCTGTACTTCGATCGCGCTGCCCAGAACCGCGCTGAGATTGAATAGTTCACCACCGTCGAGACCTTCGATGCGAGTCGCGGTTCGGAAGTAGACCGGAAGAGCACTGATCGCATCCCTCACATTGCTGACGAGTGTTCCCAGATTGTCCCCTTCGGGAAACACATGTCTCCGCGGCGGTCGTCGCGATGGTGGCTTCGATCTCCTACGCTTCACAGATCGTCCCCTTCGGGAAATACATGTCGCTGCGGCTGTCCGGCATCCATCGGCGTGACGTCACATCCGCAACGGCAACTGATCACCTGCGAACCGGCCGGCGAGCCGCTGTTTCGCTAACGACGAAAAGAACGGATCCGGCTCGGCGGCAAAGGCATTCCGGCCCATCTCCACGGCAACGACCGACGCGGTACACAGCCCCCCGAACGGCTCCCAGATCGTATCCCCTTCGTTCGAGGCCGCCTTGACGATGCGGCGCATGAACTCCAGCGGTTTCTGATTCAGGTGCGCAGTCGCGTTCCTTCCAGGGTTGTGCACCCGCGGAGCAACGCGACGGCCATTGCCCCGGTAGCGTTCCGCACCGTTGAGCGGTGGATGCGACCAGACATTCGTCAGACCGTGCTCGTGGTGCCATGGATGGCGGAGCCGCGCCCACTGCTTTGGCGTAACGGGGCGTTGGCCGTCAATCGAGTAATAGGGACGTCCTGCGGGTTCACCTTGGTCGTTCGCGTAGGCGACGAGCCTGCCCATCATCTCCGCCGGCGGGAAGTACCAGAGCCAGTCCTGGGTGAGGTACTTGCGAGTGGCGGCGTTCTTCACCCCGCACGCCTCGTTGGCGCGATACAGCGGCATTCCGGTCCGTTGCCATTCCGCGCGCAGCCACTGGCAGGCGGACATCGTGCCGCTTGGGGTCGTGAACGCAAGCCGTCGCCGGTAGAACGCGCAGACCTCGGTCACAGTCGGCAACCGGCGGATTGTGTCTCCGTTCACGTTGCCGGCGATGTGGCTAATCCCCTTGTCCCACAGAATCGTCTGTACGTACTCCCAACCTTCCCGCGCCAGAAGGGGATGCACGGTTGCCCAGCCGATCTCGGTGTTCCAGAACCAAAGCGTCGTGGCCGGGTGTGCGTGCTTCGACCATGCAACGACGTGTTCGGCGTACCACTCTTCCAGTCCTTCCGGGGTTCGGGGGTCGCCCGGGAACCCGCCCACACCATATGCACCGTCGGACACGATCAGATCCGGGGATTCCCATTCGCCGTAGGCCTCCTCGGCCGGACCCCGATACAATTTGCCACGCCCCTTCAACACTGCGAGATGTGCTCCATCAGTGGCCCCGGAACCGCAACGGGATGGGATCGCATTGTCGCACACGCTCCGCCCGACGCCATGTATCTCAGGGCGCGGCTCCCGTAGGTCGCTGTCTGATTGAACAGGCTCCACAGGGCCGTCAAGGCGTAGCCCTGCGTCTGCTCCGCGCGTCCTCCGCCCCGGGTGGAAGGCACGGCTCGTCGGCTACGAGCGAGAATTTGGCGGCGGCTGATCGGGGGCGCCGGGGGCAACGGCGCGCCCGGCCCGCTCACAGCCCAGTCCGGGACGGTGGCGCGATGCCGGCCTGTGACACAGCCGGAATCGTCCCCAATATCAGCAATCCTCCCCTTCGAAGAGCTCGACAATCGAGGAGTAGTGTATGTTCGCAATGTATACATCGTTTTGGAGACGCAAGATGGTGCGAACGCAAATCTATCTGACCGAGCGTCAGCTTGACGAGCTTGCCGCCATCGCCAGGCAGCGCAGCACTCGGCAAAGCGAGGTGATCCCCGAGGCCGTCGACCGCTTCATCGAGTAGCGAAGCCGTCAGGGCCGAGAACACACCTTGCGCGAGACCGCCGGGATCTGGAGCGATCGACCCGACGCCCCCGACAACGAGGCGATTCGAGGGGCATGGGAGCAAGGCTGGGTCGTGCCGAAGCCCGTCCTGGTCGACACCGACGTTCTGATCGACTTCCTGCGCGGACACGAGCAGGGCGTGTTCTTCGTCAACCTTGCGTCGGATCGGATCATCCTCTTGTCCATCGTCGTCGCGGAGTTGTACGCAGGGGTAAGGGGCGGAGAGGGCGACTCGGAACAACGCACGCTGGACAGATTTCTGTCGTAGTTCCGCATCGTTCACGTCACCGCCGGGACTGCGAGACTCGGTGGGCTCTACAAGCGCGACTATGGAAAGTCGCACGGGATCAGCCTTGCGGATGCAGTCGTGGCGGCGACCACGACCCTGGAGAATGCGGATATGAAGACGCTCAACGTCAAGCACTACCCCATGTTCAACGCGCTGGAACCGGCCTATCGGAAGTGACCTGAAGCGCAATCAGTCATCCCGTAGCGCAAGCCCCTACAATCGCCTCCACGCCGGTGCCGTGCTCGCGGTAGAGGTCCGGATGAGACCCCGACTGGCCGAAGCAATCGACGACCGGCGGCTCGACCCGATGCCCCCGCGCCGAGCCGGGTCAGCCGGGCTTCGCGGGGTGTCCGTCATTGACGGCGACGATGCGCGCATCGCGGCCCCCGATCCGCGCCAGAGTCGGTTCGCCGATGTCACGACGGACATACCGGTGCCGGGATTCGTCTCGACCATCGAGCATCAACGGCTGGGCAGCACTTCGACGTCCCGGCACCGCAGCAACCGCGCGTCCGCCGTCACCAGCGTCAGGTCGTGTACCTTGGCGGTGGCGACGATGAACCGATCCGCGGGGTCCTGGTACGCGGCATCAACGGTGCGGCTGGTGAGCGCGACATCCATCGTGAGCGGAGCCTCTGCGACAGGGGCAATCGACATCGCCTTGCGAACCCAGCGATGGGGGTCGGGGTCGAGCGCCACCCGGCCACGCTCGGCAAGAAGCAGCGCTTCCCACACGTTGATCGGGGAGAGATGGAACTCATCCTCCCGGGACCGCAGCGCATGCATCGCGGAATCGCCAATCCGGTCCGGATCGAGGAGACTCCAAAGCCAGATGTGCGTATCGAGCAGAAACCCCATCTACTCGAGGACTTCCCATTCCGAGAGTTCCGCCGCAGGAGCGACGAGATCACCACGGATCTCGCCGTACCCCTTCATCGCGCCGAACCAATCCCCGGCTGGACTCGACGGCGGCGGCAGGATCTGGGCGACCGGCTTGCCGAAGCGGGTCACCAGGACAGGCTTGCGCGTCTTTCCCACCCGGTCGAGAACGGCCAGACAGGTCGCCTTGAACTTCGAGATCTGAATCTCTTCCATAGGACAGAACGTACCATGGTCCATTTGAGACTTCTCGACACTGCATCATCAGGGGTCATCATCCGCAGAGGGACGGTGACCTCGCTCGGCACACCGCAAACGTTCCGCCCGCCCGTATCGGAATTGGGCACTCTCGCAAATTCTCACGACTGACCCGGAAATCTTACCGATTCGCGAAGCGAGGACCCGGAGATGGCTGTTTTCGCAAGGCGTACGCGAGTCAGGGCCCGCAGGCGTACTTGACCCAACGATCAACAACCTTGGGTCGAGCACCCGGGTCGCGTTCAACGCGGCGAATACAAGAGCGCTTGCGCAGCAAGAATCGGGCTGACGATCCTAGCTTGCCGATGCAAATCTTCCGACGCCAGCGTTGTGGCGACTGGATCGAGGTCTCCTGTGCAACAACCCAAGACCATGAACCACACGGAGTGGGGTCTGCTGATGCTGCTGTCCATTCTGTGGGGCGGCGCCTTCTTCTTCGTCAGGGTCGCGGTTGTCGGGCTGCCGCCGCTGACCGTCGTCCTTGCCCGCGTCGAAATCGCTGCGGCGATCCTCCTCGGTCTGACCCTGTTCCTCGGCCATTCGCTGCCCTGCAGGATGTCCGCGTGGACACCGTTTCTCGTCATGGGGCTGCTCAACAATGCAGTGCCGTTCAGCTTTCTCAACGCCGGCCAGACCATGGTCAGCGTTGGTCTGGCGTCGATCATCAACGGCATGACACCGTTGTTCACTGCCTTGGTGATGGCGTCCTTCCGGGAAGAACGACTGACCATGCACAGGGTGGTCGGTGTTCTGCTGGGCGTCGTCGGCGTGGTTCTCATCAGTCGCCCGGACGCCGCGTGCATGGCGGATGTGCGGCTTCTGGGCATCGGACTCTGCCTCACCGCAACGCTCGGCTACGGATTTGCTGCGCTGTGGGGGCGTCGGCACCTTGCTGACGTTCCGCCGCTGAAATCCGCAACGTGCCAACTCCTGTCCTCGACCGTCATCATGGCGGTGGTCGTCGCGATCGTCGATCGACCGTGGACTTTGCCGATGCCCGGCGAGGAGGTCTGGATGGCGCTGTTCGGAACCGCCATCGCTTACGTGGTGTTCTTCGAGATTCTCACGCGTGCCGGAGCCAGCAACGTGATGCTCGTCACCCTGCTGATCCCGGTGACGGCGTTGCTGCTCGGCAACATGTTCCTTGCCGAACCCATCCCCGCGTACGAGCTCGCGGGTGCGGCAATAATTGGCATGGGACTGCTGTCCATTGACGGCCGGCTGCCCCGCAGGGCGATGGGTTTCGTCTCCGAGCGATTGGCCGGCCCTGGAAGGAGCTGATGTCGCACACATCACGGGCTGACGGAACGCTGGCTCCTGAACTCGGACTTGAAAGAAATTCCGTCTGCCGACCCCATCGGCAGCCGCGCGCGTGGGATGGAAGTCGATGCGTCAGGAATTGCAGGCCTCCAGAATCGCCTCCACCCCGATCCCGTGCTCGCGGTAGAGGTCCGGCAGAGACCCCGACTGCCCGAACCGGTCGACGCCGAGGGGCTCGACCCGATGCCCCCGCACCGAGCCGAGCCATCCGAGCGTGGCGGGGTGCCCGTCGATGACGGTGACGATGCGCGCGTCGCGCGCGAGCGGCGCGAGCAGCGCCTCCACGTGGGATTCGACGCCCTCGCTCGCGGCGGTCCCGGCCCTCCGCGCCCGCTGCGCTGCACCCCACCCGCGATACAGCCGATCCGCCGAGGTCACGGCGAGCAGCCCGGCGCCAGGATTCGACTCGACCACCGCGGCGTGCGCCTCCATCGCCTCCGGCGCGACCGCACCGGTGTAGACGACGGCGAGCGACGCCCCCTCGGCCGGAGGCCGCATCCAGTAGCCTCCGGCGAGGATGTCGCGCTCCAGGGCGGCATCGATCTCCCGGTCCGGCTGATCGACCTTGCGGGTGCTGAGCCGGAGGTAGACCGAACCGCCGGCGCCGTCGGCCAGCAGGTCGCCCGCGCCGGAGCTGCCGTCGGCCTGCACGTACCGGAACGACCACCCGAGAATCGCCAGCAGCTCGTCCGCGAAGGCGGGCTCGAACGATGACAGGTGGTCCTTGCCCATGCCGATCAGGGGCGTGGTGGTCGACTGGTGCGCGCCGCCCTCCGGCGCGAGCGTGATCCCCGACGGGGTCGCCACGAGGATGAAGCGGGCGTCCTGGTAGAGCGCGTAGTTGAGCGCGTCGAGACCGCGCTCGATGAACGGGTCGTAGACGGTCCCGATGGGGATGAGGCGCTCGCCGAACAGCGAATGGGACAGCCCCGCCGCGGCGAGCATCAGGAACAGGTTGTGCTCCGCAATCCCGAGCTCGACGTGCTGGCCCTTCGGCGAGACCGACCAGCGCTGGAACGAGCCGACCTGCTCCTTCGAGAACATGTCCTCCTGTGCCTTGCGGTGAAAGAGGCGGCGCCGGTTCACCCATCCGCCGAGGTTGGTGGAGACGGTCACGTCGGGAGAGGTGGTGACGATGCGGTCCGCGAGCGGCCCGCCGGCGCGGGCGATGGTGTCGAGTGCGCGTCCGAACGTTTCCTGCGTCGAGGTCGACGCCACGCGCCGCGGCGCGATCGTCTCCGCCGCCGGCACCGGGATTGCCGCCGCCCGCGGGCGCCTCGATACCCACTGGTTGAACGGCACCCCGGCGAGGAACCGGCGCACCTCCGCCTCCTCGTCTTTCATCCCCGCAAACGGCTCCCACTCCTCGCCCGGCGCCACCCCGTGCGAGGCACGCATCGCCTCGACCTCGTCCGCGCTCATCAACCCCGAGTGATTGTCCTTGTGGCCCGCGAAGGGAAGCCCGTAGCCCTTGATGGTGTAGGCGAGGAAGCAGGTCGGGCGCTCGTCCGTGACGCCTTCGAACGCCTCCAGCACGCTCTCCATGTCGTGCCCGCCGAGATTGGTCATCAGCGCACCGAGCTCGTCGTCGTCGTACTCCGAGACCAGCGTCCGCACCCCGCGGCGTGCGCCGATGTCCTCGAGCAGGTGCCCACGCCACGCCGCCCCGCCCTTGACCACCAGCGCCGAGTAGAGCGAGTTCGGGCAGGCGTCGGTCCACTGGCGAAGCGCCTCGCCGCCGGGACGCGCGAACGCCTCGTGCAGCCTCTTGCCGTACTTGATGGTGACGACGTCCCATCCCATGCTCGTGAACAGGCGGTTGAACCGTCCGAACAGCCGGTCGCTGATCACCGCGTCGAGGCTCTGGCGGTTGTAGTCGATCACCCACCAGAGATCGCGCACGTCGTGCTTCCAGCCTTCGAGGAGCGCCTCGTAGACGTTGCCCTCGTCGAGCTCCGCGTCGCCGACGACCGCGACCATCCTCCCGCGCTTCCCCTGCGGCCCGAGCCGCTCGTGCGCATCGAGGTAGTCCTGCACGAGCGCCGCGAACGTGGTCATCGCGACCCCGAGTCCGACGGAGCCGGTGGAGATGTCCACGTCGTCGGTGTCCTTGGTGCGCGACGGATAGGACTGCACCCCGCCGAACGCGCGGAAGCGCTCGAGCTTCTCCCGGGTCTGCCGGCCGAGCAGATACTGGATGGCGTGGAACACCGGGCTCGCGTGCGGCTTCACCGCGACCCGGTCCGACGGGCGGAGCACGTCGAGGTAGAGCGCGGTCATCAGGGTCGCCACCGACGCCGAACTCGCCTGGTGGCCTCCGACCTTCAGGCCGTCGACGTTCGGCCGGACGTGGTTGGCGTGGTGGATCATCCACGTCGAGAGCCAGAGGATCCGGCGCTCCAGCGCGCGCAGCATCGTCAGGCGGTCAGGGCCCGCGACGCGCAACGGCGCGTCGAGGTCGATCAGCGCATGGGCCAGGGGGTGGTTCATCGGCGCGTGCTCCGGCTCTTTCCTGCAAGTCAGTCTATTCCGGAACATGCGAAATGTGCTTTCAATTCCGCTCGCAAGAATGGATATTACGCAATAATTTTTCATTATGGTGTCGATGAGAGACAGAATATGCCCAACGTCTCGTGGGACGCGATCGATCGCAGGATTCTGGAGATCATTCAGGAGGAAGCCCGCATCTCGAACGCGGATCTCGCGGGCCGGGTGGGCCTCTCGCCGTCGCCGTGCTGGCGCCGGGTGCGCGCCCTGGAGGACGCCGAGGTCATCCGCCGCTACGTCACCCTGGTCGATGCCGAGGCCATCGGGCTTCCCATCAACGTCTTTGCGACGGTCGCTCTGGAGAAGCAGGTCGAGGGTGCGCTGGAGCGGTTCGAACGCGCGGTCGCCGAGCGACCCGAAGTGATGGAGTGCTACCTGATGACCGGCGAGTTCGACTACCTGCTCCGGGTCGTGGTGCCGAGCCTCGGCGCCTACGAGCGCTTCCTGATGGACCACCTCACCCGCATCGAGGGCATCGCGAGCATCAAGTCGAGCTTCGCGCTCAAGCAGGTGCGCTACAAGACGGCGCTGCCGCTCGCGCACATCGAGGGGTAGGTCCCAGGGGGCAGGTACCAGGGATTCGGGTACGCATTCCGGACCAGGCCGGTCACGCATCGACGTGGCCGCGCTCCCGCGTCGTTTCGCTCCGTCAGGTGGATCGGCTTGGCCGGACCGGGCGATCGGCGTCACCGGAACGTGCGGATTCGGGTACCGACTTGCGGCCCCGGTGTCCGGCCGTTCAGGTCTTTCGGGGCGCACGCAAGGACGATTCGACGGTGTACGGCACTGGTAGAATCGCACCGCGTCGCTGCCTGGACCGAACCTCCGATGCGATACGTCAGCACCCGCGGCCGAGCGCCGATTCTCGACTTCGAGGGCGTACTCCTCGCCGGGCTTGCGTCCGACGGCGGGCTGTATGTTCCGCAGCGGTGGCCGTCACTTACCCGCGAGGAGCTGCTCTCGTTTCGCGGTCGCGACTACCCGGACGTCGCCCACGCGATCATTTCTCGGTTCACCGGCGACACCATCGAGCCGTCGGCATTGCGCTCGATCGTCAGTTCGGCGTACGCCGATTTCGGACACGCCGCGGTGGCGCCGCTTGCGCAACTCGGCTCGAACCACTGGCTGCTCGAGCTGTTTCACGGACCGACCCTCGCGTTCAAGGACGTTGCGCTGCAGGTGCTCGGACGGCTCTACGACCACTTTCTGGAACTCCACGACACCCGGACGACGATCGTCGGAGCCACGTCCGGGGACACCGGCTCCGCCGCCATCGAGGCGATCAAGGGCCGTGAGCGGGCCTCGATCTTCATTCTTCATCCGGCGGGACGCGTTTCCGAGGTCCAGCGCCGGCAGATGACCACGGTGGAGACCGGCAACGTCCACAACATCGCGGTCGACGGAACGTTCGACGACTGCCAGGCGATGCTCAAGGCGATGTTCAACGACGCCGAATTTCGCGACGAGCTCCGGTTGTCCGGGGTGAACTCCATCAACTGGGCGCGCATCGTTCCCCAGGTCGTCTACTACGTCACCTCCGCACTCGCGCTGGGCGGACCCGATGTTGCCGTCTCGTTCTCGGTGCCGTCGGGGAATTTCGGTGACGTGTTCGCAGGCTTCGTCGCGCAGCGGATGGGCCTTCCGGTGGACCGTCTGGTGGTCGCGAGCAACGAGAACGACATCCTCACCCGCGCCCTGACCACCGGCGACCACCGGCTCACCGACGTCACCCCGACGTTGTCCCCGTCGATGGACATCCAGGTCTCCAGCAATTTCGAGCGGCTGCTGTTCGAGATGCACGACCGCGACGCCGAGTACACTGCGGGACTGATGCGCCAGCTCGCCGAACACCGCGGATTCCGTATCGGGGACGATGCCGCCGCGACCGTCCAGTCACTGTTCCACGCCGGCCGCTGCACGGAGACAGAGACGATCGAGACCATCGCGGCGGTGCATCGCGACACCGGCATGGTCATCGATCCGCACACCGCGGTGGGGGTTGCGGTGGCGAAACGGCAACGCGGCGCGCGCGAGACCCCGATGATCACCCTCGCCACTGCCCACCCGGCCAAGTTTCCAGACGCGGTCGAACGCGCCATCGGTGCCCGCCCCGCCCTGCCGGACCGTCTCGCGGATCTCCACGAGCGCGAGGAGCGCTGCACGACGCTGCCGAACGACCTGCCCGCGGTGATGGAGCACATACGCAGCCACGCCCCGGCGTCGACGGCCTGAGCGGGCGCCGAGCCGGGCCCCGACGGTCGAAGACCATCGGTCTGCGCGCGCCGCGGTTCCGGCATTGCGCCGATCCGTCTCGACGGTATCGGGCAGCGACAGCGGGTTCGCTCCCGTCGAGGTTGCGCGGTCAGAAGAGATCGACCGCAATCGGACAATGATCCGAGGGCAGGGCGCGGCGTGGGTCCGCGTCGGCGTCGGTCCACACCACCTGCCGGAAGGACGCCGCGTCCACCCGTTGCCAGGCCCGCGCGTCGAACACGAAGAAGTCGATCGGGTATCGGTAGTGGCGGGACGTCCCGCGCCAGCAGGCGGGATCGCGGCCGGCGGACAGCCATCGCAGGTCCAATCCCGGCGGGTCGCCATCGGCGATGGCCATCCACAGGTGGTCGCGCTTTCCGTAACGGTCGATCTCGCGATTGAAATCGCCCAGTACCACGAACGGAACGCCCTCGCGCCAGCGTGCGTCGATCCACGCCTCGAGAGGCTCGATTTGCCGGGCGAGGGTTCGGCAGGGCCGGCTGCGGGGACTCCTGAGGCTCTTGCTGAAGCACTTCGACTTCAGGTGGACGTTGAACAGGCGAAGCCTTCGCCCTTCCCGCGAGACCATGAGGTCCACGCCCCAACGGAGCTGGTACCGAGAGCCGGAGCCGAGTCCCAGCGCCTCGTGGTCGCGCTTCACGACCTGGTCGAACCTTCCCTTGCGCACCGCGAATCCGTTGTAGATGTCGTTGTAGCGCGAGTCGTGACGCCCCGAGAAATGGAGGTCGTAGTCGCGCGGCGAGAACACGCGGGCGGCGGCGCGCGGCCCGTTGACTTCCTGAAGGGCGACGACGTCCGCATCGATGGCACGGGCGTAGCGGGCAAGGGTCCGGTAGTCCTCGTCGCTTCGAGTGACCGCCCCCCGCCACAGGGCACCGCCCGTGCGCCAGTGCAGCCGGTTGAGGTTCCAGGTGGCGATTCGGATCCATTCGGCGGGAGCGGGCGGCGTGCCGGCCTGCGACCGTTTCACAGCATCGGCGGACATCGGTGCATGACCGGAATCCGACTGGCCGATCGAGATCCCGCCGCCCCCGCTCCCGTCCTCCCGCAAGTCGTTCGTGCAGCCGGCTCGGCTGGCGCCGGCGCGGTGGCAATGGCAGGTGCCGCTCGCGCGGTGGTTGTGGCAGCCGTCCCCCGCCAGGCCTCCGGGATGGGCCGGAGCGCTCGCATGGACGAACACAAGCGCCACACAGAGGCACGCCACGAACAGACGCGCGAAGTGCCACTTCGGTCGACCGGTCCGGCTCATGATCTTGCTCGAATTGCCGCCTCCGTCGGCGGGCGCTCGACTGCGGCTCGTCCCCGGTGGCGAATCACGTGACGTCGGCTCGGTTGCCGGCACGCACCCCGCCGCCCGCAGTGCAGAGATCCCACCGCACGACATGCGTCCGATCCGAGCCGGGATCCATCCCGCAAACTTCACCGAACCACGGCCCGGGACGTGGACGGGCACGATTCGCGGGCCGAGTCGACGACCGGCCTCAGCCCTTCGCGGCCCAGGCCTCGACCTCGATGAGCATGTCGGGATTCGCCAGGCCGTCGATGATGAGCAGCGTGGAGGCCGGCACGACGTCGGTGCCCAGCATCTTGGTGCGTGCGGCTCGATATTCCTCGATCAACCGCGAATCGATGAGGTACACAACCAGCTTGACCAAGTCCTCCTTGCGCATCCGGTTCGCACGAAGGCACGCGAGGATGTTGCGAAACACCTGCTCGGCCTGCCGGCGCATGCCGGTCTGGAGCTTGCCGCTCGCGTTGACACCGACCTGGCCGGACAGGATGAGCCAGGTGGCGTTGGGCGGCACCTTCACCGTATGCGAGTAGGCGCCGAGCGGCGGATGGACTTGCTTGGGATTGCTGTACTCGTTCATCACGTTTCCTCCGTCATTGCGGCCCTCTGCCGCGAGGCGGTCCCGGGTCTCCCGGGCTGTTCGCGCGCGAATCCGGTATTTCAGGCTTCTCAGGCTTCTCCGGCCTGTTCGAGAATGGTGCGGATGATCTCCCTGGACAGCCTGAAGTCACTTCGCTCCAGTCGCGCGAAGAACGATCGGATGCTGCTCGCGAGCCCGGCGTGCCCGGCCGCGAGCAGTACACCGGCCACGCCGGTCACGGCGAGCCCATGCGCTCGGACATGAGACCTGCCGAGTGGATCGTCCATCAGCACGAGACATGCCCCCGGGTGGTTCCGTGCGAGAGCCAGCGTACTGGATTCGCCGGCGCCAAGGTCCGCGTACTCCACGTCGTCGGGGTTGGGCACGATGACAATCCATCCATTGCAGATTGCGGCTTCGAGCTCCCGCGCACCCGGCAGATCCCCGCCGGCAAGCACTTCATCGCGAACCGCCGCCGTCACGGTGACCTTGGGGAACAGCTTCCGAAGCAGACCGAACGCTCCGGCGGAGGCGAGTCCGATCAGCGGGCTCGCGTCCGCGGCGACGAGCCGTTCCGCCATGCGGCGATTGCCTCCGTGTCCTCGTGTACCGTGACGGCCGTACCCCGCACCACCGGAATGCCGAGCCGCGACACGTGCCGGATGAACTCGGCGGGCGCGGCTCCGGAAAACCTCGCAGCCTGCCCGAGCGAAAGGCTCTGCTCACGAAACAATGCCGTGGCAAGCGCCAGGCGGATGCCCGGCTCGGTCAGAAGCGAATCTTCATCGAGATGCACCAGCAGCGCCTCCGGCTGGTGGCGATTGAGTACCATG
This sequence comes from Gammaproteobacteria bacterium, assembly GCA_022826505.1. Classification (GTDB taxonomy): domain Bacteria; phylum Pseudomonadota; class Gammaproteobacteria; order HK1; family HK1; genus HK1. Next base: position 30,161 of record JAJDUQ010000231.1, read on the forward strand.
ACGGGACGCTCCCGCGCCTGGCGAAGCGCCACCGAGGGGTTGTTCTTCAGTTGACGGACACTGACAGCCTTCATGGAACAATCTCAACGCAGTACCGCTATGTAGGAACATATTGTTAGGTACCACACCGAAACCCGCGCAAGCCCGACCTTCATCAGCCCGACTTTCATCGCTGCGCCGGCACTGAAGGGCGATGGACTCCCTCCGGCGTCGTCGTCAGAATCGGGGCCGCGCGGCACTTGGACTCGGAGTGCGGGGGGAAAGGTCGGTGGCCGGGGGGGTGGCTCCATCAGTCGTCCTGTCCCCGGCCGCCAAGTGGACTCCGGTGCGCCGGAGCCGCCAGCGGGGGGGCGAACCATGAGCAGGGGCTGGATCGGGCGCTCGATCGCGCGCAAGGAGGATCGTCGATTCCTGACGGGCCAGGGGCGCTATACCGACGATCTCGTCATTCCGGGCACCGCCCGGGCGACGGTGGTGCGCTCGCCGCATGCGCATGCCCGAATCCTCGATGTCGACACCTCGGCAGCCAGGACGATGGACGGCGTGCTCTCGGTGCTCACCGGCAGGGACGTCGAGGGGAAGATCGGCCCCGTGCCGACTCTGGCCCAGGTCCCGCCGTTCGCACGGCTGAATCGCGACGGTTCTCCAATGCCCGATCCCGGCCAGCCGGCGCTCGCGACGGCAAAGACGCGATACCCGGGCGAGCCGGTCGCGTTCGTCGTCGCGGAGACAGAGGCGCAAGCCCTCGACGCGGCCGAAGCGGTCGTCGTCGAGTACGAACCTCTGCCGGCGGTGACCACCTACGAGCAGGCGCGCGCTCCCGAATTCCCGGTATGGGAGGACAACCCCCGCAACGTCACGTTCGACCGGGAACAGGGCGATCGCGAGGCCACCGACGCCGCGTTCGCGGCCGCCGCGCACGTGGTCGAAGTGACCCTCGTGAACAACCGCATCACCCCGGTCTTTCTCGAGCCCCGATCCTCCATCGCGAGCTACGACGCCGAGAAGGAGACCTGGACCCTCACCCTCGGCTGCCAGACCGCGCACGGCATGCGCGGGATCCTCGCAGGCATGCTCGGCATCGAGCCCGAACGCCTGCACGTCATCGTGCCGGACATGGGAGGCGGCTTCGGCGCACGGGGGACACCGTACCCCGAGTTCGCCCTGCTGCTCGCAGCGGCGAAGCGTACTGGCCGGACCGTGGGCTGGACCGCGACGCGTGCCGAGAGCTTCCTCACCGATGCGCAGTCGCGGGACCACCTGCTTCACGGCGCCCTCGCGATCGACGCCGAGGGCCGGTTCACCGCGATGCGGGCGGTTGTCGAATGGCGCCACGGCGCCTACGTCTCGCCACGCGGCTTCGCGACCATGACGGACTACCTGATTCCCACCATCGGAGGGTCGTACCGCATCCCCACCGGTTACATCGAGATGCGTGGTCACCCGAGCAATACCACGCCGCAGGCCGCCTACCGCGGCATCGGGCGGGTGGAGTCGAACTACCTCACGGAATCTCTGGTCGACGCCGCCGCCGCCGCGACCGGCATCGACGGCATCGAACTCAGGCGACGCAACCTCGTCGGACTGCACGAGATGCCCTGGACCGCGCCGGGCGGCTTCGTCTACCACGACGCCGACCTTCGGGCGAACCTCGACCGCGCCGTCGAGGCCGTCGACATGGCGGGGTTCGCGGCCCGGCGCGCGGCCGCGGCCGAGCGCGGACGGCTGCGCGGGATCGCGGCGACGCCCTATGTCGAGAACGACGGCGGCGCCCCCGCCGAATACGCCAAGGTCGAGGCGGACGCCGACGGTACGGTCACGGTGTTCGCCGGAACCCAGAACTTCGGAATGGGGCACGAGACGGTGTACGCGCAGATCGCAGCCGACCGACTCGGCATCGACTTCGACGCGATACGTTTCGTCGACGGCGACACCGCGAGGGTGAAGGAAGGATTCGGATCGCACGGTTCCCGGTCCATGCGGATCGGGGGCACGGCGTGCGTGATGGGCGCCGACCTGATGGTCGAGCGCGGTCGCTCGCTCGCCGGCGAGATGCTCGAGGCGCCGGGCGCCGACATCGGCTACGACGCCGGTGTGTTCGGCGTCGAAGGCGCCAACCGCTCCGTGACGCTCGCCGAGGTCGCGCAATTCGCGGCCGACCGCGGCGAGACGCTGAGCGGCGAGCGGCGCTTCACCACCGAGCGCGGATCGCTCGGCAACGGCGCCGCCGCCTGCGAGGTGGAGATCGACCCCGAAACCGGGGCGGTCGAGATCGTCCGCTACGTCATCGTGTGCGATACCGGCCGCACCATCAACCCGCTGCTCGCCGAGGGACAGCTCCACGGCGGCGCCGCGCAGGGCATCGGGCAGGCGGCGCTCGAGCAGGTCGTGTACGACCCGGACTCCGGCCAGAACCTGACCGGCAGCCTGATGGACTACGCAATCCCGCGCGCCGACGACCTGCCGGCACTTGAGGTGGTGATGACCGAGGTGGCGGAGACCGACAACCCCCTCGGCGTGAAGGGAATCGGCGAGGGACCGACCACCGGCGCCCCCGCCGCGGTGATGGGCGCGGTGCGCGACGCGCTCTCGGTGCTGGGGACTGCCTCCATCGACATGCCCGTGACGCCGGAGAACGTGTGGCGGGCGATTCGTGCCGCCAGCGCGCAGCAGCAGGATGGGGACTGGTCATCGAACTTTACACATTGAGACGCTGAGAGAGCGCGGGTGTCGGCGACGCGCTTGGTGTGGCACAAGGGAAATTGCCGGGAAAATGTGTTTCATCGGCGACGACGGGTACGGTCCGCCGGCTCTCCGCTGGCGGTGGGAGCGCGAAACGCAGGTCAACGACAATCGTGATCGGACGGGTTTTCAATCACGAATGGACGGCCTTGGAATCACGAATGGACGACACGATAATCGCGATCGGACGGGCGAAGGTGTCTCTACCACCTCGATCGATACAGACGAGATCACGGCATGTTTCCACGTTTTGCCGCCAACAGACTGAGGACGGCTTTTGCCGACACCCCCGTGGTCTTCCTCATGGGGCCGCGCCAGTGCGGCAAGACCACCCTGATCAAATCGCTGATCGACGACACCTGGACGTACATCACCCTGGACGATCAGGCCCAGTGCGAGATTGCACGAGCGGACCCGGTGGGATTCGTTCGCAATCTCCCCCTCGAACGGGTCGCGCTGGACAAGGTGCAGCGGGTTCCGGAGCTGTTCGTGTCCATCAAGCAAGCCGTGGACGAACACAGGAGGCCCGGCCGGTTTCTGCTCACGGGATCGGCCAATGCGCTGCTGCTGCCGAGGCTGTCGGACTCCCTTGCGGGCAGGATGGAGTCGGTGCGCCTGACGACGCTGTCGGAGTGCGAGATCCGGGGTCGCGAGCCCGCCTTCCTGCCTGCGCTGCTGCAAGGGGAGGCACCCGTGGCTCGGGACTTGCGGGTAAGGGAGCATCTGCTGCAGCGGCTCGTCAAGGGTTGCTTCCCCGAACCCGTACAGCGGACAAGTGAACGGCGCAGCAGCGTCTGGTACCGGCAGTACCTCGATACGCTGATCCAGCGGGACATCCGGGACTTCACGCACATCGACCATCCGGGCTCGATGAGCGGATTGTTGAAGCTGGCGGCATTCCACACCGGAAAGCTGGTCAATCTGACCGAGCTGGGAAACAGGCTGGAGCTGGACCGTCTGACCGTCAAGAGATACATGGCGTTGCTCGAACAGCTCTTTCTCGTGGAGCGGCTTCCGGCGTGGCACACCAACGAGTACAAGCGACTGGTCAAGACCCCCAAGATGCACGCCGTCGACACGGGCATGACGTGCGCCGTTCGCGGCCTGACCCGCAAACGGCTGCTCGAACGGCCCGCCGAACTCGGTGTACTGCTGGAGTCCTGGGTCTACAACGAGTTGCGAAAGCAGGCGGTGTGGCTTGACGAGCCGCTGAGCTTCCATCACTACCGGGACAAGGACAAGGTGGAGGTCGACATCATCGTCGAGGATGCATCGGGAGAGTGCTTCGGCGTCGAGGTCAAGGCGGCGGCGACTCTGGCCGCAAGGGACTTCTCCGGCCTGAGGCGTTTTCGAAGCCTCGCGGGAAAGCGATTCAAGCTGGGCGTTCTGCTCTACGACGGCGACCATACCACCGCATTCGGCGACGGGTTGTTCGCCGTGCCCATCGGAGCCATCTGGTCGTGAAGGAGGCCCGGCACACTGCCAGGTGCTGCTTGGATTCGAGGGTAATCAGGATCGGAATAGTTAGGAATCTTCAGGACGTTCCCGCCAAGCACCCTCGACCCGCGAATCTTTCCCCTCTCCCACCCCAAGGCCGCACCGACTCCCCCTCACCAGCCACACGCCGGCAGCATCCACGCACGAGCTGATCTGCGCTGACCGGCACCGGGGAACGTGAGTGTTGCGGAAGATTCATGAAGGAGGTGTAGGGTTCCGCCAACTACCCGCCGGCAGCGTGCTGTCGGCTCAAGGGCCGCTCCGTGGAGCGGCCCTTGCCATTTTCAGAGGCAGGCATGCGGACGAGGGTCTACGTCAACGGCTTCAATCTGTACTACGGAGCCCTCAAGGGGGGAACGGCGGCCGTGCCCTCCCCCGGACATCCGGCCACCGCTCCGCTCCCGGCCAACCTCTCGCTCTCGGCGGCGCACTCGCGAGGCGGCGACACGGGAAAGCGAGCGGTCGTCAAGACCGAACATGGCTCCGGATGGACGCACACCACGGGAATCGCGCATTGCGCGAGCGCCACACATGCGGATACTTCGCGACGGAATCCGGATGTGGATTGACCGGACCGACAAGGAGACGTCATGAAGAGGACGGGAAAGAAGAAACCCGCCGGGGGGTGGCTGCATCAGCAGTTCCTTGGCCGTATCGCGACGGCCGGCATGCTCTTCATGGCCGTCGTGGGATGTGCGTTGGGATTCATGGTGCGAGGATTGTCCGTGTTCGACGGGCCGGCGGGCACACTCGCGTCGTGGGTGGCGACGGGCGCGACGGTTCTGGCGCTCGGCCTCTTCTACGCGTACTGCCGCAGCGTCGATGCATCCTGGGGGGCGGGGCTGGCAGCGGAGCAGCAGATTGGCGACTTCATCGACCATGCCGTAGCGCAGCGTGGCTGCGCGGTCGCGCACGACGTCAAGGAGGCGCTCGGCGGACAGGGCAACGTCGACCATGTCGTGATGACGCCGGCCGGCATCTGGGTGGTGGAGACGAAGTCGGGCTGGCTGTGCAAGAAGTGGTTTCCTTCAGCGCTGGGCCAGGTGAGCAAGAACGTGCGGCGGGTCCGATGCCATCTGAAGACGTCCCTTCCGGTGCGCGGTGCCCTAGTGATTGCCGACCGCGACCACGACTCGTTCGAAGCGCAGTACGACGGGAACGGAGAGCCGGTGCAGGCGTTCGGTGCGAAGAAGTTCTGGCGGGTGCTGCGCGAGGAGTGCGAGCAGGCTGGCGCGGACGCGCAGTCTCCCGAGATGGAGCGGGTGGAGCGCGCGGTGTGGAATCTCGGCTCCACGGGACACCTGGAATCGTGACGGGGCCGGCCGCGTTGCCGCGAAGCGCGTCCGGGCTCGACACTACGCAATGGACCGAAACCGGCACCGCGGCGACGAATTGCCGGCGACATGATGCTGGCTGTCGCTCGGCGGATGGCCGGCGGCCGGCGGTGCGGGTGCCGTGGAGCGGACGGAGGGCCGAAGGGGGCCAGAGCAAGCTGGCCCGTAGACAAGGGAACATCTACGGGCATCGCCCTCGTCGGACGATAGCCATCGCCGCGACGGCGCCCCAGGAATGGACGACCGGGGGCGACCGTCCGACGCCGACAAACGCGCCATGTCGGGTGTGCCAATCGCTACTCGGGAAAGGCCGTCGATACCTTCATCCCCTCACCGCCGAGGCGCACGACAACATCATCGAGAAACCGCCCCGCGTACGTCGTGTCCTCCTCGCGGCCGGGTAGAATCGTGGGCCAATGGACCGCAGCGATGCGCGGACCATTGAGCCGTGGCGCTTCCGCAAAGCTTGCGGCCCGTGTTGCGTCGCTTCAGGCCGCGCCGCCGAGTGGTTGGTGAGAACGCGCGGGAGAGCAGCATGTTGGGAGAATTGCCCCCAATCTGCTGTCTCCAGTTATAGACAAGACTACATACAATAAGGCGCGCACAGTTTGAAGGAAATAGCACCGTTGCAAGTCGGGGTACACATGTTTGAAATTTTATCGAGATCAAATTCTTCACAAGCCTTATTGCAATCGGCTATTTTCGAGTATGAACAAAGTACGTCACATTCCTTACGGAGATACCCGGTTGCCTCCGTTTGACAATCTTCATACACCTGCATCAAAGCGAACTCCATGGTGACCCTCACCTATTCTCTCATTTTGTCTTTATATAACACCAAAGACATTTCTATAAATCCTCTGCTCTATCTCCCCGAATCATCCTATCAACGGGCGTAAACGCCCATCAGACCAATACGGAATATACTCATACAGCATCAACCCTTGACGATAGATATTACCTATAGATTTGTATCTTTGTAAACACCCTGGGAAAGATCACTGAAATCCCTGTAAAATCAGTCTATTGCGTGATCTACTGCCGCATGCCGGTGACGCCGGAACGCATCTGGCGGGCGATTCGTGCCGCAAGCGGGCCCCCGCGCGATGCAGGATCGGGTACCACCTGACACACTCTCCGAACTGATCGGACAGGATGCAGCACGCCTGTCGTGATCCGATGTGCTCGACGGTGGTCCTGCAATTCAGGGCATGCTGGATGTTGGAGGCGTTCGTCTCGGGACTCGCCGCTGCGAATCGTCCATCTTCCGAACCATCCGTTCGGAAATCCGGGTGCCGATTTCAATCCGATCCGTGACCGCGCGGCGCGGTGCAGCACGGTCACGACGGCAGCGGCGTGAAGTTGAAGTCGGGACGCGACAGGATGGCGTCGACGCCACCCAGGCGTTCGATTCGGGCCTGCTGATCGGCGAACGCGATCCGGTCGACGGCTTCCGGGTCGACGATTCGGTACAGCGCGTCGTAGAGGCGGTTCTGGACGTCGGCGGTCTCCGGCCGCCCGGCCAAGTCGTGCTCCTCGAACGGATCGGCGCCCAGATCGAATAGCTGCGGCGGATAGCCGACGTAGTGCACCAGCTTCCAGTTGCCCTGGCGCACCATGAACTCGCCGGTCATCGATCCGTCGTCGTGAAGCTCGCTGAAGACCACGCGGTCCGCCGGCTGCTCGCGTGCCAGCGTGATCAGGTTGTCGCCGGGCAGGGCCCGCTCGCGCGCGTCCAACGCCCTGCACGTGCTTTCGACCACCGTGGGGTAGACGTCGACCAGAGAGACCGGGGTGGTGCACCGCCGGCCGGCTGCGACGCCCGGCCCCGCCATCACCAGCGGCACACCGCACGACTCCTCGTACATCACCGACTTCCCCCACAGGCCGCGATTACCGAGACTCTCGCCGTGGTCGGAGGTGTAGATGACCAGCGTATCGTCGGCGAAGCCGCTCTCCTCGAGCCCGGCGAGTATTCGGCCGATCTGGAAGTCGAGGAACGAACACAGCCCGTAGTAGGCGGTCAGACCGGCCCGCAGCCGCTCCGTGTCGAAGTGGTCGTCGTAATTCCACCTCTCCCGATAGTGAGCGATGACGGGATGGTCGGGACGGTCGGCTCCCGCGTAGAGCCGCGGCCGCGGCAGGTCCGTGTCGGCGTACAGGTCGTAGAACTCGTCCGGCGCGATTAGCGGGTAGTGGGGAGACACCATCGAGGAGAACAGCACCCATCGCTTGCCGGCCGCCCGTTCCCTGCGTTCACGCAGCCAGCGCACCGTGGCATCGGCCACCTGCACGTCGAAGCGAGTGTAGGGCGACCATCCGCGCCCCGCCTCGGTAGCCAGCTCGCGCGCGACCTCGCGCACCCGCTTGTCCCGGCGCAGCAGACCGTGGGTATCTCCGATGCCATCGACGATCCAGATGGGATGATGCACTTCGCTCATCCCGTTGTCGTCGTCGGCTCCGCGGTAGTGCAGCTTGCCGATCGACACCATGTCGTGCCCGGCATCCCGCACCCGGTGGTGCCAGGACGGGATGCGGCCGTCGTAGGCGGCGGCGCTGTCCCAGTAGCCGATTCGGTGGACGTAGTCGCCGGTCGCCAGACTCGCGCGCGAGGGCACGCAGATCGGTGAGTTGCAGTAGGCGTTCTCGAACACGACGCCGCGTGCGGCCAATGCGTCGATGTTCGGCGTCCGCACCACTGAATTGCCGTAACAGCCGGCGATCTCCCGGCTGTGCTCGTCGGACATCATGAACAGGACGTTCGTGATTGACTCGTTCAGACGTCCGACCTCCGACCTGCGACGATCGAACTCGGCGTCCTCGAAAGCCTTGACGTAGGCCATGTCGAATGCTCACGGCGTGACGCGATTGCGCAGCGGCTTACCCGAGCGCCAGCGCTCGAGGTTGTCCGTGAACAGCTCCGCGAACCGGCGGGGCCAGCCATGGATGTTGTCCGACGAGTGCGGGGTGATCAGCACGTTCGGCATGCTCCACAGCGGGCTCTCGGCGGGCAACGGCTCGGTCTCGAAGACGTCGAGGTATGCCCCCGCGAGGTGACCGGAGTTCAGTGCGTCGATCAACGCCGTCTCGTCGACCACCGGCCCGCGCGAGGTGTTGACGAGGTACGCGCCGGGCTTCATCGCCGCGAGCGCGGCCCGTGACAGCATCCCGCGGGTGGCGGGGTTCAGCCGCACGTGCAGCGACACGAAGTCCGCTCGCGGAAGCAGCGTGCACAGCGCGTCCGGACCGTGCATTTCGTCGGCCGCGGGATGCGGCTCGGGCGTCCCTCGGATGGCCAGCACCCGCATGCCGAGCGTCCTGGCGTTGCGCGCCACGCACTCCCCGATCTTTCCGAATCCGACCACCAGGAGCGTGCGGTCACGAAGCGGCGTGAACGCCGCCGGCTTCCACCGGCGCGCTCGTTGCTGCTCGATGTAGTTCAGGAATCCGCAAGAGAGCGCGAGCATCCCCCCGGTGACGCTCTCGGCCAGATACGGGGCGAGCACGCCGGCGCCGTTGGTCACGGTGATTCGCTCGGTGTCCCATGGCAGCAGGTGGTCGAAGCCCGAGCCGCCGACTTGAATCCATCGCACCGACGGGTGCGCGGGGATCGGCGCGTGCGCGGGACCCGGAAATCCGGGGTGCTTGATGGAAAAGGCGACCTCCGGGTCGTGGCGCGTGAGCGCATCGATGACACCTTGCGGGGTCGTCGCATACAGGAATTCGACATCGGAAAACCGGGCCGCGAGCAGGTCCCGGAAGTGATCCGGTTCGTTGTGGGCGATCAGCACCGGTGGCATGGGCTTGCTCACAAGGTTCGGGGTGGCGCACTCATGCCACATCGAAGGAAGTCTCGCAACGCACGGCGGGATCCTCCGGCATCGCAGGTTCGCCACGACGCGGCGAATCCGGTCGGACCCGCATCCGCGGCCATGAATCGGAGAGCTTCTTGCGTCAGCCCGCATTTGTCACCGATTCGCGGCGGCGGACACGGACCCGACAACATCTGCCGCGCTGAACGCGGCCCGGGTGCTCGACCTGGAGCGTCGCGTTCGACCGGTATGGTATCGGGAGACTTCCGAATCGCTCAGCATCGGCCGATGGCAACACGTTCGGGCGTTCCGCCAGAATGGAGCGCGATGGTGCGGCTCGCCGCGGAAGCATTCGATAAGCTACGCATGCCCCCTTCGGTCCGCGATGGGAACTGGCGCGAATCGGCATCGCAACGCGGCTGGGAGCGCTGTCCGCCGGGGAGACCGTGGCAGGAGAAGAGAGAACACATGACCAATAGCGAGCCGAAGGTCGGCATTTCCATCGACATCGAAGCCGACGGAAAGCAGTTCGGTCATCTGAGCGTGCCTCATTCGCGCAACGAGTCGGGCTGGGGCGCACTTCACCTGCCCATCGTCTGCATTCGAAACGGCGACGGTCCGACCGTCGTCTTCACCGGCGGCAACCATGGCGACGAGTACGAGGGGCCGATTGCGCTGCTCAAGCTGGTGCGCACCCTGGAGGCCCGGCAGATTTCGGGTCGGGTGATCACGATACCGGCCCTCAACTTTCCGGCCGTCATGGACGGGACGCGGGTCTCGCCCATCGACGGCGTCAACATGAACCGCGCGTTTCCAGGCCGACGCGACGGCTCGGTGAGCCAGATGATTGCGCATTTCGTCCAGCACCGGCTCCTCCCCGCCTGCGACGCCCTGTTCGACATCCACTCCGGCGGCAAGACCATGATGTTCTCGCCCTTTGCCTGCTACCACCGGCTCCCGGACGAGGCACTGACCCGACGCGCGAGGGACGCGGTCGCGGCGATGGCCGCACCGATCAGCCTGGAGCTGGTCGAGCTCGATGCCGACGGCATGCTCGATACCGCGGTCGAGAACATGGGCAAGCTCTTCGTCGGCACGGAGCTGGGCGGAGGAGGCACGACCACCCCCGCGACGATCGCCATCGCCGAGACCGCGATCCGCAACCTCCTGGCCCACCTGGGCGTCATCGACGAGAAGCCGCTGAGCCGCGAGGCACGCGGCCTGTCGCCCGGCCGCGAGATGCACATGCCCGAGCCGGGCTGCTTCCTGATCGCCGACGATGCCGGACTCTACGAGGCGCTGGTCGATCTCGACACCGATGTCCGAGAAGGCGATCCAGTGGGACAGATTCACTTCCCCGAACGCCCCGGGCGTGAGCCGGCCGTGTATCGGGCCGGGACCTCCGGCACGACGATCGGCCGCACCCACAAGGTGCTGGTCGGCCCCGGCGACTTCCTGGCCCTCATCGCTCACGACCGATAGAGGACATTCCCGAATCGCCGTCTGCCGAGGGACAGCCACATGCAGGACATCGCCGAACGATTCTCCGATCCCCGCCCCGTCATCCTGGACGGAGCGGTCAGCACCGAGCTCCAGCGCATGGGCGTGCCCATGAGCGCCGACACCTGGAGCGGCCTCGCCGCCCTCACCCACCCCGAAATTCTGCGCGAGCTGCACACCAGGTACCTGCAGGCCGGAGCCGAGGTGGTCACCGCCAACACCTACGCCGCCGCGCCCCAGCACGTCGCCGCGGCGGGTTTCGGCGACCGCGCCCGCGAGATCAACCTGCGCTCGGCGGAGCTCGCGCTCGAAGCGCGCGAGGCGGCGGACGCACCGGCCTGGGTCGCCGGTTCGTTGTCGCTGATGGCACCCGGATTCCGCTCGGCAAACCGGCAGGCACCGCTCGAGCACGCCGAGGGACTCCGCAAGCAGGCGGAGTGGCTGGCCGAAGCGGGCGTCGATCTCCTGGTGCTGGAAATGCTGCGCGATATCGAATGGAGCGCCGCGGCGGTGGACGCGGCCCTGTCGGCCGGGCTGCCGGTCTGGTCCGGATGGAGCTGTGTGGTGGACGACCGCGGCACGGTGATGACTCAGGGCACGGTCGGAGAACCGGTATCGCTCGAAGACGCCTTGCGCGAGGTCGCCGGCCGCGGGGAATGCCTCGTCGCCATCATGCATTCGGAGATCGACGACACCGGGCCCGGGCTGGAATGCGCCCGCCGGGTTTGCGACGCACCGCTCGGTGCATGGCCCAACTGCGGGACCATCGAGCCGCCCGACTGGCAGTTCACCGGGGTGGCGACCCCCGAGGCTTTCGCCGATACGGCGCTGCGGTGGGTGGACGACGGCGTGAGGGTGATTGGCGGGTGCTGCGGCCTCGGACCGGAACACATCCGGGCGATGGTCGATCGACTGAATTCCTGACCTGCTCTGCGCGGCAACGGGCCGCGGGCTGGGGGAGACCCGCGGCCGTCGCGGATTGCCAGCGTCAGGCCGCGACGTGCATCAGCACGGCGAAGATGGCCAGCGACGCGGCGTAGGCGAATCCGACTCGGGTGGCTGCTTCTACGAACATGGCTCCAATCTCCTCGTTCAGGGCCGCCGGTACATCCGTGGCCTTCCTGGAGCGCAATTATCGGGCCTCTCAAATATAATTCAATTGACTATTTTATATCCTTCATATAAATTTTATTTAATTGTTTTCCACGACGAAACACCATGAATCTCGTGCAGCTTCGCGCCTTCGACGCCGTCGCCCGCACCGGCAGCATCACCAGGGCGGCTCGTTACCTCCACGTCACCCAGCCCGCGGTGACGAGCCACATCAAGACCCTCGAGCACACCTATGATGTCGCCCTTCTGCGCCGTCAGGGTCGTGGGGTCGAACCCACCGAGCTGGGCCACTCGCTGTCCGCCATCTCCCGGGACCTGTTCGCGGCGGAAGACCGCGCAGTGGAGCTGCTCCGCGCCCACGAGCGTCTCACCCGGGGCACTCTGCGCATCGCGGCCGACGGTCCCTACATCGCGGTGCCCCTGGTGGCGGCGTTCCGGGACCGATTCCCGGGTGTTCGGGTGTCGGTGGAAATCGCGAGCACCGCACGAGTGCAGGCGAAACTCGAGGCGGAGCAGTGCGACGTCTCGATCCAGGGAAGCCTTCTCGAGGACGACTCGCTGCACGTGGTCGAGCTGACCGACTTCGAGATCATCGCCTTCGTGAACCGCGCTCACCCCTGGGCCCTCGAAGGTCGCAGGACGGTCCCGTTCCGGGAGGTCGATCGGCATCCGGTCATCGCGCGGGAAGCGGGCTCGACGATGCGCCGGCGCTTCGACGCGGCCTGCGCCGAGGCCGGCATCGAGCCCGAGTACTTCCTCGAGACCACCAGCCGAGAGACGGTCAAGGAGGCGGTGGCGGCGGGGCTCGGAATAGGGCTCATCTCCGAGGCCGAGTTGCGGCCCGATCCGCGCCTGTGGCCGGTGCGACTCACCGGCACCGATCTGCACTATACCGAGCGCGTGGTCAGTCTCCAGCGGCGCCGCACCCTCGCCGTGATTCGGGAATTCCTGCGCATCGCCGAAGAAATCGGAGTCCGCGAACGCGCGGTGACCGCCTGACGCGCACGCCCGGTTCACGGCCGTGGACGCGGCTCGGTGGAACTTGCGGGCGCTCGACCGCAACTCGATTCAACGCGCCGATACCGCGTGGGTTCACCAACGCCGCGTTTGCGCGCGAAAACGGCGATTCCTTGGCTCCGGCGATTCCGCCGACCCACGAGTTGTCGCCATTTCGTACTCATCGTCGAACCGCCGGAAACGCTCTCGCAATGGTCGCGAAGACGCTTTCATCAGCCGAATGCAGGTCTCCGCACCGGTTGCCCCCAACCGGTGAAGTGCGGTACTAAGCGGGGGAACGAGAAAGGCCACGAGCGCCGGGGGCGCGGATCGCCCCGTCGAGCAGCTCACCGCCGCGCCATACGCAGCAGGGAAAAGGCCGCATGATCACGAACCTGATCGTCCGTCGAATTCTGCTTGGAATCGTCACCATCTGGGTGATGTCGGTCCTGGTGTTCTTCGGGATCGAGATCCTGCCCGGCGACGTGGCCGACGCGATTCTCGGGCAGGGCGCCACCCAGGAGACGCTCCACGCAATCCGCACCGAGCTGGGGCTGTATCGCCCCGCGTACGTGCGCTACTTCGACTGGCTCGGCGGCCTGCTGCGCGGTGATGTCGGCGAGGCGCTCGGCACCGGTCGCTCCATCGTCGAGATGATGGCCATCCGGCTGCCGACCACCCTGACCCTCGGCGGCCTCACCGCGGCCATCGCGGTGCCTCTCGCGCTCAGCCTCGGGCTGCTGGCCGCCATGTACCCGGGATCGTTCTTCGACCGAACCATCACCTTCGGCACCCTCATCGTGATCTCCGGTCCCGAGTTCCTGATCGCAACCCTGCTCGTGATGCTCTTCGCAATCGAGTTGCGGTGGGTGCCGGCGGTGTCCTACCTCTCGCAGGATCCGACCTTCCAGCAGCTCGCGCGGGCCATGTTCCTGCCGGTGATGACGCTGGTGTTCGCGGTGCTCGCGCCCATGACCCGCATGACCCGCAGCGCGGTGCTCAACGTGATGACCTCCCCGGCCATCGAGATGGCAATCCTGAAGGGAGTGCCGCGCATGAGGATCGTGCTCTGGCATGCGTTGCCGAACGCCTTCGCGCCAATCGTCAACGTCGTCGCCATCAACCTCGCCTACCTCATCACCGGAGTGGTGGTGGTGGAGGTGATCTTCTCGTTTCCGGGTGTCGCCAAGCTGATGGTCGACGGGGTGCAGAGCCGCGACATCCCGGTGGTGCAGGCGTGCGCGATGCTGTTCTGCGCGATCTACGTCGGGTTCTACATCCTGGCCGACGTCATCTCCATCGTGAGCAACCCCCGACTGAGGCATCCCAAGTGAACCAGGTCGCCGACACCACCGCGGCCACCCCCGTCCGGCGCGGATTCCAGTTCCCGCCCCTCGGGGTCTACGGATACATCTGCATCCTGATCCTGGTGTTCTGGATCGTGATCGCGGTGTTCGCTTCGTACATCGCACCGTATACCGAGAGCGAAATCGTGACCGGGACGTCGTTCGCGCCGATCGGGGCGGAGGGGCTGCTGCTCGGCTCCGACTACCTGGGACGGGATCTCGCATCGCGGCTCATCCACGGTGCGCAGACCACGTTGACGCTCGCCCTGGTCGCCACCATCCTCGCCTTCGTCCTCGGCGTGATCACCGGATTCATCGCCGGCATCGCCGGGGGCTGGACCGATTCGGTGATCAGCCGGATCGTCGATGCGTTCATCTCGTTCCCGACCATCATGCTGGCGCTGCTCATCGTGTCGATCTTCGGCACCTCGCTTCCCGCGCTGGTCTGCGCCATCGGCTTCATCGAGGCGACGAGAGTGTTCCGAATCTCCCGTGCGCTCGCGGTGAACACCATGACGCAGGACTTCGTGGAAGTAGCCCGGGCGCGCGGCGAGAGCCTGTGGTGGATCCTCTGGAACGAGGTGCTGCCCAATTCGTTCGTGCCGCTCTCGACCGACTTCGGGCTGCGCTACACGTTCTCGATCCTGTTGCTGAGCGCGCTGTCGTTCCTCGGCCTCGGGGTGCAGCCGCCCGAGGCCGACTGGGGTTCGATGGTGAAGGACAACATGACGGGCATCTTCGTCGGGGCGGCGGCGGTGCTGCTGCCGGCACTGTCGATCTTCTCGGTGACCCTGTCGATCAACTTCCTGGTCGACTGGAACCTCGCCCGCGCCCAGAAGGACATCTCGGACGAGCTGGTGAAATGACCGCCCTGCTCCAGATTCGGGATCTCCGCATGGAAGGCCGGCGCCCGTCCGGCGAGTGGATGCCGATCGTCAGCGGCGTCTCGCTCGAAGCCCGCCGCGGCGAGGTGCTCGCCCTCATCGGGGAGTCGGGGGCCGGGAAGTCGACCATCGCGCTGTCGTCGCTCGCCTATGCCCGTCCGGGCTGCCGGTTCACCGGCGGCGAGGTGCTGTTCGACGGGACCTCGGTGCTCGACCTCTCGCTCGAGGAGAAACGCGGCATGCGCGGCCGGCGCGTCGCCTACATCGCCCAGTCGGCGGCCGCCGCGTTCAACATCGCGCACACCCTCGAGGATCAGATTACCGAGGGCCCCTCGGTCCACGCCACGATGTCGCGGGCCGAGGCGGAAGCGCAGATGGCGGATCTGGCCCAGCGCATGCGGCTTCCGGAACCGGACCGCATCGGCCGCAAGTACCCGCACCAGGTGAGCGGCGGCCAGCTTCAGCGGCTGCTCGCGGTGATGGCGATGTCGTGCGGACCGGACATGCTCGTGTTCGACGAGCCGACCACCGCGATCGACGTCACCACCCAGGTCGAGGTGCTTGCCGCGTTCAAGGACGTGATCCAGCAGTCGGGCGCCGCCGCGCTCTACGTCACCCACGATCTCGCGGTCGTCGCGCAGATGGCGGACCGCATCATCGTGCTCTACGGCGGCGAGATCATGGAGCAGGGCGACACCGACCAGATCCTCCACGAGCCGCAGCACGACTACACCAAACAGCTCATGGCGGCGGTGCGCCCGCCGCCGCGCGCGAGCGCACCCGGAGCCGACCTGGAGTCCAGCCGGCAGCAACCGGTGCTGTCGCTGCACGGCGTCAACGCGGGGTACGGAGGCGTCAAGGGCGGCAAGCCCGGTGTGCACATTCTCTTCGACGTCGACGTCGACATCCCCCGCGGACAGGCGGTCGGAGTGATCGGGGAGTCGGGCTGCGGCAAGTCGACGATGGCGCGCGTCATCTCCGGCCTCACGCCGGCCTTCGAGGGGGAGGTACGGCTCGACGGCAAGGCGCTCCCCCCCGACGTGAAGCATCGCGACAAGAAGGACCTGCAGCGGGTCCAGCTCGTGCTGCAGATGCCGGACGTCTCGTTCAACCCGAAGAAGCTCGTGGTGCAGGCGCTCGGCCGGCCGCTCGAGTTCTACCTGGGCATGAACGGCGCGGAACGCGACCGGCGGGTCGGGGAGCTGCTGAACATGGTGGAGCTGCCGGCCGACTACGCGGGGCGCTACCCGCACGAGCTCTCCGGAGGCGAGAAGCAGCGCGTCAACCTCGCCCGCGCGCTCGCAGCGGAGCCGGACGTCATTCTCTGCGACGAGGTGACGTCGGCCCTCGACACCGTGGTCGGCGCCGCGATCATCAAGCTGCTCGAATCCCTGCAGCAACGGCTCGACACCGCTTTCGTGTTCATCAGCCACGATCTCTCGACGGTGGCCTCGTTCGCGAACCGCATCGTGGTGCTCTATGCGGGCCGGGTCGCCGAGCAGGGTCCGACCCAGCGCATCCTCTCCCCGCCGCACCACCCGTACACGCGGCTGCTGCTGAACTCGGTGCCGGAGATACGCACCGGCTGGCTGGAGGACCACCGCTCGACCAGGGAAGCCGAGCAGGCGATGGCAGACGTGGTGAACATCGGCCTGACCGGCTGCCCGTTCCACACCCGCTGCCCCCTGATGATCCCCGGCACCTGCGACGTGGGAAAACCCCCGGTGCATCGGCTCGAACAGGATCACCGAATCGCCTGTCACCGCGAAGTCGGCGACCTCCTGGAAGAGACGGTCGTCCGCGCCTGATTCCCCCGGCGGCCCGGAAAGCGACCAGCCATCATCTGCGAGTCCGTCCGATTTCCGTGGGACTGGCACCTTCCTGGTTCCTGTCCCGGAGCTTCGATATCTCTCCGGATCAGAGTGGACGACCAGTGCGTCATGCGCCGGTCACCCGGTCGCCCGTGACGGACATTCCGCACGAATCCCCGGGCGGCGATCTCGTCCCTGCTCGCCTTCGCGACGGTCCCCGCCAAGCCATGGACTCCCGTGACACCCGTCGCGCCGATTGTTAGTCTCGATTCGTCAGGCCAGCGCCGGACCCTCCGGCATTGCTCGTCTCGGCTTGTGGAACCGATTCGCCGCGACGCCCTGCCGAACGCCGGACGCCGATTCACGACCGTCAATGGGCCTGACAACACTCCTCATGCAAGGAAGGAGGTATTCAAACAATGAACCAGTACATCAAGTACTACCAGAAGGAGTACGAAGCCCGCCGTATCTCCCGACGCGAATTTGCGGGCAGGCTCGGCGCGGCCGGGGTCGCCGCGACGGCGGCCACCTCCCTGCTCACGGCGTCCGATTCAGTGCTTGCCGATACGCCGGTGAAGGGTGGCCGGATGCGAATCGGCTGGTATACCCACAGCGCCAACGACACGCTCGATACGACCCGCATGCGGACATCACTCGACTACCTGCGGGTGTATCAACTCTCCAGCCAGATCGTGCGTTACACGCCGAAGGTCACGCTGGAGCCGGATCTCGCCACCGAGTGGGACTCGGACGATCTCAAGACCTGGCGGTTCAAGCTCCGACAAGGTACCGAGTTCCACAACGGCAAGTCCCTGACCGTCCAGGACTGCATCTACTCCCTGAACCGTCACCGGGGCGAAAATTCCCAGTCGCCCATCAAGCAGTTCATGGACACCATTACGGAGCTGAAGGCGGACGGCGACTGGCTCGTCGTCGACCTCGAAGCCCCGAACGCCGATTTTCCGATGTACCTCGGGATGTACCAGTCGAACATCGTGCCGGACGGCTTCGAAGACTTCGACAACCTTGTGGGCACCGGTCCGTTCGTTCTCGACAGCTTCCGGCCCGGGGTCGGCATGCTGGCAAAGAGGAATCCCAACTACCACCACGAGGGCTATCCTCACGTCGACGAAGTGGAGAGCTTCGGTATCGGAGACACCGCCGCGCGTGTCAACGCACTCCTCGCAGGCGACATTCACTTCACGACTCGTGTCGACCCGAAGTCGATCCCGATTATCGAGGGCGCTCCGAACACGACGATGGCCAATTCACCGTCGAGCCGCCACTTGACGTTCCCGATGGTCTCCGACCGCCCGCCCGCCGACAACCGTGACTTCCGCCAGGCGATGCGGCTGCTGGTCGACCGCAAGGCGGTTGTCGACAACATTCAGAAGGGCTACGGAATGATGGGCAACGACATTCCCATCTCCCCCGCCGATCTGTACTACTGCCCGGAGATTCCACAGCGCGACATCGACCTCGACAAGGCGAAGTTCCATTTGAAGAAGGCGGGGATGGACGGCGGCACGATCGATCTCCGTACCTCCGAGTCGGCAGGCGGCGTGCAGTCGATCGACATCGCGCTCATGATGAAGGAGAACGCCGCGAAGATCGGCTTCAACATCAACTTCATCCGCGAACCTGCGGATGGCTACTGGTCGAAAGTATGGTTGAACCCCAGCTTCCCCTTCATCGGCTCGAACTGGTTTCCACGTGTCACCGCGGATATACGTTTCTCGAGCACCTACATTTCCGGAGTCGATTGGAACGAGGCATTCTGGTCGAATGAGAGATTCGACAAGCTCGTCAAGATGGCGAGAGGCGTCAAGGACGGTCCGGAACGCAGGGAGATCTACTGCGAGGCGCAGCAGATCATGTGGGACGAGGGCGGCTCGATCATCCCGCTGTTTACCGATTGGCTCGATGCACGCTCCACGAAGCTCGGCGGCCACCGCAAGCACCCGGTCGGCGAGGGCGACGACCACCGCATCCACGAGTGGGGATACCTGATGTCCTGATTCGCGGCCGCACGGCCGCATTCTCGAGGGCCGTCGCTGACGCGACGGCCCTTTTTTCTGCGCGCTACCCGATGACGGGCTCGCGCAACGCCACCGGCACCCCACCTCGTATGAACACGCGCGGGATTTCGGGGCTGAGGTGGTTCATCAGGCTGTACACCATCCAGCCCGCCGCTTCGGCCATCGCCCGCAGGGAATTGGCGCCCTCGCGCGCGAACACCTCTCCCGGTGATCGGAGAATCCGGCTGCGGCAAGTCGACCATGGCGCGCGTCATCTCCGGACTCACGCCCGCGTTCGAGGGCGAGGTCAGGCTCGACGGAAAGGCGCTTTCTCCCAACGTGAAGCATCGCGACAAGAAGGACAAGCTGCTGGAGCCGCTGCAGGAGCGGCTCGACACCGCGTTCGTGTTCATCAGCCACGACCTTTCGACGGTAGCGTCGTTCGCGAATCGCATCGTGGTGCTCTATGCGGGCCGGGTCGCCGAGCAGGGTCCGACCCAGCGCATCCTCTCCCCGCCGCACCACCCGTACACGCGGCTGCTGCTGAACTCGGTGCCGGAGATGCGCACCGGCTGGCTGGAGGACCATCGCTCGACCAGGGAAGCCGAGCAGGCGATGGCAGACGTGGTGAACATCGGCCTGACCGGCTGTCCGTTCCACACCCGCTGTCCGCTCATGATCCCGGGCACCTGCGACGTGGAGAAGCCACCGGTGCATCGGCTGGAGCAGGATCACCGAATCGCCTGCCACCGCGACATCGGCGACCTTCTGGAAGCACCGGTCCTCGACGCCTGATTCCCCGACGGCGCTCGGAGTTCGGGGCGTCCGGCCGCGGCTCGGAAGGAAGGTCGTTTCTTCGGGAGCCGGCCGGCGTGAACCGATGCCGACCGGGGTACGTACCGCGATTCGTGACACCCGCCGCTTCGATTGTTAGTCTCGACTCGTCAGGCCGGTGCCTGGGACCTCCAGTACTCCCCGTTTCGGCTTGGGAGGTGCTGCGTCGAGGGGTCCCGCCCAACACCTGAGCACCTGCTGGTGGACTTCAATCGGCCTGATCCAACTCCTCAGACAAGGAAGGAGGGATTCCAACGATGAACCAATACATCAAGTACTACCAGAATGAATACGAAGCCCGCCGCATCTCCCGTCGTGAATTTGCCGGCAGACTCGGTGCCGCCGGGGTCGCCGCGACGGCCGCCACATCCCTGCTCACCGCGTCCGACTCGGTGCTCGCCGACACGCCGGTGAAGGGTGGTCGGATGCGAGTCGGCTGGTACACCCACAGCGCGAACGACACCCTGAACCCGAACCGACTGACCACGTCGCTCGACTTCATGCGGGCGTATCAGGTCTGCAGCCCGATCGTGCGCTACTCGACGAAGATCACGGCAGAGCCGGATCTCGCGGAGGAGTGGAACGCATCGGACGACCTGAAAACGTGGCGGTTCAAGATCCGCAAGGGCGTCGAGTTCCACAACGGCAAGTCGCTGACGATCCAGGACTGCATCTACACCCTGAACCGCCACCGCGGCCCCGACTCCGACTCCATCATCAAGGCGTGGCTGGACACCATCGCGGACATGAAGGCGGACGGCGACTGGCTCGTCATCGATCTCAAGGCCCCGAACGCCGACTTCCCGATGTATCTCGGCGACATGCACGCGGTCGTGGTTCCCGACGGATTCGAGGATTTCGACAACCTCGTGGGCACGGGACCCTTCATGCTCGCCGCCGGAGACTTCCGGCCCGGGGTCGGCATGCTCGCGAAGAAGAACCCGAATTACCACCACGAGGGCTATCCCCACGTCGACGAGGTGGAGAGCTTCGGCATCGGCGACACCGCGGCGCGCGTCAACGCGCTGCTCGCCGGCGACATCCACATCACGGTGCGCGTCGATCCGAAGTCGATCCCGATCATCGAGGGTGCGCCGAACACCGCGATGGCGAACTCGCCGTCGAGCCGCCACCTGACGTTTCCGATGGTCTCCGACCGCCCGCCCACCGACAACCGCGACTTCCGCCAGGCGATGCGGCTGCTGCTCGACCGCCAGGCGGTGCTCGACAACATCCAGAAGGGCTACGGGCTCATCGGCAACGACACCCCGATCTCCTCGCTGGATCCCTACTTCTGCCCCGAGATCCCGCAACGCGACATCGACCTCGACAAGGCGAAGTTCCACCTGAAGAAGGCGGGGATGGACGGCGGCTCGATCAATCTGCACACATCCGAGGCGGCCGGCGGCGTGCAGTCGATCGACATGGCGCTCATGATGAAGGAGAACGCCGCGAAGATCGGCTTCGACATCAACTTCATCCGGGAGCCGACCGACGGCTATTGGTCGAACATCTGGCTCAAGCGCGACTACCCCATCGTCGGCTGCAACTGGATGCCGCGTCCCACCGCGGACCTGCGTTTCTCGCTCGTCTACATCTCGGAGGCGAAGTGGAACGATGCATTCTGGAAGCACGAGAAGTTCGACAAGCTCATCGAGCTCGCGAGAGGCACCAAGGACGGCCCGGAGCGCAAGGAGATCTACTGCGAAGCGCAGCAGATCATGTGGGACGAGGGCGGAACCATCATCCCGCTGTTCACCCACTGGCTCGATGCGCGGTCCACCAACCTCGGCGGCCATCGCAAGCACCCGGTCGGCGAGGGCGACGGATTCCGCATCCACGAGTGGGGGTACCTGATGTCCTGATCCGTGACCGGATTGCAGTGTCCTTCAGGGCCGTCGCACCCGCGACGGCCCTTTTTTCGTGATGCGGGCGGGGGGACACGCCGCCGCCGAAGAGGTGACGCCTCGGCATCGGCGTCCGGGAAGGCGTCAAGCGCTCGGGCCGGCACCGGCTATGACCGTGGAATGGCCGGTGGGCGTTCCGGTCGGATTCGCGCGGGACTCGTCGACGTGACGCGGGCGTCGCCGGCGGGAGAGTCGGCCAGACGGCGTCAATCGGCGATGCCCCTTCGTCCGGACGATCGATTCGCGCTGCGCCTGCCGCCGGCGGCTCTCTATGCGATACCAGGCTCGCGCAACGCCACCGGCACCCCGCCTCGACAGCACACCCGCGGGATGTCGGGGCTCAAATGGTTCATCAGGCTGTAGACCATCCAGCCGGCCGCGGCGGCCATGGCACGCAGGGAGTTCTGGCCATCGCGCCCGAACACCTCGACCACGTCGCCCGCGGCGGCATCCGTCCCGGTGAGGTCGAGTAGGGCATGGTTGAGGGCGACGGTTCCGACACCGGGCATGATGCGGCCACCGACCCCGTAGCGGGCCTTGTTCGCCAGCTCGCGGGGCAGAGCGTCGCGAAATCCGATGTGCAGGGTCCCGATCCGCATCGGGGCAGGCGCGGTGAAGGTGCCGAAATAGGTGACGGAGTCTCCCTTCACAACTTCCTTGACGTACTCGATCCGCGCCTTCATGGAGAGCACCTGACGCAGCTCCAGTCCGGCATCCGTGTCTCCGTCGAACGGGTGGACCCCGTAGAGGCACATCGCCGGGCGCACCATGTCGAGCCAGGCGCTCGGGTCGTGGAAGATGGCATTGGTGCTGGCCATGGTGCGGATCGGGATCTCGACGCCGCGCCGCTCGACCTCCGCGCAGACCGACTCGAATCGTTCGAGCATCTCGCGGTCGCGGTCCGGATGCTGCATGAAGCTCGAGAACACGCCGGCGACCCGAACGTTCGGCATCCGCGCGATTCGCTCGATGAGGTCGGGTGCGAGTTCGTGGTGCACACCGACCCGTCGCAATCCGGTATCGACCTTCACGAACACCTGTGCGACTCGGCCCTGCCGGCGTCCCGCCGCATCGAGCCGCAACGCCGCCTCCTCGGTGAACACCGCCATCGTCAATCCCTGCTCGACGACGCGATCGCACTGCTCGCCGGTGAAGAGCACGTCCATCACCAGGACCTCGCACTCGATCCCGGACGCGCGCAACCGCTCGGCCTCGAGGAGCTTCGCGACCATCACCCACCGGATACCCTCGCCGACCAGATGCGCGGTGATCGGAACGAGCCCGTGGCCATAGGCGTCGTTCTTCACCACCGGCATGACTTCCACTTCGGTTCCGACCCGTTCCCGGATGCGTGCGAGATTGAAGCTGAGGTGGTCGAGATCGAGCTCGATCCACGACGAGAATTCGTCCAGCCTGCGCGTGATCTCCGCAGCGCTCGGCTGGGAGCGAAACCACGGGTGGGATTCGGACATCGGCGTTGATCCGTTCATGTCGGGCGAGCAGACTGAGCATATCCGTATCGGGTTTCTCGGGCGACTCGGGTGGTTTCCACCGGCAGGGTCATTGCGGTCCCGTGCAGTCCCGGGCTTCGTCCCAAATCTCCGACGGAGGAACCTTGAACACTGGCCGGCATTTGCTCCAGGCACTGCGCACGTTCACCGCCCTGCTGCTGGTGGGAATGCTTGCCGCGGCCACGGCGGGCGTGTATCGCGTGACCTGCAAGGGCATCTTCAAGCTGTCCTCCGACACCACCAGCAATTCGTGTTCCGAAAGCGGCAAGCTCGACGACACGAACGGCCGATTCCTGCCCAGCTTCTCCGAGGCGCATGCGGATCTCGGGCGCGGCGTGCTCTCCGCCACCGCGGGCGGCGGCGCGATCCGGGACGTCGGATACGACGGGCGCCAGGCAACGTCCGTGATTATCGAACGATTCCGGCTGAACGGCTCCTGGACGGGCGCGATGCCCGTCGAAATTGTCATGAAGCTTCGCTATCGATTCGAAGGCGATGGTGAGTCGAGGCTCGGAGTGCTGCTGAGAAGCTCCTCCGCCCGGGCGGTTCGGGGCGAGCACCAGGCCGGGATGTGGATGCGTTACACCGGACTCGGCGGTGCGGTGGTGCTCGCGGAAAACACACGAGGCCGTTTCGAGCAACCCGCCGACGGCAGCATCGCGAGTCGAACGACCATCGAGCTGAAGGTCATCCAGCGAATCGACGCGGCGACCCCCAATCTCGAAGTCCGCGCCGATCTCGCGGCGTACGCGATGCCGAACCTGGGACTGTTCGAGGAATCCCTCACGTCGCTGGTTGACGCCAAAGGCGAAATCGAGCTTGCCGCACCCTGCCCTTTTCGCATCGAAGCTCCCTCGGCCATGATCGCCTGGAACGCGAGAACCGACATCAGGAATTTGCGCGATCCGGGCTTTCGGTGCTGACAGGGAACGACCCTGTCGGAGGTACGCTCGCCTGTTTTGCGGCGTCGCTCGTCACCTCGCGCGGTCTTCCGCCGCTGCGTCCAGGACGGCAATGCAGAGCGGCGACAGCATCTGTTACCATCGTGCGCACAATATGAAGACCATATCAATCACAATAGACGAGCCACTACTCCAGCGCCTGGATCAAGCTGCGCGGGACGCCCACAAGACTCGGTCGGACCTGTTTCGCATGGCATTGTCGGAGTGGCTCGCCGCGGCGCGGCGACGCCAGTTGGCCGCCGAAGACCGGGCTGGGTACGCATCGCAACCAGTTGGACTGAACGAGTTCGACGGTCTCATCAATGCACAGGGCGTCGACACGTGGGACACCAGTGAGGGAAGTCGCTGGTGAGGCGCGGCGAGATCTGGATGTTCCGGTTCGCGGCGCCCGACAAGCAACGTCCGGTGCTGCTCCTGACCCGCTCCGACATGATTCCAGTGCTGAATACGGTCACCGTCGCACCACTCACACGCACGATTCGCGGCGTGGCGTCCGAGGTCGTCGTCGGTATCGACAGCGGGCTGAAGACCGATTCGGCCGTTAACCTGCACCACGTCGTCACCATCCCGAAGACAGGGCTGCGGCAATTCATCGGCACCGTACCTCCGGAAATTCTTGGGCGGATCCGTGCGGCGCTGCTATTTGCCTTCGGATTCGATTGATTCCGGGAGCAGCCATCGAGACGCCAAAGGCAAACTGCTTCAAGGACGGCTCAAGACCAGGACGGACACGATGAACGCGAAAACCACGGTGGTCATACAGGGCGTTGATTCTTCCGGCGAGGTGCCCGGCATCGAGGCGATCGAGACCGATGCCACGATTCGATGCGCGAACGACCTTGATGCACTGCGTGCGGCGCTGCCGGGTGCCGAGGTACTGCTCGGATGGAAGTTCGCCGCGGACGACATCGCGCGCGCCTTCGACCGCGCGGACCGGCTGCGGTGGATTCAGTGGGCCGGCGCCGGGGTGGACGCCGCCATGTTCCCCGCCCTGGTCGCGAGCGACGTGACGCTGACCAATGTTCGCGGCGTATTCGACCAGCCGATGGCGGAGTACACGCTGGGCATGATTCTCGCCTTCGCGAAAGGCTTCCGCCGGACCGACACCCTGCAGCGCGAGCGGAAATGGCAGCACCGCCTGACCGAGCCGGTTGCAGGCACGAAGGCGCTGGTCGTGGGCGCAGGCAGCATTGGACGCGCGATTGCCCGCACGCTGCGAGGGGCCGGGATCGAAGTGGAAGGCGTCGGACGCACCGCCCGCGACGGCGACCCCGATTTCGGACGCGTTCACGACAACTCGGATTTGAACCAGGCCCTCGGGTCCGCAGATTGGGTGGTGCTGATCACTCCGCTCACCGCACAGACCCGCAACCTGTTCGATGCAGCCCGCTTTGCCGCGATGAAACCCACCGCGCGCTTCTTCAACCTGGGTCGCGGCGCGCTGGTCGACGAACCGGCCATGATCGAGGCGCTCCGAAGCGGAGTCATCGCCGGCGCGGGTCTCGACGTCTTCGTCGATGAGCCCTTGCCGGCGGACAGTCCGCTGTGGGGAATGGACAACGTGTTCGTCTCGCCGCACATGTCCGGCGACTTCCACGGCCACAAGGCGGCCATGGCGAAGATGTTCATCGAGAACTTTCGGCGCTATCGCGCCGGCAAGCCGCTCGCGAACGTCGTCGACAAAGGACTCGGGTTCGTTCCTCGATAACACGCTGAAACGCCGTCCCGCCCGGCGTCTCGCCGCCGCGCGACGCGTGCCGCACACGCGCGACCAGGTTCATCGCCGGTCGGTGCCATCCGTCTGCGGACACGACCGCACGGATGGACATCACTGCGCCGCCGGCGTGCACCGCTCTGCCCGAGGGCGTCACGGCATTCCGCGATGACTCCATCCCATGCGAGACCGGAGTTCGTCGGCAAAGCCGAGCACCGCGCGCGCGAGGGCATGCTTGTCCGCGTCGCTCCGCATCATCGTTGGAACGACGCGCACGGGACGCTCGAATTCGGGTGCGTCGCTCGAATCCGCAGAGTCGATGACCCATGCGTCGACTACGCCGTCGTAGTGCTGTTCGATGCTTCGATTCGAGACATCGAATCCGAGCTCGCGCATCATCTTTGCAGTGGGGCCTTTCACCGCACTGCCTCCGATGATCGGCGAGACACCGAGCACCGGGACCCCGGCGGCATGGATCGCGTCCTTCATTCCGGACACCGACAGGATCGGATCGATGCTGATGAAGGGGTTGGAAGGACACACGACCACGCATCGGAGTGCGGGGTCGGCGAGCGCCTCGAGCACGGCGTTGCACGGACGGGCGTTATCGGCGCCTTCGAATTTGAAGCCGGTCACCGCCGGCTCGCATCGGTCCCGCACGAAGTAGTGCTGGAACGCGAGGCGGCCATCCGGCGTCATCACGACCGTGCGCACCTCTTCGTCGCACGCGGGCACCACCCGTGCGTGCACTCCGAGGCGGCGCGCGATGTCTCCACAGATGTTCGACCACGGCTCGCCGCCCGCGAGTCGGCGCGTGCGTTCGACGTGCAGGGCGAGGTCTCCGTCTCCGAGCCGGAACCAGGTCTCGCCGCCGAGATCCGACAGCGCCCGCATGAACGTCCACGTTTCTCCGGCGCGCCCCCAGCCGGTCTCCGGGTTCGCGATGCCGGCCAGCGTGTAGAGGACGGTGTCGGTGTCGGGGCAAACGCGCAGCCCCAGGTGGTCGAAGTCGTCTCCGGGATTGCAGACCACGGTGAGCGATCCGGGGGGGAGGACGCGGTATAGGCCGAGCGCGAGCTTTGCGCCGCCGATGCCTCCGGACAGCGCCGCGACCGAGCCGGCGCTCACCGATGGACAGGGAGAACTAGAAGTCTGCAAGAGTCATGACTCACGCTCGTAACTCATTGCTCGCCGCCCGGTCCCTGAGTTGTGCCAGTGAGGTCCAGCTTGCCTCCCCCGGAGGCTTGGCATGGACATGCATCCAACCGTTGACGTGCACCGTGTTCCCGCGGACGTGCTCAATGACGGTCATGACGGCTCCAGACGGCGTAGAGAATCCCTCCCCGTCGAAATTCAGCTTGCCACCGGACATCGATCGAAGCGTGAGCATCACCACCGGTCCGCCGTTCATCGGAAGAGATCCCGCTCGCGTTCCCGCACCAGCGCTCGCGCTGGCACCGCTGTGGCGCTCCACCGCAGCCCCCGCACGTGGACTGCCGGCACTCCCTCTGCGCCTTCGCCGGCGACGAGGTTGGCGGCCGACGCGATCTGGTCGGCGAAGCCGGTCAACGTGACCTTGAGCGGCACCCCGAACAGATCCGGATCACCTCGAAGATCGGTGAGGGAGGGCAAGCCGGCGGCGCCGATCGCGATGCCCGCCACTCCGTCGCGCCACGCTCGGCCCACGCTGTCGCTGACGACCACCGCGAGACGGCATCCGAACCGTGCTTCGAGCGAGCGATGCATCGCCGCCGCGCTCGCGTCCGGATCGAGCGGCAGCAGGAGCACCGACTCGTCGTCGCTCGAATGACCGACGTTCGATCGGTCGACGCCGGAGTTCGCCATGACATGCCCGCTGCGGTGCTCTGTGATCAGCACGCCATGGCCGTGGGCGACGACCTCGTTCGACTCTCGGAGCACGACCTCGATCATGCGCGGGTCCTTTCCGAGCGACGCCGCGAGCTCCATCGCGCGTGCGTACGGCTCCACGTCGGCGAGCCGCACCCTACGTCCTTCCGCCTTGGACACGATCTTCTGGGTCACGACCAGGACATCGAAGTCGGCCGGGGTGATGCCGGCGCCTTCGATCGCATCGCCGACGAGCCGTGCGACGTCGTCTCCTTCAAGCACCATGGGAATGCCCGCGAGGGGCGTCAACATGACGGAACCGGTCTGCGCCATTGGAATGTTCATGGGCCTGCGAATTTCCCTGACCGCGGGAATGACGCCATGAGACCTCGGTCTGCACTTCCCACCAGCGTACGCCCACAGACCGGCAGGCGTCAGCCGATTCCGGACCTCACCAGCGGCACTGACGAGTCCCGTTCGAACCGCTTCGCACGCCGATACACCGGCTCCATCAGCGCCGGAGCGCCGAACGAGGCGTCACGGCGTCTTGGCGGCGCATCCGTGTAGCGGGTGGTGCGCTGCCGCGGCGTGCGCCCGGCCTCGCGAATGACGGATTCGAGCCGCTCCGGCGGCATCTCCTGACCGAAACCGGCCCCCGCCGCCCGGGTGATCGATTCGTTCATCAGGGTCCCGCCGACATCGTTGGCGCCTGCCGCGAGCGCGAGACGCATGCCGTCCGGTCCCATCTTCACCCACGAGGTCTGGATGTTCTCGATCCAGGGATCGAGCGCGAGCCTGGCGACCGCGTGCATCAGCACCGCTTCGCGCAGCGTCGGTCCGCGACGGGCGCGTCCACGCAGGTACATCGGTGACTCCATGTGCACGAAGGGGAGCGGTACGAACTCGGTGAATCCGCCTGTACGCTCCGCCAGATGGCGCACCCGCAGCAGGTGCCGCGCCCAGTTCCGGTAGCCGTCGACGTGCCCGAACATGATGGTGGCGGTCGAACCGAGACCGACGCGGTGGGCCGACTCCATGACCTCGAGCCACTCCGCGGTGGTGATCTTGTCCGGGCACAGCACGCGGCGAACCTCGTCGTCGAGAATCTCGGCCGCGGTTCCGGGCAGCGATCCGAGTCCCGCCTCCCGAAGGCGCCCGAGATAGTCGTCAAGCTCGACGCCGAGCGTCCGCGCTCCCTGCCAGACTTCCAGCGGAGAGAAGGCGTGTACGTGCACCTCCGGCGCCGCGTCCTTCACTGCGCGGCAGATCGAGAGATACGTCTCGCCGGTGTAGTCGGGATGGATACCGCCCTGGAGGCAGATTTCCGTCGCCCCCCGGTCCCACGCCTCGCGGGTTCGGCGCGCAATCTCGGCGAGGTCCAGGTCGTAGGGTCGGCCGCGAAGGTTCGCGCTCAAACGTCCCTTGGAAAATGCGCAGAACCGGCACTTGAAATAGCACACGTTGGTGTAGTTGATGTTGCGGTTGACGACGTAGCTCACCACGTCGCCGTTGCGCTCGCGTCGCAGCGCATCGGCCGCCTCGCAGACCGCGCGGGCTTCGCCACCCCGCGCGTCGAACAGGCGCACGATCTGCCACTCCTCCAGGGGTGCGCCCTCGCGCACGCGATCGAGTGCATGGGCGAGCGAACGAGAGGCCCGGCGTCGTGGGAGGCCTGTCCCGAACAAGGCCGGGCCGCGGTTCGCGGCCGTCGCATCGCCGATCGGCTTGCGCGGGTGCTCCGTACCTCCGCTCGCGACGGTGGGTGTCGGGGGCTGTTCGGCATCTCCCGCGTACCAACCGGAATCCCGCCCGAGTCCATGGCCGTCGCTCGCGGCGAGCACCGCGCTGCGCAGTCCGGCATCGACCCATCGTTCGAGATCGGCCACGAACCTTGGATGAACCGGGAGACGCGGCGCGAGCGACTTGCCCGCCAATTCGGTCGCGTGCTCCAGCTCGACCAGATGCGGCCATGGCGCCTCGGGGTTCACATGATCAGGAGTCACCGGCGACACCCCGCCCCAGTCGTCGAGCCCCGCCTCGACGAGCCGGCCGAGCACCCCGGGGCGCAGGTTCGGAGGCGCCTGGACACTCGTGCCCGGCCCCAGGACGAGCCGGGCGACCGCGATGGTCCACAGATGGTCCTCGAGCGAAGGCTCCGTTGCCGCCGCCATCGGCGTGCCGGGCTTCGCCCGGAAATTCTGCACGATCACCTCCTGGATGTGTCCGTGCCGTTCCTCCAGATCGCGGATCGCAAGCAGCGCCTCGACGCGCTCGCGTCGGGTTTCGCCGATCCCGATGAGAACCCCGGTGGTGAAGGGCACCGCGAGCTCTCCGGCTCGTTCCATGGTGGCGAGCCTCACTGCGGGATCCTTGTCCGGCGAGCCGTAGTGGGGACCTCCCTTCTCGCACAGCCGGCGGGACGAGGATTCGAGCATGATTCCCGCCGACACGGAAACCTCGCGAAGCCGCACCAGTTCCTCGCGGGTCATCACTCCGGGATTCACGTGCGGCAACAGCCCCGTCTCTTCGTGGACCCGCCGCGCGACGTGCACCAGATAGTCGATGGTCGATTCGAATCCCATGCGCACGAGCGCCTCGCGCGCTACCCGATACCTGCGCTCGGGCTGATCACCCAGCGTGAACAGGGCCTCGGTACACCCGGCCTCGGCGCCGCGCTGCGCGATGTCGACGGCCTCGCCCACCGCGAGATACGGCGCGCGGACGTTGCCCGGGGTTTTCGCGAAGGTGCAGTAACGGCACACGTCACGGCAGAGCTCGGTGAGGGGGATGAAGATCTTGGGCGAGTAGGTCACGACATCGCCGGTACGACGATCGCGCACCGTGCGCGCCGCATCCATCAATGCGTCCGCATCCTCGAAGGCGGCGAGCGCGAGTGCCTGCTCGTCGTCGAGACGATGCCCGCTTGCCGCGGAGTCGAGAATCGAGTCCTTCGTCATGGTCGTCACCGAGTCCGATTCGTGTCCGGGTACCGGGGGAGGAGCCGCGCGGCGGTGCGATCAGCCGAGCTGCGGAACCACGTCTTCCATGAACATCTGCATCTGCTCGAAGCGAGCATCGAGTGTATCGCCCACGATGTGCAATACATTGAAGTGGTCGATTCCCTGCGCCATCACCGCGGCGATTTTCGCGGCAACCGACTCGGGGGTACCGACCCAGTTGGCGGCAATCTGCCGGTCGAGGTCCAGTCCCCGCTGCGCGCGATACTGTCCGAACCGGCTCTCGCGATACGCGGCCGCCGCCGCCTCGTGGGTCTTCGCGAGGAACAGCTCGGCCTCGGCCAGGACATCGAACTCCTCTATTGTTCGCCCGTACGTACCGGCCCGCTCGGCCAGCGCATGCTTGCGTTCCGCCGCGATGTCGTACGGAGCCATCAACGCGTTGCCGAACCTCGCGATGCGATCGAGTGCGCCTTCGTTGCGCCCCACCATGCAGAACGGCAGCGGATCCTGGACCGGCTTCGGATCGAGCGCGACGCCACGAATGGCGACGTACTCTCCTTCGAATGACACCGGGTCGGGGCCGGAGGCGAGCAATCGCCGCAGAACTTCGGTGAACTCCGTCGCCATGTTGCCCCGATGCGCACGCGCGCGCCACGCCGCAACCGCCCGGAATTCCGTCCGCCACGCACCGAGTCCGAGGCCGAGCAGGAACCGGCCTCCTGACAGCCGGTCCAGCGTTGCCGCCTGCTTGGCGAGAATGACCGGATCGCGATAGGGGAGGATGATGATGCCGGTGCCGAGCCCGATCCGGCTGGTCTCCGCCGCGGCGTAGGCCAGGGTAATCATCGGTTCGTACCAGCTCGGACGCTCCCCGGCGCGTACTCCGCTCTCGGAGGTCGGCGTCAGGAAGTCGGTGGCCCAGACCGCCTCGTAGCCGAGCCGTTCGGCCAGCTTGACGCACTCGACGACGTCATCGGGCTCGGCAAATCCGCAGGGCACGAACACGCCCTCGCGGCACGTGGGAATCTCGACGTCGAAGCGAATGCCGCTCACGCACTGCGTCCTGTTCGGGCTTGTTCCGTAGGGCTCGTCACGCCGGAAGTACACCCCAACTCATGGCCTTGTACAAGCATTCGAGGTGAGTGAACGCGACCGCGGCGAGCCGGCTGCGCACTCGCCTCTCGCCAGGTCGCCCGCGGCATGGCCAATCACGCAGGATCCGACACCCACGGCAGCGACGCGGTTATCATTGCCGCTCCCCGATGCCTTGCGCCATTCGCAGGACAACCTTCCTGATGCTGAAAGTCGAAACGTCCCGCAACGATGCCGAGGTAGCCGCGGCCGCGGCAGCCCACATTGCGGTGCGAGCCAGGGCCGCGGTGTCCGTACACGGCGTTTTCTGTCTGGCCCTCAGCGGCGGACGCACCCCCTGGAAGATGCTCGAACGTCTGGTCGGACTCGAACTCCCATGGGACGTCATGCACGTATTCCAGGTCGACGAGCGTGTGGCACCGCATGGAGACACGGACCGCAACGCCACGAGGCTGACGGCAATTCTGGGGGCGTCCGGCCTCCCGTACACGAACCTGCACCTCATGCCGGTGACCGATGAGGACCGTGGCAGAGGATGCGACACGTACTCGCGGACAATCGCTCGCCACACCCACGACGGCCGTCTCGATCTGGTGCATCTCGGACTCGGCGAGGACGGTCATACCGCATCGCTGGTGCCCGGAGACCGGGTCGTCGACGTCGCCGACCGGGACGTCGCGATGGCCGGACCCTACCAGGGAAGGCTGCGGATGACCCTGACCTGTGCGGCGATCGACAAGGCTGCGGAACGCATGTGGGTAGTCACCGGTGCGTCGAAGGCCGCAATGCTCGCGAGGCTGGAGGCGGGTGACACGACCATTCCTGCCGGACGTGTCACCCGGCGGGACTCGATCGTCTTCGCCGACGACGCGGCGATGCACGGCCCCGACGCGGTCCCGAACCATCCGGACACATGAACGGGTACCGGAAACGGGCCACCACCAACCGAATTCATCACTGACCAGGGAAACACACGATGCTGAAGCTAGGGTACAAGGCCTCCGCGGAACAGTTCGGACCCCGCGATCTGCTCGAATTCTCCGTGCACGCCGAGGAGGCGGGATTCGATTCGATCATGGTGAGCGATCACTTCCAGCCCTGGCGTCACACCGGCGGCCATGCCCCCTACTCCATCTCCTGGCTCGGGGCGCTGGGCGAGCGCACATCGAAGGCGATCATCGGCACCAGCGTGGTCACTCCCACCTTCCGCTACCACCCCTCGATCGTCGCGCAGGCGATGGGCACACTGGGCGCGATGTACCCGGGCCGGGTCATGCTCGGGGTCGGCACCGGCGAATCGTTGAACGAGGTGCCGTCCATCGGCTGCGAGTGGCCGGCATTTCGCGAGCGGTTCCGGCGGCTCAAGGAATCCATCGAGCTGATGCGCAGGCTCTGGACCGAGGAGCGGGTGACGTACGAGGGCGAGTACTACCGCACCGAGAGCGCGACCATCTACGACCGTCCCGAAATCCCGGTTCCGCTGTATGTCGCGGCGTCCGGGGCGGTCGCTTCCAGGCTCGCCGGCCGAGTCGCGGACGGATTCATCTGCACCAGCGGCAAGAAGCCCGAGCTCTACTCCGAGACGCTGCTGCCGGCGGTCCGCGAAGGCATGTCCAAGGCCGTCCGTGCGCAGGGAAGTGTCGAGCTGATGATCGAGATGAAGGTCTCGTTCGACACCGATCGGCACCGGGCGATGGAAGATACCCGGCACTGGGCGGCGCTCGCGCTCTCGCCGGAAGAGAAGATGGGGGTGGAGGATCCCGCGGAAATGGAGCGCCTCGCCGATGCGCTTTCGGCGGAGCGTGCCGCAAGCCGATGGATCGTGTCGACCGACGTGGACGAGCACATCGAGCGAATCGCGCCGTACGTCGAGCTCGGCTTCCGGCACCTCGTGTTCCACGCACCGGGGACGAATCAGCGACGATTCATCGACCTTTACGCGGAGAAGGTGATGCCGGAGCTGCGCCGGCGCTTCGGCTAGGCATCGGTCGTGCAGGGTCGGGGGCGAATGTTCGACCCGCGCGGAACCCGGGCGCATCCAGCCCGCGTTCACGCGCGGCACACGGGGTCGATGAGTCCGCTTCCGCGTTCTCGAGACCTGGCTCCGCGAGCCGAACATCATTGTGCAAGTCAACGAAGCAAGGTGACACCGCGTGGATGACCGACGACCCGACCTGTTCGCCGATTCCGGCGCCCCGGCCCCCGGACGATGACTCTCGACATCCGACCTTTCGAGACACCGCTCGGTGCCGAAGTGCGTGGCGTCGACCTCTCGCAGGATCTCGACGACGCGGCCTTCGCCGTCATCGAGCGAGCCTGGAACGAGCACTCCGTGCTGCTGTTCCGCGACCAGAGCATCGACGAGGCCCGGCAGCTCGCGTTCAGCCGCCGCTTCGGCGACCTCGAGATCCACGTCCTCGATCAGTACCTCCATCCCGAGCACCCCGAGATACTGATCGTCTCCAACGTCATGGACGGCGACCGCCATGTCGGCATCTACGACGCCGGACGCTACTGGCACACGGACCTCTCCTACATGGCGGTGCCGAGCCGCGGCTCGCTGCTCTACGCCATCGAGATACCGCACGATGCGGCGGGCGAGCCTCTGGGCGACACCCTGTTCGCCAGCACCTCGGCCGCGTATGACGCGCTCGACGCGGCCACGCGACACCGCATCTCCGGGCTGAAGGCCGAGTTCAGCCTCGCCAACCGCCACGCCAGGCTGGTCGCGGACGGCGACCCGGGCGCGGTCCTCAGCGACACCCACCGGGACCGGGCTCCGCCGGTGGTCCACCCGGTGGTGCGCACGCACCCGATCACCGGGCGCCGGAGCATCTACGTCAACGAAGGCCAGACCGCCGGCATCCTGGGTCTTCCCGAAGACGAAGCCCGTGACCTGCTGCACGAGCTGTGCGCCCACTGCACCCGTCCCGAGTTCGTGTACCGGCATCGGTGGCGCGCCGGCGATCTCCTGATCTGGGACAACATACCCAC
Source organism: Gammaproteobacteria bacterium (assembly GCA_022826505.1). GTDB lineage: Bacteria > Pseudomonadota > Gammaproteobacteria > HK1 > HK1 > HK1. Next base: position 65,036 of record JAJDUQ010000231.1, read on the forward strand.
CCAGCATCTCGCCATCTGCGACTACGCGCTGCCGCAGCGCCGCTACCTCCACCGGACCACGCTCCGGGGCACGCCGCCGCAATAGCCGCCAGCGTTCCCGCGAACATCGTCAACCCGTGGGCTCCGTCTCGACCCCGGGCCGGGCTCCAGGCTTCCGCTCCGGCTCCCGTTCGACGAATCCGCCCGAGTACCGCAATCTGCGCTACGGCGGGATGGCGCATCAGGCGGGGCTCGAGGACGAGGGGCCGGGGATTCCCTACCTCTACGACGACGGGCTGAATACCAAGGAGCTGCCCGAACGCGAGCTTCAGGAAAACTATGGTGTGGTGTCTGGAGTGCTACGCCGGCAAGGAGGGCGCACCGTACGGCGTGAAGCTCGAGGACCAGGTACTGCTGACCCGGGACGGAGCGTTGCCGCTGATGACGTATCCTTTCGACGCGAAGCTGCTGTGAGCCGACAGATTGGCGGCAGCGTTCACCGGGAATTCGATTCAGGCGCTCGATTCTCTCCGAATCTCGAAGGGAATTGCGCCGCTGCCCGAGCAGCCGCCCGCGTCGCGGGCGGGACCTGCTCGTTTCCGCGGACAGGCCGAGGCTTCAGGTGAGATGGAGTCGCAAGTCTGCGAAGCTCGACGCCTGTGAGTGCCCTTGCCCCACCAGTGGCGGGAGAGCGTCGGTTGATCGTTCGCGAGTTTCGGTATCGGTTCCCCATCACGGCAATCGCGGTGGTCGGGCTCGGCGTTCTGGTCGCGCTTGCGGTGGGCATCTCGCTTTACCTCGGCCTGTCGAGCGCCACGGAGAACACCCGCCGGCTCATGGCGCAGCGCTCGGAGTCGCTCGTGGACGGTCTGGAGCAGAGGATCGCGTCGCTGCTTCAGCCCGTGGCAAGGCAGGCGCAGTGGGCGGTGGAGCAGTTCGAACGCGGAGCCGTGGACCTCGACGATGACCGAGCGCTGAACGCCTTCATTCACGGCGCCCTGGGCGCAATGCCGCAGGTCGAGGGAATCGCGATCACCGGTCCACGCGCAATGAGCCGCCGATGGAGGCGGGCGTCATTGCAACCTCTGGTCGAAGACTGGTCGGACCGACCCACCTTCATCGCGTGGCTCGAGGCGGGGGCGTCGCAAGCCGGTTCGAAGTGGCAGGCGCCGTTCTGGACGCACACACTCGGCACCACCATTCTGCTTCTCGACACGCCGATTCGAATCGACGGCAAGTTCGCCGGGCTGTACTCGCAGGCGGTGACAATTTCCGATCTGTCGCTGTACATCACGTCTGTGGCCACCGAGACCACCGTGACTCCCTTCATCCTCTACGGACACGACCACGTTCTGGCCCATCCACTGCTCATCTCCTGGATGCCCGCGGTCACGAATCGGGATCGGCCCCTTGTGGCCCTCGATGCACTCGGAGACGCGGTTCTGGAACGCATCTGGACACCGGACGAGCAGGAGCTGTTCCTGCTCGGCGGCATGACCGCGGCAAGCTCCTCCGGCGTCACTGTGGGCAAGAGCTACTATGTATTCCTCTACCGGAACATCGAGAACTTCGGTCTGGAGCCGTGGACGATCGGGGCCTACGTCAATACCGGGACGAGCGACCTCGGCGAATGGCTCGCCGACATCGTCGACTCCGCCTTGAGCGGGTCGTTCGGGTACACCGGAACGAGCGAAGGAAACGAGTTCGAACGTGTGGTCGCATCGGTACTCGCCGGATTAGCCGTATTCGTGCTTTCCGTCGCCGCCGCAGCGTGGCTGGGCGCCCGCGCGAGCCGGCCTGTTCGCGCCCTTGCGGCGGCGGCGCGTTCCATCGAGGCGCAGCGCCTCGGCGGGCTCGAACCGCTGCCGCCCAGCCGGGTGGCCGAAATCGACGATGCGAACCGATCGTTCAATCACATGGTGGCAGGATTGAGGGAGCGCGAGGTGATTCGCGAGACCCTGGGACGGTTCGTCCCCACCGACGTCGCGAGGACGTTGCTCAGCGAAGGCGGCGAGCTTTCCCCGCAGCAGTCCGAGGCGACGGTGCTCTTCTGCGATCTCGAAGGCTTCACGGCGTTGACGGAAGATCTCGGTGCGGACGGCATCGTCGAGCTCCTGAACGAATACTTCGAGGTGATGGTCGAGATCCTCGAACGCCATCGTGGCGTCGTCACCCAGTTTCAGGGCGACGCGATTCTCGCGACGTTCAACGTACCGGTACCCGACTCCGCTCATGCCTCCAACGCTCTGCGAGCCGCACTGGAGATGCGGGGGGCGACGCGATGCCGCGAGTTCGGAGGGCAGCGCATCGGCAACCGAATCGGGGTCAACACCGGCCCGCTCGTCGCAGGCGCAGTGGGCGCGAAGGGTCGATTGAGCTACACGGTGCACGGCGACGCGGTCAACCTGGCCGCCCGGCTCGAAGGCCTCAACAAGGACCTCGGGACTCGCATCCTCGTTTCCGAGGCGACAGCGGCGCAGGCGGACGGATTCGACTTGGCGCCGATGGGCGACGTGGGAGTCCGCGGCCAGTCGCAACGGGTCGCCGTGTACGCTCTGCGCCGCACGCTGGGGTGACCCCGGTCACGGTTCGCACGGTTGGGACGTCGGCGCGGGCCGATCAGCGAGCGCGCCGCACCCCGCATCACGGCAAGGTGAACGGGGGGGAACCGGCGTCTCCGGCCCGCACCTGTCCGGTGCCCGCTCCGATCGCCGATTTGCGCTTCGCGAACGACACGGTGTCGCGAGCCGACACGTGCCGCCTCCGGGCCAGCCGAATCAGGTTGTCGCCGGTGGTCATGGGGCCGCTCGACTGATAGAAGCGTTCGTAGCGACGGATGAAGCGCTCCATGTCGACGTCATCCACCAGCTCGAATGCGTTGATGCCGCATCGCTGCATGAACGCAAGCTGATCGGGCGCCACGTCTCCGGTGACCCGCAGTTCGCCGCCGTAACGCAGATGTTCTCGCACGCGCGCGGCGATGCTGAAGAACCGGCCGTCGGATGAGTCCGGAATCTCGATGACGATCAGGGAGAGGCTTTCGACATCCTCCACCAGAGCTCCCGGATCGCTGTCGATCGCAAGCCGGACTCCCAACGAACACCCGGTGCGTTCGGCGTGCGTCAGGAGATCGCGACGCTCCGCCAGCCAGCGAACGAACTCCACCGTGAAGTCACGGCCGCCCGGCGCATCGCCGGCCGCCAGGTGCTCCCAGGTGTCGGTGCGCTCCCCGGCGTCGACCACGAGCCTGGTCATGGCCCGTCTCCGGCGTAGACCCTCTCCCGGAACGGCGCAACGCCGATCCGCTCCACCGCGTCGGGGAAATTTTCGTCGGATTCCCGGCGCGCGACGTAGACGTCCAGGAGCCGGGCGACGGTCCGTGCCACCTCGGCCTTGGGCACCGCGGGACCGAGCTTCCGGCCGAGTCGCGTACGCTCCTCGGCCGAACCGCCGATGGTGATCTGGTACCACTCCTCGCCCTTCTTGTCGACGCCGAGGACGCCGATGTGTCCCACGTGGTGGTGACCGCAAGCGTTCATGCATCCGGATATCTTGATGCGCACGTCACCCAGATCATGCAGATAGTCCATGTCGTCGAAGAGCTCGTTGATCTGCCGGGCGACCGAGATGGACTCCGCATTGGCGAGGCCGCAGAAATCCAGACCGGGGCAGCAGATCATGTTGGCAAGGGTGCCGATGTTCGGGGTGGCCAGATCGATGCAGTCGAGCTGCACCCACAACGCGTACAGGTCGTCGAGCGCGACATCGGCCAACAGCAGGTTCTGGTCGTGACTGGCCCGTATCAGACCGAAGCTGAAGCGATTCGCCAGAAAGGCCAGCTCCCTCATCTGCCTCGAAGTCATGTCTCCGGGCGGAGATTCCGGCGCCTTGAGGGAGACGAACACCGCCCGATAGCCGAATTGGCGATGAGGGACGGTATTGGAACGCACCCACCTGGCGAACTCGGGGTCAGCCGCCAGCCTTGCCTCGTGGCTCCGGGAGTCGACTCGCGAACGGTACGGCGGCGGCTCGAAGTGGGCACGAACTTCCTCGAGCTCCCGGCGGTCGAGTGGCGCGACGTGCTGCCGGGTCACCTGCCACTCCACCTCCACCCGCCGGCGAAACTCCTCGATGCCGAGCGCATTGACCAGGATCTTGATGCGCGCCTTGTACTTGTTGTCCCTGCGCCCTTCCAGGTTGTAGACCCGCATGATCGCCTGGAGATACGACAGGAGGTCGCGGTGTGGAAGAAACGCCCGCAGCACCTTGCCGATCACCGGCGTGCGTCCCATCCCGCCGCCCACGAGCACCTCGAAGCCGAGCTCGCCGGCGTCGCCCTCGACGAGCCGAAGGCCGATGTCGTGCGCTTCCGTCACCGCGCGGTCACGCAACGCCCCGGTCACCGCAATCTTGAACTTGCGAGGCAGATAGGCGAACTCCGGATGCAGGGTCGACCACTGGCGCAGCAGCTCGCAATACGGGCGGGGGTCGGCGATCTCGTCGGGGGCGACCCCGGCCAGATGATCGCAGGTGATGTTGCGTATGCAGTTGCCGCTCGTCTGGATGGCGTGCATGTCCACCGAGGCGAGGTCGGCGAGGATGTCCGGCACCCGCTCCAGGGCAGGCCAGTTGAACTGGATGTTCTGGCGGGTGGTGAAATGGCCGTAGCCGCGATCATGGCGCTCGGCGATCGAGGCGAGCATCCGAAGCTGTTTCGAGGACAGGATGCCGTAGGGAATCGCGACCCTGAGCATGGGCGCAAACCGCTGGATGTAGAGCCCGTTCATGAGCCGCAGGGGTTTGAACTCCTCTTCGCCGAGCTCTCCGGCGAGATAGCGCGCGGTCTGCTCGCGAAATTCGGCTACCCGCTCATGGACGAGCTGTCGGTCGAACGCGTCGTACTGGTACATGGTGGTGTCTTCCCGATTCCGGAACGAAAAAAGCCGCCATCCGGAGTCCCGGATGGCGGCTTTCTGGAGTCGGGTGATGGCTGGATCAGGCGAGGGTCAGCGCAAAGTCCTCCCGGCAGAAAGTCCCATCCGGGACTCCCGCATACAGGTACAACAACGGATGACGTGCGCGTGTCGGGCCATCGGTGTCACTGGCCGCCCGGTCTGGTCGGGGCGGGCGAGTATCTGTCGGTGGAGTACGGCTTGTCAATGCACTTTCGCCGCGAGGGTGCACGTCAGGATTGTGCGACGTGAATTAAGTGTAGGGATATCGGGCGGTTTCGGGTATCTTTCTGACAGTTTATCTAACTGTCAGCATGGAGACTCCGAATGATGTCACCGCCCGAGTTGTCCGAACTCTCACGC
>JAJDUQ010000200.1 GCA_022826505.1 Gammaproteobacteria bacterium
AGCCTCGCCTTCACCTCCTCCACCGAGCCCACCCGAAGCGACGACGGAAACACCTGCGTGCGGTTCTCCTCGCGCCTCAGCAGCACCGCTTCCTCCAGCCAGGCGACCGCCGTTCGCACGCGGGTGTCGTCGGTCGCCGAGTCCCGCTCGAACACGTTCTCGTCGTCCTCTCCGAGGATCTCGCCGGCGGTGGCGACCACCTCGCCACCCAGGCGCTTCTTCCGGTCCAGGTTGCGCAGCGCCCGCAGCACGCCGTGAATCTCCCGCCGCGTGAGTCGCGACCGGGCCGACATCCCGAACTGGCGCTCCACGTCGTCCTGCGTATAGAGCAGCACGCAGCGCGCCGCCTCCCGGTCGCGTCCGGCGCGGCCCGCCTCCTGAAGATAGTTCTCCAGCGACCCGGGAATGTCGGCGTGGATGACCACCCGCACGTCCGGCTTGTCGATCCCCATGCCGAAAGCATTGGTGGCCGCGATGACCCGCAGCTCGCCTCCGATGAATCGCTGCTGCACGCTCTTCCTCGACTCGGGCGGCAGCCCGGCGTGGAAGTAGTCCGCCGACATGTCCTTCTCCCGGAGAAACTCCGCCACCTCCTCGGTCTGCCGGCGGGTTGCGCAGTAGACGATGGCGCCTCCGGGAACGTCCGGTGGCAGGTCCGACTCGAGAACCTGGTGAAGGTGAGCGAGCTTTTCACCCCCGGTGGTCGGCACCACCACGAAATCCAGGTTCGTGCGCTGGGCGCCGCCGTCGAAGACCGTCAGCTCGATGCCGAGCTCTTCGCGAAAGTGGTTCGCGATGTCCGCCATCACGTCGGGCTTCGCGGTCGCGGTCAGGCACAGCACCGGCGGAATCGGTTCTCCTCCCGCCTTCTCGCGGATGAAGCGCCCCACGTAGCGATAGTCGGGCCGGAAGTCGTGCCCCCACTTCGACAGGCAGTGCGCCTCGTCCAGCACCCAGGCGCCGATCTCGCGCTGGTCGAGCACGCGGCGCAAGCTTCGGTTGCGAAGCTGCTCCGGGGAGATGATGAGAATGCCCGCGTCCCCGAGCCGCACCCGGTCGAGCGCGTCGGCCCGCTCGGGCAGCGACAGCAGCCCATTGATGGCGATGCAGGCGACGATGCCGCGCGCCTCCAGCCCCGCCACCTGATCCGCCATGAGTGCGACCAGCGGCGAGATCACCACGGTGAGTGCGCCGGTCTTGTCGTAACGCGAAAGCGCAGGAATCTGGTAGCAGAGCGACTTGCCGGTGCCGGTAGGGAGGATCCCGAGCACGTGTCTTCCGGCCATCGCCGATTCGACGATGGCGCGCTGCATGGGCTGTCCGGTTTCCGGGTCCGAGGGCTCCGGGCGGAAGTCCTCGAAGCCGAACCAGCGGGCGAGCTCCTTGCGGGCGTCGTGGCGTTCCCGGCACCAGGCGCACTCCGGATCGGTGCAGGCGGTGTCGCGCAGGACACGGACCAGGCGGCCCGCCTCCGGGAACTGGTGTCGCACCCACGGCGGCATCACCGAGTTGCCTCCGGAGACCGACAGCCACGCCAGTGCGTAGGCCAGCGTCCAGCCGTGGCGACCGGAGTCGGTGGGACTCGCCGGAGCCCCGTCCTCCCCGCGATCGGGCCGGACCTCGCCCGAGGCCCTCCACCGAAGGGTCGACTCCTCCCTCCCCGGGGCGCCACCGTGCTGCGACTCACCGCTGCCGGAACACCCCCGCTCCGGGGAGTCCGGCCCCCGATCCTTCTCCTGCCCTGTCGATTCGAATCCGAAGCCCGCCGGAATCGCCCGTTCCCGGGTCCGGCAGACGACTCCGTCCAGCCGCCGGCGAATCGCCTTGCGCGCCTGCGCATCGGACGGCCGCAACGCTCCGCGCAGGCTGGAGAAGAAGGTGTTGAAGCCGGATCGTTCCCCGTCCCCGGTCGTGAGCCAGTGCCAGGCGGCAATCAGATCCGGCGACTCCTGCGCAGCGCGCGCGAGCGCGTGTCGCTGATCGTGAAACAGATCCAGCGCGAGACGGGCGTCGAGCTCCGGGTCGTTCAGGCGCCCGCGCGTGAGCCGTCCGTCCTGATAGTGCTTGACCAGATGGTGATAGGGGTTGCGCGGAAAGGCGAGGGGGTTGAGCCACAGGGTATCCACCGCCGGCAGATGCAGCAGCCGGAGGCCGGGCTGCACCGCGGCCAGATGCGGAAGGTCGAAGAGGATCAGGTTGTGGCCGAGCAGGAAGGCCGCGCCGTCCGCGAGCGCGTCCAGCTCCGCGAGCGCCTTCTCCAGGTGGCCGCCTCGAAAGACGAGGCGCTCACCGGTATCGGGGCGCAACGCGGCGAAGGCACGGATACGGCGATCCCGGATATCGACTTCGAGATCCAGCGAAAGACAGCGGGGCGAGAAGCGTTCCATGCCGGACTCTCGGGAAGCGGATTACTGGCCGGCGAAGGCTTGCGGATGATCGGAAAGCTGTCCGGACACGAGGTTCAGGCGATCGCCCGCTACGCGCCTTTCCCCGAAACAACCCATCGATTTCCGAAAGAAAGTTGCACTGGATAAAGCGGGAACTGTCCGGTCACGGCTCCGACGACGCTGAACCCAGCTCCGACCACCATGCGGATAGTCGGCGGCGAATTGCCGTCAAGATGGCTGCGGCGGCTCCTGCATCGGAGAATGTCCAAGCGGGGACTTCGTGCAACGCGTAGTACGCAACCGATGCAGGATCGGTCGCGATGACCCGTTTGATCACGACCGGATTCGGATGAACGGCAGACTCCGCATCTGTCTCGAAGACGTAGATCCACGCACGAGTGTCCGAACCATTCGCACCAGGATGTCGGAGTGCATACGTTCCGTCGTCACGCGAGACAAGCTCCGGTCTGCCAAGGTGCCGTTGCCAACTGTCCCAGACCGCCTGGGGAATGGCGAGCGTCGTCCCTACGCAACGCGGGTGCACACCCGCCTGGAACTTGAGCATCATCTGATAGAACGTACGCTTGAACACGTTGGCAATGTTCGGACCCTCGATTCGATCGGATAGCCATCGTTGATTCTCTTGCAAAACCTGGGCGAAACGAGGTCCATGGAGGCGCAAGGAGTCGTTGAGATTTGCGACCGCATGGCGGTACGAGCCATGAAAATCCATGGTCTGGATTTCCAGCACACCGAATCGCCCGACGTCCACCGTGGAGCCGTTGGGCGATACCAGCTCGATCAGTGTGACGTCGAATGAGAATTCGGGGGAACGATCCGTCGCGCCCACCGAGATTTCACCACCGAGCTTGTCTTGCAGATACACGATCGCCGGCGCGCCACTGCGAAGCTGCTCGATGAGTTCGGCCCTCGTGTTCAGCCTGGCCAAGGTGGGCGCCGGCGCAATGAATATGGATTCACTCGATTCCGGGTCGAAGAGGCGGCACACGACTTTACGGATCAGATCCGGATCGAGGGCCCGGTACGGACAAACCAGCCAATCCTGCCTGATGCCGTTGCTGGCGTTGTTGATCGCGCATATGCCCGAGGAAGATGCGGCCTTCACGCATGTCCGATCTTCGCGTGTGGCCGCGGTGAGAAAGGGGCATCGGCGAGCCCGTTGAACCCCGAGCGCATCGGTCCCGCCGCACACTGCGGGGTACGTCCTGAATCCGAACCATTCACTGACGAAGTTGCCGCGCTCGGGACCGCCCGTCAATGATCTCGCTCCAGTATTCGTAGCTGGCGATGCTTCGTCAGATTGGATGCGGTTTGCACGTAAGCCCAGGAAGTGTCGAATCCGATGGCTCGACGACCGAAATCGATCGATACCGCCAATGCCCGGCCCGTCCCGCAGAATGGATCGAGGACGGTGCCTCCAGGTGGGCAACTGCTCAGGATGCGCGGGAGGATCAGGTCTTCGGGAAATGTTGCGGTATGTCCATTCTCTCCAGGGCGTGCGCAGAGTGTGACGACGTCGTTCGACCCCGATTCCGTTTCCGAAATGTCGTAGTAATACCTGGCCCGGCCGGCGGTCGGGCGAATGACGAAATGGAAGAAGTGTTCATGGCTCAGGCGAAGGCGGTCCTTTTCGGGTCTGGGTGGAACGTTCGGCTTGTGCCAGATCATGTCGTTGCGCAATATCCAGCGTTTGTCCTGCATGGCGATTGCGAATCGAGCCGGGATCAGGAGCAGTTGCTTCTCCTGGCGATAGCCACCCATCGGAACCCGGCGCCTCTGGCGAGGCGTGTCTCCCAGACCTTGGCGACCTGCGGGCCGGATGCTGGCCCATCGTGCGAAATAGGTGTCACCGAGATTGACCCATACGCTCCCCGACGCTTTGAGAGCCGGGCGGAGGCGATCGAAAATTTCAACCAGATGCGCCACGTACCAATCGGGCAAGGGCTCCAATCCCAGGATTCCGCCGTTGTCCCGGTACCACTCGTAGCCCGGAAGGTCCGTCTTTTCCGCACCGGTGCGGAGCCAATCCTGGAGCACGTGCCAGTTGTGCTCTTGTTCGTACGTCCGAAGCCCCCAGTACGGTGGACTCGTGATGAGGAGGTCGATGCTTTCAGGGGCGAGCGAGGGAAGCAGATCGTAGGCGTCTCCGTGGAGAACGGTGACGTCCGGCGTCGATGTCGCATACGTTACCATCGGATTTCATCGATCTCCGTGATGTCCACGGCCCTTGTCCGAGTCCTCGGCGTCGTCTCTCGGACGTTCTCTCCCTTCCTCACCTCACCCGAGGTGCAGGATTGCGCGCGGACTCCGGCGCCCTTCCCGGAGAGTCGCCATCCCTCATCCCTCATCCAGCACTGCGGTCGGCGTTGCGGGTCGATTCAGCCGTACATGCTCCTTGTCGCCAAATATAGCCCTCGCACGAACCGATCGCGATGCCTTGCGGACCGTACGGGTGCACGTCAGGATTGTGCGACGTGAATTAAGTGTAGGGATATCGGGCGGTTTCGGGTATCTTTCTGACAGTTTATCTAACTGTCAGCATGGAGACTCCGAATGATGTCACCGCCCGAGTTGTCCGAACTCTCACGC
>JAJDUQ010000310.1 GCA_022826505.1 Gammaproteobacteria bacterium
GAATGGATGGGGCGGAAGAGGCGCTGAAGAACGCTCACAAGGCCGTGATGCTTGAAAGAAGGAAAGCCCGAGCCGAGCAACAGTCCGAACTCGTGGAAGAGAATGAAGATCCCATCGAGGGAGATGAAGAGGGAGAAGAGGACTGGAAGGGGAAGCTGCTCGGTGTGCTGAAGGCCATGGAACCGGGCGCGTTCGAACGCCTCTCGATGCGGCTCGTCAAGGAGGCGGGGTTCCGCAACGTCGAGGTCCGGGGCAAGTCCAGTGACGGGGGGATCGACGGTGTCGGAGTCTACAAGGTGTCCCTCGTGAGCTTCCCCACGTATTTTCAGTGCAAGCGCTATGCGGGAAGCGTTTCTCCCAGTGCCGTGAGAGATTTCCGCGGCGCGATGTCAGGCCGAGGGGAGAAGGGCATTCTGATGACCACGGGGACCTTCACGCGCGAAGCCAAGGCGGAAGCGGTGCGAGATGGTGCGCCGCCCGTCGATCTGATCGACGGCGACGAACTGTGTGATCTGCTCCTCCAATATGAGATCGGGGTTCGAGTCCGAGTGAGGACGGTCAAGGACATCACGGTCGACCAACGCTTCTTCGAAGACATGTAAGGCGTTCGTAACGCGCTCGCGGCTACAGCGGCTTTCCGAACTCCGCGTCGAGATACTCCAGGGCCATCCGTGCCGGTAGGTAGTCGGGGTCGTGCCGCAGGGACTGCTCGAAGGATCGCCTCGCCGCAACGAAATCCCCCTGCATGGCCTGCACGCGGCCGAGATTGAAGTGGGGGAACTGATAGCAGCAGTAGCGTTCGGACGAGATGGCCTTCTCGAACCAGGGGGGCGCTTCGTCCGGGTGGCCGAGATCGATCAGGTACACCCCGATGTCGTTGTAGGGATTGCCGTAGTCCGGATCGAGCGCGATGGCCTTCTCGCATTCGGCAATGGCTTCTTCGGTTTGCCCCAGCATGCTGAGCGACCAGCCGAGGAAGGTATGCCCCTCGGCCGTGGGCAGAACCTCGATGGACTCGCGGAACTTGTCGGCCGCGGCCTCGAATCGGCCCTGCAGGTGCAGCACGTTGCCCTGCTGCCAGAGGACGTAGGCGCGTATCTGGTCGGGAACTTGCGGATGATCGCCCGACTGCCCGTGAACCGCGGGTGTCAGCAACAGCGTCGCCAGGAACACCGCGGGCAAGCACGAGCGGGACCGGCTCACGGGAGCGCCTGCTCCAGCACGTTCGCCACGTGCAACGCCTGCCGGGTCGTTCCATCGGCAATCTGGTGACGGCAGCTCGTTCCGCCCGCGACGATGATGGTGCTCCGGTCCGCCGCCCGAACCGCCGGCAGGAGGCTCAACTCGCCCATCGCCATCGAAGTCTCGTAGTGCGCGGCCTCGTATCCGAAGGCGCCCGCCATGCCGCAGCAGCTCGACGCCACGGTATCGACCTCCAGATCCGGCACCAGCCGCAGCGTACGCTCCAGCGCCGGCATGACCCGGAACGCCTTCTGGTGGCAGTGACCGTGCAGCAGGGCGCGCCTGCCCGCGAGCGGGCGCAAGGGGAGGTCGAGGCTTCCCTCCGCGGCGGCGCCGGCGATGAGCTCCTCGAAGAGAAGGAACCGCGCATCGCCCGCCTCGCGCTCGAAGCCGAGGACCAGCGCCTCGTCGCGGAACGTCAACATGCACGAGGGCTCCAGGCCGACGACGGAAACGCCTCGCTCGATGAACGGGGCGAGGGCGGAGAGCGTGCGCGTCAGCTCGCGCTTCGCTTCCTCGACGAGCCCCGCGGCGAGGAACGTCCGCCCGCAGCACAGCGGCCGGCGCTCGCCGGGCGGCGGCGCGGCGGGCCGAACCCGGAATCCCGCCTCTTCCAGCACCCGCACCGCGGCGCGGGCGTTCTCGGGCTCGAACCAGGTGGTGAAGGTGTCGGCGAAGAGCACGACTTCGGGGCCGGCGCCCGGCCGGGTGGGCGCGCGTTCCGAATCGGTGCTCCCGAGTCCCGGTTGCGCCGTCCCGCAGGACCCGTCCTCGCCGTTCGGCGGACACGGGGCGCCGGTTTCCGCTCCGGTTCCGGCCCGGTCGGACGGAGCTCCGGGGTCCGCGTCGATTCCGGCCCGGGCGGGCGGGGCGCCGCGGTCCGGGATCTCGTCGGGTCGGAACGCGTCGCTCCGCCAGCGCGGAAGGGAGCGCCTCGCGCTCAGCCCTATGAGGCACTCGGTCGCCGTCGGGAGCCCCGGTAGCCGATCGCGCAGGTTCATCAGCCATGCGAGCCGGCTGGCGACGGGGGCGTAGCGTGGGAGCGACGCGACGAGACGGTCGCGAATCGAGAGCCCGTGGCGCTTGCGGCGCTGATGCAGGTACTCGATCTTCATCCGCGCCATGTCGACGCCGGTCGGGCACTCGCGCCTGCAGCCCTTGCAGCCGACGCAGAGCGCCATTGTCTCGGCCATCGCGTCCGAGGTCAGGGCGTCGGGGCCGAGCTGGCCGGTGAGCGCGAGCCGCAGGGTGTTGGCGCGCCCGCGGGTGACGTGGCGCTCGTCCATGGTCACACGGTAGGAAGGACACATCACGCCGGGGTCCGACTTGCGGCACGCGCCGTTGTTGTTGCACATCTCGACCGCGCGGTCGAAGCCGCCCCACTCGGACCAGTCCAGCCCGGTCTCGACGGGCATCGGCGCGTAGCCCGGCTTGTAGCGGAACAGCTCCCGGTCGTCCATGCGCTCGGGCTGGACGATCTTGCCGGGGTTGAACAGGCCGCCCGGGTCGAAGGCGTCCTTCACCTGCTCGAACGCACCGACGAGGCGCGAGCCGAACATCGCCTCGTGGAACTCGCTGCGCACGATGCCGTCGCCGTGCTCGCCGGAGTGGGAACCCCGGTACCGGCGCACCATCTCGAAGCACTCCTCGGCGATGGCCCGCATGGTGCGGGCGCCGTCCTCGACCTTGAGGTCGATGATCGGGCGCACGTGCAGGGTCCCCACCGAAGCGTGTGCGTACCAGGTGCCGCGGGTGCCGTGCCGGGCGAAGATGTCGTCGAGGCGGCTGGTGTACTCGGCGAGGTCTTCGAGCCGCACCGCGCAGTCCTCGACGAACGAGACCGGCTTCCCGTCGCCCTTCATCGACATCATGATGTTGAGCCCCGCCTTGCGGACCTCCCACACCGCGCGCTGGAACCCGGGCTCCACCGCCTCGACCACCGCGCCGGGGAAGCCGAGGTCGGCCATCAGCGCGACGAGCTCGGCGAGCCGGGCGAGGAGGGCGCCGCGGTCCTCGCCCGCGAACTCCACCAGCAGCAGGGCGTCGGGGGCGCCGCGCACGAACCGCTCGACGGTGGGGCGGAACGCGTCGATGTCCCGCGCGAGCTCGATGAGGGTGCGGTCGACCAGCTCCACCGCGCTCGGACCGAGGGCCACGATGTGCTGGGTGGTGGACATTGCGTCGTGGAAGGCGGGGAAGTGGCATACGCCGAGAACGCGGTGCGCCGGAATCGGCTGCAGGTCGAGCTCGACCTCGGTGAAGAAGCCCAGGGTGCCCTCGGACCCGACGAGCAGATGGGCCATGTTGTGAGCGCCGGTCACGGGCCCGGCGAAGGCACCGGTAGTGCCGCGGGTGGCGTTGCCGGCCATGGCGCCGGTCGTGCCGTCCGTCACGCGGTTGACCATGCCGTTGGTCAAGCCGGCGGTCATGTCATCGGCCATGCCGCTGGCGGCACCCCCGGGCACGAGAGTGTCGATGTTGTAGCCACCGACCCTTCGGAGCAGTCGCGGAAACCGGCGCGCGATCTCGTCCGCTTCACGGGCTCCCAGCGCGCGCATGCGCCGGATGAGATCGGAGTAGTGGTCGTCTCCCGTGACCCCCGCGAGGTTGCCCGACACCTCGCCGAACCGGATCGCGCTCCCGCTGGCGAGGATCGCGCTGATCGCGTGCACGTTGTGCACCATGTTGCCGTAGCGGATGGAGCGCGAGCCGCAGGAGTTGTTGCCCGCCATGCCTCCGATGGTGGCCCGGTTGGCGGGCGAGACGTCGACAGGGAAGAAGAGGCCCTTCGGCTTCAGCCAGGCGTTGAGGCGGTCGAGGACGATGCCGGGCTCGACGGTGACCCGGCGCGACTCCTCGTCCAGGCCGAGCACCCGGTCGAGGTGCTTGCTCGTGTCGACCACCACCGCCTCGCCAACGGTCTGCCCGCACTGCGAGGTGCCGGCGCCGCGGGGCAGGACCGGAGCGCCGGCCTCGCGGCAGATGGTGATCGTGCGCGCGATGTCCTCCGCGCTGCGGGGCGCGACGACCCCGATCGGCTCGATCTGGTAGATCGACGCGTCGGTGCTGTAGCGGCCGCGGCTCGCGGGGTCGAACCAGACCTCGCCCTCGATCTCGCGTCGCAGGCGGGCGGCGAGCCCCGAGTCTCCTGGACGCAATTGCGAGTGGTGCCTCATGCGCGGCGGGATGGGACGCGCGGGAAGGATGGGTGTCGAAGAAGTGTCATCGCAATTTCCGAGCGATGCCTCATCCAGGGAGTCCCGGGACGTGTGGGACGACTCGGGTGTCGGACCGATGCCGACCTGTTTTCCAGCGGTCCCCCGCGCAGCGCCGGCACGCCCGAATACGGTCGATGTCGCAGCGATGTCATCCCGTCGATCGAATCGACCGTCACGCCCGGAGGGCCGCGACCCCGGCCGACATCTCCGGTGCGTATCCGTCCGATCGCCCGGCCGGGGCGGCGGCACCGCGGGACGCCGCCTCGGTGAGGTACGCGAGGGCTGCATCCACCCCGCCGCGACGGTGCGGAACCCCGGCGAGCTCGAGTCCCATCTCGATCCCGGACAACGTCCCCGCCAGCATCAGGTCGTTGAAGTCCCCCAGGTGTCCGATGCGGAACACCGAGTCGGCGAGGCGCCCGAGCCCGTTGCCGAGAGACATGTCGAAGGTCTCGAGAATGGTGCGCCGCAGGGCGTCAGCGCTGTGGCCCTCCGGCACCCGCACCGCGGTGAGCGAGGACGAATACTCCTCGGGCCGGCGGCACCACACCTCGAGCTCCCACGCGCGCGCCGCGCACCGCGTCGCCTCGGCGTGGCGGTCGTGGCGACGGAACACGTTCCCGAGACCTTCCTCCAGCAGCATGTCGATGGCTTCGGAGAGGCCGTAGAGCAGGTTCGTCGCCGGCGTGTACGGAAAGAAGCCGGTCCGGTTCGCGCCGAGCATCGCCTCCCACTCCCAGTAGGAGCGTGTCATCCCGGCCGACCTTGATGCCGCCAGCGCCTTCTCGCTCACCGCGTTGAAGCCGAGCCCCGGGGGCAGCATCAGCCCCTTCTGCGAGCCTCCCACCGTCACGTCGACGCCCCATTCGTCGTGGCGGTAGTCGATGGAGGCGAGCGAGGAGATGGTGTCGACCAGCAGCAGCGCCGGGTGGCCGGCGGCGTCGAGCGCGGCGCGCACTGCTCCGATGCGGCTCGTCACCCCGGTGGAGGTCTCGTTGTGCACGACCGCGACCGCCTTGATCACGTGGCCGCGGTCCTCGGCGAGCCGGGCCTCGATCCGGGCCGGGTCGGCGCCGGTTCGCCAGTCGCCTTCCAGGACCTCGACGGTGAGGCCGAGCCGGCGCGCCATCTCCGACCACAGCGTCGAGAAGTGCCCGGTCTCGCACATCAGCACCCTGTCGCCGGGCGAGAGCGTGTTCACGAGCGCCGCCTCCCAGGCGCCGGTACCGGAGGACGGAAAGATCAGCACGTTGCCGTGGGTGCGGAAGACCTCGCGCAGGCCCGAGAGCACCCGTTCGCCGAGCCGCCCGAACTCCGGTCCGCGGTGGTCGATGGTCGGGCGCTCGATCGCGCGCAGGATCCTGTCAGGAACGTTGGTGGGGCCGGGAATCTGGAGGAAGTGCCGGCCGGCCGGGGTGGTCATGAACCAGTGTCTCCCTGGAGTGGAAGCACGACGCGCCTCGTTGCTGCGCGCAGTGTACGCGGGGGTGCGGGAGTGGTCATGTTCCGGAGCAATGGCAGGACCGGTAGTATCCGGAATACGCACCAGGTCCGTGGCCCGATTACGCAGAGCTCTTCCTCGGTGACTCGCGCGTCACCCCGAATTCGACATTGAACGGTAGACGGCGTACGTGAATGAGATTGGCGATCTGATCCGGGGCATCCGGCTCGGCGAGGACTCTTCTCTGGAGTTCAAGAGCATTGTGGTGGCTGGAAAGCGGGTCAAGGAACCGAGCAAGAGGGCCTTCGCGGATGAGTTGGCCGCCTTCGCCAACTCAAGGGGTGGAACCGTAGTCCTCGGAGTGGACGACAGGACCCGACGAGTTTCGGGCATACCGCTCGACGAGTTGGACGTGGTCGAAGGCTGGGTCCGCGGGATATGCAACGACTCGATCGAGCCTGCGCTGGACGCAGGCATCTACAAGGCGGAACTGGAAGGTGAAGATGGTCGAGTCGTTCCGATCATTCGCATCGAAATCCCTCGCAGCCTCTTCGTACACCAAAGCCCTGGCGGGTACTACCGCCGGCTCGGCAGCTCGAAGCGCAAGATGGCGCCGGAGATTCTGGCACGTCTGTTCCAGGAACGCAGCCAGAGCCGGATCATCCGATTTGACGAGTCGGTGGTGCCGGGTACGACGCCGGGCGATCTGGACTACGCGCTGACGCGTCGGTTCCTGCGAGAAGATCGCACCGAGGAGGGGGTCACCGAGACCGCGGCGCGCAAGCTTCGCGTCGTGGCGGACGATGATCGCGGCGCTTCGCGGCTGACGCTGGCCGGTGTTCTGCTCTGTACCCGTGAACCGCAGACGTGGCTGCCTCATGCCTACGTGCAAGCGGTCAGCTACGCAGGGGAGCGAACCGACGTCGAATACCAGACGGATGCACGCGATATCGGAGGGCCGCTCGACGAGCAGGTAGCCGAGGCCTTGCACTTCGTGCGTCGGAACATGCTGGTCCGTGCGAGCAAGTCGACGGCGCGTGTCGAGCAGCCCCAGTTCGGCGAGCGTGCCGTGTTCGAGGCTCTCGTGAACGCCGTTGCGCATCGGGACTACTCGATGGCCGGTGCGCGGGTGCGGTTGCACATGTTCGGTGATCGCCTCGAGCTCTATGTTCCCGGCGCCCTGGCGAATACGCTCACCCCGGACAGCCTCCACCTGCGGCAGTCGAGTCGGAACGAACTGGTCGTTTCGCTTCTCGCACGTTGTCCTGCACCCACCGGTCTCGGGCGTCTGCACCTGATGGATCGCCGAGGAGACGGGTTGCCGATCATCCGGAGAGAGACCAAGTCCTTGTCCGGTCGCTACCCGGAGTACACCATCATCGACGACAGCGAGACGCGACTGATCATCTGGTCCGTCGACCCGACTACCGAGACATGATTCCAGGGAACTCCCCGTGCCGGACGTGAAGCGCATCGTCTGTCTCGCGAATTCCCGGAAGCTGCATGGGAGATGCGTCGCCGGCCGGGAATGGACCGGCGGTCGGGTCGGACGATGGATCCGGCCCGTCAGCGATCGCCAGCATCAGGAGGTCTCGGAGTACGAACGCCAGTACGAGGACGGCAGCGATCCGCAAGTGCTCGACGTGATCGACGTTCCGGTACTGAAGCCATGCCCGGGGCCAGCGCGCTACCAGACCGAAAACTGGTTGCTGGATCCCCAGTACTACTGGGAGAAAGTGGGCAGGCTGTCGTGGTTCGATTTGCCTGCGCTCGCGGATGCCGTAGCGCCGCTATGGCTCGATGGCCACAGCACATACCACGGCCTGAACGACAAGGTTCCGGAGGAGATGGCCGATTCGATCGGAGATTCGTTGAAGCTGGTTCATGTCGATACGCTCGATCTATCGGTGTTCAAGCCCGGCGAGGCGTTCGGCAACATGAAGCGACGTGTTCAGGGTCGGTTTACGTGCGCTGGGCGCTGGTATTCGCTGTGGGTCACGGATCCCGTGTACGAACGGCGATACCTCGCGAAGCTGGATGGCGAGTATCCGATGGGGGAATGCTTTCTCACGGTCAGTCTCGGGGAGCCCTACGGCGGCGCCGTATACAAGCTGATAGCCTCGATCATCACCACCGAGCGCAGGCAGCGTCCATGAACGAAGCCGGTGATACCGTGCTCACCATCGGTCATTCCACGCACTCGCTTGAGCGGTTCATTGCGTTGCTGTGGCAGCACGACGTGACTGCGGTGGCCGATGTCCGCTCCGCGCCATACAGCCGATTCAATCCCCAGTTCAACCGCGAGCCGCTTGCCAAAGCCCTCGGTGCGGAGGGGATCCGGTATGTGTATCTCGGTGATGAGCTTGGTGGCCGGTCCAAAGACCCGGAATGTTACGAGGACGGACGAATCCGCTACGACCGCGTGGCGGCGACGGAATCGTTCAAGGACGGACTGGCCCGCGTCGTGGATGGTGCCGCCAAGTACCGGATCGCGCTAATGTGCGCGGAGAAGGAGCCGCTCCACTGCCATCGTACGCTCCTCGTCGCCCGCGCTCTCGAGCGAGAGGTCGATGTCGCGCACATCCACGCCGACGGCGCCCTGGAGCCGCACCGAGCGGCAATGGATCGACTGCTCGACATCCACAAGCTCTCCCGCGAAGGAGACCTCTCCGGGACACGTGAAGAATTGATCGACACGGCCATCGCTCAACAGGCGCAGCGGGTCGCGCACACGGACGACAAGCTGGCCCCTCGGCCCTCGGAGCACGACTCATGAAGGTGTTCACCATCGGTTTCACGAAGAAGTCGGCGGATCGATTCTTCGGTCTGCTGCGCGCATCCGGAGCCAGGCGCGTCGTGGACGTTCGGCTCAACAACGTCTCCCAGCTCGCCGGCTTCGCCAAGCGCGACGACCTCGTATTCTTTCTCGCCGAGATTTGTGGAATGGAGTACGTGCACCTGCCTGAGCTCGCACCCACGAAAGAGATGTTCGACGAGTACAAGAAGGGGGGCGGCGACTGGGCGACGTACGAGACCCGGTTCCTCGAACTCATGCACCGGCGACGAATCGAGAAGTCGGTCCCCGAGGAAGTCGTTGCGGACGGCTGCCTGCTGTGCAGCGAGGACAAGCCCCACCATTGCCACCGAAGGTTGGTGGCCGAGTACCTGAACGACCACTGGGGCGGCATCGACATCGCCCACCTCGGATAGCACTCGGAGAGAGCCGACGGCGCCGGGATGCTTTCCCGCACCGGCTTGGCAAACGATGACGTCGGCCTGCTTCAAGGGCCTCGGCGCAGGAGCGATTCGGCGACATCGAATTCGCAAGAATTTCGCGTCGAATTCTCGACACCAATCCCGCTGTCCAGCCACAATACGCCCCGCGTCCGCTAGGCCGGACGAACCGTGGCCACGCAACCGGGAGAGACGCCATGAGCGAGGCGGCAGTCAGCGGGCGGCGCATGGGCGGCAGGGCGGCACGGCACAGGCTCCGGGCCGCTCCCCTTCGCGAAGAGGAGAAGGCGGTACGCCCCGGCATGAGCGGCGGCCGGTACCGGCCTCTGGACGAGAGCGATGTGCAGCGGATCCACGCCGCCGCGCTCGACGCGCTGGAGCGGATCGGGCTCTCCGAAGCCATCCCGAGCTGCATCGAGGCGGTCACCGCGGCCGGAGGAGAGCTCAGCCCCGACGGCCGGCTCCTCTTCCCCCGGGCCCTGGTCGAGGACACGGTGGCGAACGCCGCTCGCGACTTCGTGCTCCACGGGCAGGATCCGCGGCACGACATGGAGCTCTCAGGGAACAAGGTGTACTTCGGCACCGCCGGCGCCGCGGTGCACATGGTCGATCCCCGCACCCGCGAGTACCGGGAGTCCAACCTTCGGGACCTCTACGACATCGCCCGCCTCGTCGACACCCTGGAGCACATCCACTTCTTCCAGCGCCCGATCGTCTGCCGTGACATGGAGGATCCGCGCGACCTCGACCTCAACACCTGCTACGCGGCGATTTCCGGGACGTCGAAGCACGTCGGATCGAGCTGGGTGCAGCCCGAGCACGTCGACGAGTCGCTCGCGATGCTCCATCGGGTGGCGGGCGACGAGGCTCGCTGGCGGGCGCGCCCGTTCGTCAGCATGTCGAGCTGCTTCGTGGTGCCGCCGCTGCGCTTCGCCGAAGACGCGTGCCGTTGTCTGGAGGCGGCGGTGCGCGGCGGCATGCCGGTGCTGCTGCTCGCGGCGGGCCAGGCGGGCGCCACCAGCCCCGCCGCCCTCGCCGGCGCCGTGGTGCAGGAAGTGGCGGAGGTGCTGGCCGGGCTCGTCTACGTCAATGCCCTGAAGCCGGGACACCCCGCGATGCTCGGGCCCTGGCCGTTCGTCTCCGATCTCCGCACCGGGGCGATGAGCGGCGGCAGTGGCGAGCAGGCGGTGCTCATGGCCGCGTGCGCGCAGATGGGACGGTTCTACGACCTCCCGACCGGCATCGCGGCCGGGATGGCGGATTCGAAGCTCCCCGACGCGCAGTCCGGCTACGAGAAGGGATACACGACGGTGCTGGCGGGCAATTCCGGAGCGAACCTAGTCTACGAGTCGGCCGGGATGCTGGCGAGCCTGCTCGGGGCGTGCCTGGAGAGCTTCGTGATCGACAACGACACGCTCGGCGCGGTCAACCGCTCGGTGCGCGGCGTCGACATCGACGTCGAGAGCCTCTCGTTGGAGACGATGCGCGAGGTGTGCACGGAGGGTCCGAACCACTTCCTCGGCCACCCGCAGACGCTGGGGCTGATGCAGCGCGAGTACGTGTACCCGGAGGTCGGCGACCGCACGAGCCCGAAGGAGTGGGGCGAGCAGGGGTCGACGGACGTGGTGGAGCGCGCTGCGAAGCGGGTCCGTGAGACGCTGGCCAGGCACTATCCGACGCACATCCCGCAGATCGTCGATGCGAGTCTGCGCGCGGAGTTCCGCATCCTGCTCGATCCACCGGCGGACCGGTAGAATCGGCGTCGGGCGCGCTCGTCGACTCCCGCCGTTGAACCACAGCGAGATCGTCAGCTTCCTCTGGGGCGTCGCGGATCTGATCCGGGACAGCTTCAAGCGCGGCAAGTATCAGGACGTCATCCTTCCGCTGACCGTGCTCAGGCGGCTCGACTGCGTGCTTGCCCCGACAAAGGGGAAGGTGCTGCGCCGGCAGGCGGAGCTGCGCGGACGCGGGCTGGACGACCTGGACCCGCAGCTTCGCAGGGCGTCCGGATTCGCCTTCTACAACACCTCGCGTTACGACTTCGAAACCCTGCTGGCCGATGCGCCGCACCTCGCGACCAACCTGCGGAACTACATTGCCGGCTTCAGCCGGAACATGCGCGAGGTGCTGGAGCGGTTCGACTTCGACAACACCATCAGCAAGCTCGACGAGGCAGGACTGCTGTTCCAGGTGCTGGAGCGCTTCAGGACCGTCGACCTGCACCCGGGCAAAGTCGACAACCCCACGATGGGGACCATCTTCGAAGAGCTGATCCGCAAGTTCAACGAAGCTCTGGACGAGAACCCCGGCGAGCACTTCACCCCGCGCGACGTGGTTCACCTGATGGTGGATCTCATGCTCGCGGACGACGAACCGCGCATCGCCGGTCGCGGCGCGGTGCGCACCGTCTACGACCCCTGCTGCGGCTCCGGCGGCATGCTGATGATTGCCAAGGAGCACATCACCGAGGGACTGCGACGGAACGGCGACTGGCTCCGGCCGGCAATCAACGCGCAGGCGGACATCCACCTCTTCGGCCAGGAGGTGAACCCGGAGACCTGGGCGGTCTCCAAGTCGGACTTCTTCATGAAGGACCCGACGGGCCGCGACGCGGACAACGTCGCCTTCGGCAGCACGCTCTCCAACGACCGCCATGCCACACAGTCCTTCGACGCGATTTGCGATCATTCCCGCCCGCCATTGCCCGACCGAGTGAACGCGGAGCGCATTCGGCTATGGCAATTCACGGGCCAGACGCTCCGCCGCCCGCCGAGCATCCCCCCGACACCAGGCCCGGAAGCCGCCCAGTCCGCGGTTCTGCCATTCGGCGTGCGCATCCTGCCATGCGCGTCCCCGCAGGGCGTCCATCTCCTCGCGCCCGATGCGGTCGCGCTCCACCAGCGCGGTGAGCTTGCGGCGGAAGCCTTCTCCTACGTCGTCGGTCACCAGCCCGCAGTAGCTCGCGACCTCGAAGTCGTAGAGCACCTTGCGGATCTCTTCACGGTCGGCGGGCGGTGCTGCGACGCAGGCGGCGGCAAGGGTGATCGCCGCGCTCGAGACGCCCGCGGCGCGCTTCATGGTTCACTCCGTAGACAGAGGTCGCGACTTCCCGCAGCCCGCACTTTATCCACCTTCCGTCTTGTCGGTTCCGCGCACGTCACGGTTTCGCGTCCCAGTTGCTTCCGCCACGATGCGATGCAGGGTAGCGGCTCGGCCGCCGGTTCGCCCGTGGAATCGCGTATTCTCGCTCGTCCCGCCGAATGTGCGCCGGACGAGGCCGGACTGGCATGAGCGAGAAGGGCTGGAGCATCGAATCGCAGCCGAGCGACACGGAGTATCGCGACGACGGCACCATCAGGCGAGAGACCTGGGGGCTCCCGCTCGACGAAGCATTCCTGGAAGCGTTCCTCCGCGACCTGTTCGAGCACCACTGGCAGGGAATCCGCTTCGGCCCGATGATCCAGGGTGCCGCGTACGAGTGGAAATGCCCGGGTCCGCCCCGGCGCATCAGCCTGTACGACGCCTACCTCACGGTGATGTTCGACAACGGCGGTCACTTTCATCTGTGCATCGGAGAGAACCGGGGCTCGCCGTCGAACCCCACGCCGCCGGCGCTGCGTGCTCATCGCCGGCCTTCGCGGGCGCAGATATTCCGGAGCTACGATTCCGACGCCAAGCCTCTCATGTGGGGCTTCGAGATGTGGAACGGAAAGGGCGAGAACGGCCTCTCGGTCTTCTTCCCGAGCCCGTTCCTCGAGGACGACGACTCGCTCCCCGAAACCCCGGATTTCGGCCGGCTCGCCACCTGGCGGTCCATCGCGCGGCGGTGGCTCGGGCGGGAGCCCGAAGCCATCGACGAACAAGGAAGCGGGTTCCGCAAGCACGGCCACTGACCCGTTCTTCCAGCCGGGGCGACGCACGGGCGTGCGGGTCGGACGGCGCCGCCGAGAGGAACGTGCGTCGGGGTGCGGTGCATACGATCCTGGTCGAGCGAACGTGGCATGATCGCTCCGTCAGACCGACCTTGAGAGACGCGGACTCATGACTCGACCCGAAACACTTGCCCGGTCCACGGGCGTGCACAGCGCCAACGACGTGCGCGGCGCGCTGACGTTCATCGTTCCCCAGGACACGAAGCCCTACTTCGAGAGCAGTGCGCTCACCGGCGGCGAGCCGAGGGTGCACTTCGAGACCGAGACCCGAAGGGTGGACGTGCGCGACATGCGGCAGGTCGCGGACATGCTGTCTCTCGATCGCGAGGGGTTTCTCCTGGTCCGCCACGAGACGGCGGTCGCTGACCTCTACGACGACGAGGCCATCGCCAGCGTCTACGACCGTGAGCTCAAGACCCTGCTCGGCGAGGTGACCGGGGCGGAGCGGGTCGCGGTGTTCGACCACACCCGACGCTCCGACAGCTCCGAGGGGGCGGCGAATCCGGACGGATTCCGAGGGCCGGCGAGCCGGGTGCACGTGGACTACACCGTCGACTCCGGACCGAAGCGTGCGGCCGACGCGCTGGGGGCGGAGGAGGTGGAGCGGGTACTGTCGTCGGGCGGGCGGATCGTGCAGATCAACGTGTGGCGGCCGATTCGAGGGCCGGTCCTGCGCACCCCGATTGCGCTCGCCGACGCAGGGAGCGTGCGCCCCGCCGAGCTGATCGCCACCGACCAGGTCTTTCCGGACCGGGTCGGCGAGATCTACCAGCTCGCCCACGCCCCGGACCAGCGCTGGTACTGGGTGCCGCGGATGGGGCGCGACGAAGTGATCCTCATCAAGGGCTGGGACAGCCTCGACGACGGCCGGGCCCGGTTCACCCCGCACGGCGCGTTTCAGCTCGAGCAGCAGGATGCGGACGCGCCGCCCCGCGAGAGCATCGAGGTGCGGACCTACCTCGTGTTCGAGGGCTGAGAACCGCGGCGTTCCACCGCCCCCGGTGTGTCGTGGTTCACGCCGGACGCAGGCTGAACCTGAGCCGTGTGTGGCGGACGTGGACGATGCTCATCGCCGCAAAGTTCACCACGTTGAACGCGAACGCGACCAGGAACGCGGGCGAGTAGCTGCCGGTCAGGTCGAAGATCACCCCACCGAGCCATCCACCCAGCGCCATGCCGACGGCCGAGAACATGTACTGGGCGGCGATGCGCTTGCCCGCCTGGCTGACGGGAAAGAGGATGCGGATGATCAGGGGGTAGCACGGCATGATGCCCGAGAACCCGAGCCCGAACAGCAGCGCGGCGGTGAGCAGGCCCGGGTAGCTGGTGGTGAACGCGAAGGCGAGCAGCATCGCGGCCATGGATACGGAGCCGATGAGCAGCGTACGCATCGGGCCGATGCGGTCCGCGAGCATGCCGAAGGCGAGCCGGCTCACGAACGCCGCCATGAACAGCACCGAGAGAGCCTGCGCCCCCTGCTCCAGGGTGTAGCCCTGGTCGGTGACGTGGCTGACGAGGTGCACGATTGGCACCGACATCGCCGCGCAGCAACCGATGGTCCCCACCCACAGCATGATCTGGGCGACGTGCGGCGGCAAATCGAGCACGCGCCGCTCATCGGTCGGGGACCCCGCGGCGGGCCGATCCGACGGTGAAATCGGGGGGCGTGGCCGAAGCAGGAACGCGGCCGGCACCATCGTCACCGCCGCGAAGATGCTGAAGTAGAGAAACGTTCCCCGCCATCCGACGAGATCGTTGAAGTACTGGATCACGGCGGGCCACAACGCTCCCGCCAAGCCTTGGCCGGAGGTGATGATGGCGACTGCGAACCCGCGCCTCCGGTCGAACCAGCGCGTGACGTTGGCCACCAGCGGCGCGATCATCGCCGCCTTGCCGAGGAGGCCCATCAGCAGGCCGGTGGCGATGAACAGGCTCCAGCGTCCCTCCGCCTGGCTCGCGAGCAGTGCCCCCAGGCAGATCATCACCGCGCCGAAGAGCACGGGCTGCATCACCCCGCGCCTGTCCATCCACCAGCCCATCGCGATGCCGCCGATGCCGGTCCCTATCATCAGCAGCGAGTAGGCCAGCGACGGGACGGCGCGAGCCGTGTCCAGATCCGCCGCGATCGGCTTGAGGGCGACGAACAGAATCGTCGGGCCGCCGAGGCTGATGCTGTGCACGGCGAGGGAGGCGAACACGATCACCCAGCCGTACCGGGTCTCGACGCTGGACCCGTGCCGTCTCATCGCGGCGCGGAGTCGGGGTGGCGCGGTCGGATCCGAACGTCGGTGCCGCCGGAACACGACACATGGCGCTCTCGGCGGAATTCGGCGGCAGGGAGGGAAACAGGCATCCGACCGAGGCTATAACAGTGTCGGAAGCAGGATCAACCGCACGTACAGCCTTACAGCAATTCCCGCTGGGCCGGATGTTCGATGCGTGAGGCGGTGAGGAGCCGCGGTGTGCTCGCGGGATACGACGCAGGGCGAGCCTGGCCGTCGCACGGTGTGGTGCGCGGTGTCGATGGCGGCTACGTTGT
>JAJDUQ010000251.1 GCA_022826505.1 Gammaproteobacteria bacterium
TCCGCCCTCACCGGCACTCGCATAGCGTGCCGGGCGCACCCGCGCCCGCCCTCTCATTGACGCCCCGCCCCGAGCGCTACGTGCCTCGGGACGGCACCGCTCGCATGTGTAAAGATGATTCACCGGATTTTGATCGGTGCCAAGATTCGCCTCTTCCTGTTCGCCGACCGGCCTCGCCAAGCGATCCGCCTTCGCCGATTCTGAAGCTCGCCCGAATGCCTGGTGACATGGCGTTTCGTGCGAGCACTCGTACGGACACAAACGGGGTCCGAGCACGTCGAGCGTCGAATCGTGTACGGCTCCCTGCAGGAGGAAGGTGACGAGGATCAGCGAAGCGCCGCAGGCGAGGGCCGCGCCGGGTCGGATGTCGCGAGGGGCGGGTTTGCCGGCACTTCTCCGGTGCCACCGCACCGGACATTCCTCCTCTGCTATCGTCAGACCATGCGTGAACAACCGCCCATCAACCCCTTCGTTCCCGGTCACGGCGCTCTTCCGCCCTTTCTGGCCGGCCGGGACGCCGAGCAGCATGACCTGATGCGGCTGCTCACCTACGTCCAGGCGGGCCGGGGCGCACCGCGGGACGCGGTGCTGTTGGGTCCCCGGGGCAACGGCAAGACGGTGCTGCTGCGCTGGTTCGAGCGCGAGATCGAGGCCACCGGAAAGGTCGATGTCGTATGGCGCACCCCGAGCGACCTGCCGACCCTGGATGCGCTTGCCACGGCCGTGGTGCCGCCGGCCCGCTTCCGATCGCTCCTCCCGGACACCCTGTCGGTCTCCATCGGCATCGGACGGCTCGGCTGGGAGCTCGCCGGCAACCCGGGCACGCTGACCGAGCTGCTGACCCTGCGTTGCGCCCATCGGCCCCTGGTCATCCTCCTCGACGAGGCGCACACGCTGGACGAGGGCGTGGGCCGGGCGCTGCTCAATGCCGGTCAGTCCGTGGCGGCTGCTGCGCCCTTCCTGCTGGTGCTGGCCGGCACTCCCGGCCTGACGCTGCACCTCGACCGGATGTCCGCGACGTTCTGGAACCGCGCCCGGCACGTCGGCGTCGGTCTGCTCGACGAGGATGCGGCCGCGTCTGCCCTTGTGCGACCGTTTGCGGTGCAGGACCCTGCCATTGCCTTCGACGAGGCTGCCTTGCGGTGCGTGCTCGACGAGAGCCAGGGCTATCCGTACTTCATTCAGCTCTGGGGCGCCGCGCTGTGGGATGCGGCAACGCAGCAGGGCAGGACGCTGATCGACGAGGCGGTGGTCGCGCGCGCGAGCCGGGCCTTCGACCTCGAGAGAAGCACGTACTACGAACATCGACGCGACGAGCTGGAGCGGCAGGACTTGCTCCAGGTCGCGGCTTTGATAGCCGATGCCTTCGCCGAACGGGCGACGCTCTCCCAGGACACGCTGAATGCGGTCATCGCCGGTGCCCTGACCCTCGACTCGACCCCGGAGATCGTGCAGCACCGCGATCGGCTGGCCATGGTCGGCTATGTCTGGAAACCACCCGGCGTCGGCGACCGGTGGCAGCCGGGCATTCCGAGCCTCATGCGCTACGTTCGCCCCCGGTGAGAGCCGCCAGGGTTTGCCCCTGGACAGGGATTGCAAGCTTCCGTGCGAATCCTGAGCCATTCGACCGGGAGAGCAGGCCGATGTTCGACACCCCGGAGCAGAGTCGGCACCAACTCCGGGCGGGATAGGACGGACGAGCCGAGCTCGAGAATGTTCGTGTCAGGGACCGGGGCGTGGTTGGTGTCTCCCGACACCATCACCCTCGACGACATGGCCCTGCCGCATCTTCACCCGCAAGCAGCTTTTCGTCAGCTTCCTGTCGAGGCTCCGCAGCAAGCGCACGGGGCAGGTGTTCCCGGAGTCACGCGGCGAAGGCGTGCGCAAAAATCTCAAGGACGGCGAGGCGCACTCGGGCCGCCGTCCCGAGTACGAGCTGTTCGGCGACGAGTTCCGACTGACGCTCTGGGCCAAGCGCGCGCCGCAGATTGGCTGAACCCATGAGGTACCTGCGACCCGGCCCCCGCGACGCGGACTTGGCTCATGCCCTCGGGATGCGACCTCCGATATCGCGCCGCGCTGGGAGACGCGATTCACTGGCCGGGCGCTGCCCATCCTCTCAATCAAGTTGATTACCGGCGAGCGGCGGTCGAAAGGCGCCGGAATGCCGGGCTCGAGACCAGACCGGGCGCAACACGTCGAATCTGGTCCAGAGCATCCGTCAGATCATGAGGTACCGTCGCGTCCTCGGATGTTCCTACGGTCAAGTCGAGTAGCCGCAAAAGTGCCTTTGCCTTCATCTCGTCGTTGATGATCGAGAGTTTCCTTTTCCCACCGTCATCGCCGTACAGACCGTACTCCAGCATCGACCAGCACTCGAATGGAACGAGGAATCGCTCAATCGTCTCGACAGCCTCGACAAAGCCCTCTCCAGATGTTGCTGGCAGGCGTGCGAAGGCGCTGCTGACACCCGGTGTAGCCAAGGATCGTTCCAGTGGCCAGACTTGCGCGAGGAACGGTGCCGCGGCTGAACCGAATACAGTAGCCGTTGCCGATGACGGGTCGCTTTCAGACTCGAATTTCGATACCTCGAGGACAAATCGCCGGATGGTGTCTGCAGCATCCGCCCGAATCCCGTCGTCGATGGATCTCAGCACTTGCTGAATCCGAGGATTCGGCACCGCTGGACCTCGGGAATCTCGGAAGGCATGCAGGGACTCCACGATTAGACTGAACACCAGCCTCGTGCGTGTCTCTCGCCCGAGACGTCTATCGGTGGCCTTTTCGACCATCGCATCCCCGATGGTCGTCAAGGTATCGGTGAATAGTGGACCCTGCGCAGCGGCTTGCCAAAGTACAAGAGATTCGTCGCCGTCTTGCAATAAGGGATCGATGAGATTCTGTTGGGTCCAGTCGCGATCAGCTTGCAGGAAATAACGAAGGCATTCCAGCAATTGATACCGTGAGATCAACCCGCTGCGGCCCGTGCAGTCAACGATAGCATCGCGCATCACACGCAATGTGTTTCCGTGGACAAAGGGACTGGGTATTTCGGAGAGCGAAGGACAGGCCGACAAGAACGCACTCACCAACTTACCCGCCGGATTGTTCAGTGTATCCAGATCGCGAGTTTCTCGATCGTCGCTCCTCTTTGAAGCCAGTACGTTCAATTCGATACTCTGCACCCGTTGCGGCTCGTCATCGGTCGCCTTGACCGCAATTGGCCAGACACGAAGCCAGATCCGCGAAGCTGCTGCGGAGTTGCCGAGGTGCGGACTCCAGACCCTCAACCAGTCGCTGATACCGGCGACGGCAGCCGACAACGTCTTCTCCGACAACTTCCCCAGTAGATGCAGAACGCGTTCCCCCTCGCGTCCCAAATCACGCTCTGGCACCTCGTCTCCATTCTCCTGCGTGGGGGCATGTGTCCAGCCCAGGCGCTTCCATACGAGCGGAAATTCATCGCCACCATCCGCCATAGATTCCAGGTCATCGAGAACAAGAACTGCGTTTTCCAGTCGACCCAGCCAGTCTCCCGCCCGCAACGCAGCAGGATA
Source organism: Gammaproteobacteria bacterium (assembly GCA_022826505.1). Lineage (GTDB taxonomy): Bacteria > Pseudomonadota > Gammaproteobacteria > HK1 > HK1 > HK1. Next base: position 3,558 of record JAJDUQ010000251.1, read on the forward strand.
ATCCGATCCGCCTCGACCCGACGACAGAGCGGTCTCCAGGGAGTGCAATCGAGTAACGCCGTGAAGCGTGTCGAACCGTTCGTCCTGATAGGAATGGCCGACATGGACTCTTGGGGCCGCGGGAAGCCCCTCGTCGATCTTCATCTCTACCAAGTCGGGAAACCTTGTAATCCCGGCCTGCAACCACGTCTTCGCATTGGATGGCAAGTCGCCGCCGCCGACCTCGATTCGCTTGGCTTCCCGCACAGCCCAATACATGCGCCCGTCCCTGATTGCCTCCCGGCCTACCTCTCTGGGCCAATAGTTATGCGGCGGCAGTCTGCGGATGCGCCTGACTATCGCCTTTCTCGCTTCCTGTTCCAAATCCGCGAAACGCAGTGCCCGAAGTTCTGCGATTTCCGGAAATTCGTGCAGTTCCCAAAATTGGTGATTATCAAGTCCGAGAAGAAACCCTTGGACTTCCTGCGCCGATATCAACCGACGGTTCAGTGTCGGTTCCGACCACAAGCGGATGTGAACCGGAGAGCCGGAAAGACGCCAGCGCTGAGCGAACTGTCGCGCAGACGCAGGTTCCAGTTCGCTCAAGCGAGTCACGACTGCGTGTAGGAGCTTGACCGAGGGAGCAATCCCGCGATGAGCTGCGTCGGGTTCTCTTTGTCCGCCGTCTTCGTGTGGATACCTTGCGTATCGGACTCGGTGCATCGAACCCAACTGCCAAATGTCCGAAGTGCCGTTCCAGCCTATGCCTCGTGCCGTATCCAGCCCGTGGTTCACGGTCGCCTCAAGCGCATTCGCCAAGGTGACAAGGAAAGATACGTCCATGAGTTCCGAGAGCCGCAAATGGTTCAGATCCAGAAGGTGCCCGCTTGTCAGGTTTGCGGATAGAAGATGCTCTACCTTCTTCGGACGGCGCGGCTTCTTGATGAATGTCCACCTGAACGAATCGATCGGCTCGACCTTCAGGCGAGGAGTAACGAGATTCACGATAGCGGCCACGATTGGACCCGAACGTTCCCCCTCGTGCAGCCGGAACCCGATGTCGAAAGGATGAGGTGAGTCGTGTTCGTCGATGGAGGCTTGAGACCAGCTTTTCTGGATCAAGCGCCATGCAGTAGCCCAAGGGTCTTTCTGCAGATCATCGAGTACGGGACCAGTCGTGCTGTCCAACAAATGGGAAACCGCCATGCGTTCAATGCGCCGGTCCGGCCTCAAATGCAGGGCCCACTCGATCGTGTCGGACTCGGTGAGGCGATGTTTCAGGAAGTCGACTGCGGCCCAGAATGCGGCGCGGTCATCGCCGCCAAGAGTCGTCCAGGTCGGAATCACGGATTGCACCCTCGATCTTTCTCCTTGCAGACACTCATGATCGCGTCAAGCCATCCGAGGTCCGCCTGTGCCTCGGACGCCAGTGCCGACAGTCGATTGCGCTCGCTGTCATTACTTCGCCTGAGCAGATGATCGAACAGGTCGCGGTCCGGTTCGGGGGCAACGGCTCTGGACACTCTTACAATCCGGCGGATCTCCTTGTCGACTACGGCGGCCTTTCCGTTGATTGCGGACAGCTCCGCCCACCGTTCGAGGGTCCGGCGCAGTATTTCGTGACCATTCTTGGAGTCATACGGAATCGGAGTGATCCCGCGCGCTTTCCAGTCTTCCAGAGCTACGGGATCATGTGTGGCGGAGCCGAAGAACGTGAAGCGCTCCTTGATGTCCGCAAAGCGTGTGTGGTCCGCGGCAACGGCGTTCAGGAGGTAACGCATCGGTGGATCGTTCGCGCTGTAGCCGACAAGGACGAGGTGAAACAGCCGAGCTGCGTCGTAGATGAAGTCGGGTACGGCACGTCGTCGGAAATAGAACTCACCGAAATCCTGATCGGACAGGACAAGCTCTGAGACACGATTCGGGTTCCGATCCAGTGCGCCATGAATGTGGAGTACGCCGGCGAAGTCGGTGCGTCTGGTCGGACGCGGGATCGAGCCGAGCGAATAGGTCTCGGCCGGGTATGGGAGCCGTCTTGCGGCCGCCTCGAGAAGCAGGTCGAAGTTCGTCGTGACGATTGTCATCGTGCCGCCGCGATCAGCAAGACGCATGAGCGCTCGGTGGACTGGTGCAGGTATATTGCCCTTGGCGCGCAGCCGGTTCGCGACCTCGCGTCTGACACCGCTGTCGCCACGTGTCCGGTCGTCCAGACGGCGTTCGAGCATACCGAGCACGACGTCGTAGTCTCTGTACTTGAACCGCTTGACCTCGGCGAGCTGGCGATGTGTCAGGCTTGAACCCTCCAATTGAGACCGCTCGGTCGCGTTATTCTGCGAGCTGGCAATGACTTCATGGACCGCCGTGTCAAGGTTCTCGTAGACATCCAGGACCAGTTGCCGGAAATCGGGTAGACCAGCCGGGCTGGAGATCCCTGCGCCGCAGATGAAGAGCACTTCGCCATGCGCATGTGCCAGCAACAATCGTTCGGGAACAGGCGGCAACCCCTCACCGAGGACAATGCCCCGATCGTTGATGGCACCCTTCATGCGAGGCAGCTCCGAACCGTCAACGCCAGCCACGCCGCCGGACTGACGGCCGTCTCCGCGATGCGTGAGAATACACCTCCATGATCCTGAAATTGCGTGACATTCCTCGATCAGGCCACTGGACTGGTCCTGCCTATTCGACCGATCCGCCCGAAAGCAACCGAAATCCCAAAAGGCGTTGCGCGTGCCATAGGGGTTGGTCGGGTCACAGTCAAGCCAGCAGACATCGATCTGGCATCATCCGACGAAAGAGGTCCACGACCGGCAGATATCCGATGCCGTCGATCCGCAAACGCTCCAGTCCGCGTTTGGCTCTCCGGCAGTGAAGAGCTGGGCCACCATCGGAATCAGGATCGATCGAGGGCATGCAAAAATTGATCGAGCACACGATTCGTGATGTGCAACGGGTTCGAGACTCGAATCCGGCGTGCGACCGCCACTGCGCGCCGCCGTGTGAGGACGCCGGCTTCGACCAGATCCACCATGAGGCCCAGGCCGAAGCGCGTTCCGACGCCGTGGCGTTTGCAGAGCCGCCGAAGCGCCCCGTCGTTCGTCAAACACGTCCATCCTTCCTCACGACACACCACTAGGCAGAGGCGGTCGTTGAACGAGACGCTTGATTCCACCTCGGCAGCCAGAAGCATCCGCTCCGTCTCGACCTCGACGATCTCGATACCGAGCCGCCCGCACTCCTTCGCCGTGACACCCCGCACTTCGTTAAGCTGAACTTCCGAGAGAAATCTCCTGTAGTTTCAGTATATCTCATTGATTCTCATCGATTTGTTGGGCAGAGATTCTGTTGTTTTGTGTCCATGTAAATGGAGGAGATATCCAGACTCTATGCTTGATTATGTCGATGTGAA
>JAJDUQ010000279.1 GCA_022826505.1 Gammaproteobacteria bacterium
CGCCCCGCATCCTCCGCGCCAAGTCCAGCAACCCGCCAACAAGGGCGCACCGACATCCCCCACCTGCCAGCCGAAATTAACTGACGCCTCCACCGACCCGCCGAGACCATACTGAAAAAGGACTTTTGAATAGGCCTGGGCGGGACCGAATCCACACTGCGGCAGCGGTGGATCCGTGGTGCCGGCCCGCCGGGAACGCGGCACGGTGCACATGACGATGCTGGCGGATTCCGCGCGATGCGGTTGCCTGAGGGCGCTCGCGCACCGTATTCTCATTTCCGTCGAGCCTTCCACCTTTCGGAGAGTCTCTTGCGGTTCACACTCGGTGGAAGCGTATCGCTCTGGGTTTCTCGGGGAACATCATGGAGTTGAAAGTTGCCCTGGAGCGCAAGCTCGGGCTGAAGGGAATCGATTTCAGGTACAACCTGCCCAAGGACCGCCTCTTCGAGGAAGCCATCGCGAACGATCGGGGACGCGTCCGGCTCGACGGTCCCGATTCTGATCAAAAGTGCTTTCCTACCCGGCTCGGAGTCGATGGACCGCTGGTGTTCCATACCGACCCCACCTGTACCGGCCGGCCGGTCGCCGACACGTTCGCGGTGGCCTGGCCGGAATGCGAGGGCAGGGTGTGGTGGAAGGACAACCTGAAACCCTACGACCCCGACCACTACGACGTGCTGCTTCGCCGAGTCGTCGAGCATGTGAATGCGCGTGGCAGGCCGCTCTACGTGCAGGATGTGTGTGCTGGCACGGATCCGGCGTATTCCGTCCCCTACCGGTTCGTGGGCGAGTACGCGGTACACGCGATGTTCGCCCACAACATGTTCCCGAAATACGTCGAGGGGATCGAGAACGGGGAGGACAAGCGCTGGACCATGCTCAACGTGCAGTCGTTCCGCTGCGACCCCGAGCATGACGGCAGCCTGTCCGATCGCGCCGCGGTCATCGACTTTCGCAACCGGATCTGCCTCGTCGCCGGGCGAGCCGACTACTGCGGGCTGGTCAAGAAGACGATCTTCACGGTGATGAACTTCCTTCTCCCGGACCAGGGATTCCTGTCGATGCACTGCTCGGCGAATACCGGCGACCGTGGAGATGCCGCGATCCTGTTCGGCCTCTCCGGCACCGGCAAGACGACGCTGTCGGCGGATCCCGATCGGCGTCTGATCGGCGACGACGAGACGGGCTGGACGGAGACCGGCATCTCGAATCTCGAGGACGGTTGCTACGCGAAGCTCATCGATCTCGACAAGGAAGCCGAGCCGGTCATCGCGGCGGCGTTGTCGATGCCCGGCACAATCATCGAGAACGTGCCGCCGCTTCCAGGGAAACGAATCGAGGACACGGATCCGCAGGAACTCGACCTGACCGACGCATCGATGACGGAAAACACCCGCTTCTCGTATCCCCTCTCCTGCAACCCGAACGTCGCGGTCGGGGCTCGCGGGTCTCATCCCGAGACGATCGTGCTGTTGACGGCCGACGCATTCGGGGTGCTCCCGCCGGTGTCCCTGCTCGAAGGCCGGGAGGTGATGTATCACTTCGTGCAGGGCTTTACCGCGAGGCTCGGCGGCACCGAGGTCGGGCTCACCGAACCGCAGGCAACCTTCAGCGCATGCTTCGGTGCGCCGTTCATGTCACACCGCCCGAACGTCTACGCCAGGCTGCTCGCCGCGAAGATGCAGGCGCACGAAGCGCGCTGTGTCCTGCTCAACACCGGGTGGAGCGGCGGCGGCGCCGGCGACTCGGATCGGATCTCCATTCGTGACACCCGAACCATGCTCGATGCCGCGCTCAGCGGCGGATTCGACGGTGTCGAGACCGTCGAGCACCCGGTCTTCGGGCTGCGGTTTCCGACCTCGTGCCCAGGGGTCGAATCAGGGATCCTCGATCCACGAGTATCGTGGAGCGACAAGCGTGCCTACGACGCGAACGCTCTGAAGCTGAGAGACATGTTCCGCGAGAACTTCGAGAGGCACCGATTCGAGGACTACGGCATCGAGCCGGTCATGTAGCGTTCCGCTTCCGCGCCGACGTCCTCCGCCGAGCCTTGCGGGAATCCGCCGCTCAGTCGCCGAACGAGCGCGGGCGGAGTCCCGCCTGAAACCAGCACACGAAGCTGTGGAAGTCGTAGACCGGAAGTCCGGTTGCGCGCGCCACCTCGGACGCGTAGGGCGGCATGTTCGTGCACTCGAGCACGATCGCGCCGACGTCGCGGTGGCGTTCGACGAGCCGGCGGGACGCGGCGATGACGTCCTCGCGCGCGCGCTCCACGTCGAGCTCCAGTTCGTCGCCCAGCAGCACGCGGGTGAATTCCGCGCCGTCTTCCGTACCTTCGATTGGCGTGTCGGGCCGAGCACCCGCACATTCGAGGTGCCGCGGCGTGAGGCTGCTTGCCTCCACCGTGAGCACTCCGACTCGCCGGCCCGGCGGCAGCAGCCGCTCCACCCAGGGGACCTGCAGCAGCGACGACGCGGCGACCGGGACGCCGCACTCCAGCGCGAGCCGGTCCTGGTGGAGCACCAGGAACCCGCAGTTGGTGGTGATGCCGTCGGCGCCCATTGCCACGAGCTCGCGGGCCGCCGCTGCGAAGGCGTCGACGATGCCGCCGCGGTCTCGCACCACGCGATCCGGGGTTGCGTCGCCGACGACCCGATAGAGCATCGGAAACGGCCACGTTTCGGTGTGGCCGCCGTCTCCCGGGATGCGGGGAAAGCGGGTTTCGAGCAGCAGCATGCCCATGCTCGCCCCGTAGAGCGCCTTGCCGCCGTGCGCCACTCTCATCGGACCATTCCTCGCGCAGTCTCGCTCGACCCGACGCGCACCAGCCCTTCACCCGGGATGACGGTCACCGTGTCACCGGTGTGCAGGCGGCGCGTGATGTCCACCTCGAATCGGTCGATGAACGGCAACCCCGCAAACGCCGCGCCCTGCACCATGATGGGATTGGCGCGATTGAGGAGCAACGCCGCGGGAGCCATGCCGCGCGAGCGCATCTCGCGCAACATCCAGGCCGTGGCCACGCCCCCCTTGGCGGTGTTGAGCACCAGAATTCGCCCGACATAGCTCTCGCCGTACAGCGCATGGGAAGGCCGCGAGAAGACCCCCCGGATGCGGTCCAGATCGTAGCGGGCGCTGAAGTCGTCCCGGGCCGCCAGCACCACCCCCGATACCGAGTCGCCGATTCCCGGGTGGCCCCGAATCGCGCGATTGGCGCGATCGCCCGCGCCCATCAGTACTTCCCCCGGACCGCCGCATCGACGCAATCTTCCATGGACGCGATGACGGGTTCGTATCCGTATCCCTGGATGATGTTGACGAGCTTGGCGGAGTTGGTCAGCAGGCGCTTCCATCCGTTCGCTTCACCCAGCTCTCGCGCTCGCATCTGATAGAAGCACACGCCCTGCAACAGCAGGGCGCCGGCGTCCTCGAACGTTTCCGTGAAGCCCATGCGATCGCAGGCGGCCTTGTTCTCCGGCGAGGTGGCGATCAGCAGTGCGGTGTCCGGGTGGATGTGCCTGCCACGCAGCAGATCGCCAAGCCGCTGCAACTCCCCCAGCGAGAGCTGCGGTGCCGCGAACACCACGACGTCGACGCCGTCCTCGTGACGGCCGAAGGATCCGTAGAAGTCGTCGAAATCGGTCCGGCCGATACGCCGGGTCTGCTGCGGGGGATCGTCGAACACGCCGGCCGGATCGAGCGCCTCCGGAGTGACGCCGGTCATGTGAAACATCGGCACCGAGCCGTAGCTTGCGAGCGCGGCGCCGAAGTGCTTGAGCTCGTCGGAGGTCGGTGCGCCGTCGATGCCGTCGAGCACCGGGACGTGCCAGTAAGAGTTGACCGCTCTGCCCACGATGGCGCCGAGCACGCCCCAGTCGTTCAGCGTTGACGGCCGCATTTCGACCTCGAACCGGTGGGTGCCGCGGCGATGGCGGTCGAGGTGGCAGCCGTAGCGCGGTGTACGTCCGGTCAGTCCGGCGCTGATGGCCGCCGGTCCGCCCTCGAAGTTGCTGCGTGCGCCGCATACGCTGTTGGAGTAGATGACCACACCGGTATCACCGAAAGCCGCGTGCTCGCCGAACACCGGCGGGGAGACGGTCTGGTAGTTGATGCAGGTATCGGTCATCAGGATCCCGAGGGCGCGCATGGCGTCGATGGCACGCCGCTCCAGCGCCGCCCATGCCTCCTTCTGCCCGAGCCGCCGGTAGGCGCAGAAATCGATGCCGCGAGGGTCGGTAATGGTGGGGACGCGCACCCGCCGGTCCGCCTCGTCGTGGCCCGCAAGCGATTCGAGGAACTCGACCCCGGCCTCGCCGAGAGATTCGGTATCGCCCATGACGTGGGCCTGGCTGACCTCGACGAAGTCGGGCGCGTCGAACACACGGCCGATTTGAATCTGCAGGTCGAGGGCCATGCGCCGTGGTTCGCCGAACTGTCCGGCGAGCATCGCGCGCTCTTCGTCGTTCAGATGCATCCTCGTTCACCCCGTGGGCTCGTCCTGCCGGGACCAGTGCCGGAGCGGGCCGGACATCAGTCGAACATCGGTTCGACTCCGGGGGGCACCGAGAATCCGAGGTCGCCGCGGGCGATGACCGCCTCCCGCCCGCCGTTGATGTCGATGAGTTCGGATTGTCGGCGCTTTGCGGCCGCGTCCACCGCTTGCGGGTCGCACAGCGTGCGCAGTCGTCCGTGTGCTTCGCGCAGCACCGGCGCATACGCCGGATCGGGTGCGAGATCCGTCAGCTCTTCCGGATCGTTGGCGAGATCGAACAGTTGCGGCGGGTAGGCGACGTAGTGCACGTACTTGTACTGCTCCAGCCGGACCATGAAGGCGCCGGTACGAGAACCCATTGCGTGGTATTCACTCAGAATGGTGCGGTCCGGATTCGCTCCGGCGGCCAGATCGTTCAACGATACGCCGGGATGGGAGGGCGTGATGGTCCGTTCGTCCGCTTCGCCGGTGCACTCCATGATGAACGGATAGATGTCGACGTGGCTGGCTGGGCAATCGACGGTCGCCCCGGCGGCGATGTCCTCACCGGCGACGATCAGTGGCACCTTGGCCGCCTCCTCGTACATCGTCGACTTGCCCCACAGGCCTCGGGCACCGAGGTTGTCGCCGTGATCGCTGGTGTAGAGCACGCGCGTGCTTGCGGAGAGGCCCGTGGCTTCGAGTGCCGACAGGACCTTGCCGATCTGCTCGTCGAGGAAGGTGCAGAGTCCCCAGTACCCCGCGACGCCCCGGCGCACGTGATCCTCGTTGTCGAAGTGGTCGTCGTAGTTGTTGGAGCCCGCGTAGTCGAGGAGATACGGATGTGTTGGTCGCTCCTCCTTCGCGTACTGCTTCGGCCACGGCAACTCGTCGCTCGCGTAGTACCGGTAGAAGTGCTCGGAAGGCGCGGTCAGCGGGAAGTGCGGAGCCACGAACGACACGAAGAGCACCCAGGGCTTGTCGCCATGTTTCGGTGCTTCCTCGTGCAACCAGATCTGGGCCTCGGCCGCGATGTCACGGTCGTAGCGGGTGTAGATGGATTCGCCGGGTCCGGCCATCCCGGCCATTTTCCACGCCCCCTTTCGCACCGGAAGCTCGCCGCGCACCAGGCCCATGAGATCGCCCTTGCCCTCGATGACGTGCATGGGGATGCGCTCCGCGTCAAAGCCGTTGTCGTCGGCGGTGGAGCGAAAATGCAACTTGCCGATGGATTCGACCCGGTGCCCGCGCGCTCGGAGGTGGTGATGCCACGACGGCGTGGAGCCCTCGTAGGGGTCGGCGTTGTCCCAGTAGCCGATCTGGTGGGTGTACTGTCCGGTCGCGAATGTGGCGCGGGCCGGTATGCAGATCGGGTTGCAGCAGTATGCATTCGAGAAGCGGGTCCCGCGCGCGGCCAGCGCGTCGATGTTGGGCGTGTGCGCCAGTGCGCTGCCGTAGCAGCCGAGCACCTTGGTGCTGTGCTCGTCGGACATGATGACGAGCAGATTCCGGGGTTTCACGTCAGGAGGTCTCGATTGCCGCTCGTACCGGTGCGATCCCGCGAGCGGACGTAACTATAGCGAAGCCCGGGACGGCCCCACAATCCAGGTGCCGAGGCGGCAGAACGCGCGCCGAACCGGAGCACGCCGGTAGCGGGCGACGCAGTTCGTCCCGGAATCCGCTCACCCGTGCCCAAGCCCCCGGAACCGACGCTGACGGCCGCGCTGCGGTATCGAGGTTGCGTGTGGTATTTTGAGGTTTGCGCAATCTGTCCCGAAAAAGCCCCGACCAGCGCACATTCCCGCTCCATCAGCCGTAGCGGAGCCGCTCGTTACACATCAGAGAGGAGAAGGAACGGATGATACATACCAGAAGATGGTTCACGGCCGGCCTCGCCGGCGCACTCGCCGTCGCCGGCTCGCTGGCTGCCTCCAACGCCGCCATGGCATGGGAGCCGAAGAAGCCTGTCGACTTCATCATCATGGCCGGCAAGGGCGGCGGGGCCGACAAGATGGCCCGGCTGATGCAGAGCGTGATCGAGAAGAAGGGCATCGCATCCAAGCCGTTCGTGCCCATCAACAAGCCCGGCGGCTCCGGCGCCGAGGCGCTGCTCCACATGAAGAACACCAAGGGCATCAACAAGGACCATACGGTCATGGTGACCCTGAACAGCTTCTACACCACCCCGATGCGCCAGCCCGGCCTGGACGTCGACATCTCCACGTTCTCCCCGGTCGCCCGGATGGCGGAGGACACCTTCCTGCTCTGGGTGCACAAGGACAGCGGCATCGAGAACATCGACCAGTTCGTCGAGGCGGCCAAGGCGAAGGGCAAGGACTGGATCATGGCGGGCACCGGCAAGGGCCAGGAGGATCAGCTTCTCACCGACTTCCTGAACCGTGCCTACGGCCTGAGCATGAAATACGTGCCGTTCAAGGGAGGCGGCCGCGTGGCCAAGGAGCTGGCCGGCAAGCACGCCCACTCGACGGTCAACAACCCCTCCGAGCAGCTCGGCTTCTACGAAGCCGGGACGACGAGGCCGATCGCCGCATTCACGCCGGAACGCCTCGAGCTGTTCGCGGACTCGCCGACCTTCAAGGAGCTCGGCCAGGACTTCGTCTACTTCATGCAGCGCAGCGTGGTCGGCGCGCCGGGCATGAGCGCCGAGGCGGAGGCGTACTACCGCAACGTGTTCCAGCAGGTCTTCGACTCCGAGGAGTGGCAGACCTATCGCAAGAAGAAGAGCCTCTACGGCGATTTCCTGACCGGTCAGGAGCTCAAGGACTACTGGGCGCGGGAGAAGGAAATCCACCGCGTGATGCTGGAGGAGATCGGCGAAATCTGAGCCTTGCGGGATCGCCCGGCGCGGGGTGCCGGGCGATCCGGTTCATCCGGCTCGGATACGCGCGATCGTAGCGGGGACGGGCGGGAACCGCCGAGCGAATCCCGTGGGGAGGGAGGCTTCATGACGACCACGGAGGCGGTCCGGCAGATGATTCGTCGCCGTCTGATGGAGGTCGCCCGGCCGGATTCCCGTTTCCATCTCGACTTCGCGGAGTTCATTCCGGACTTCGTCGGCAGCGACCGCGCGCTCGCGCGCGTGCGGGAGCTGCCCTGCTATCGGACCGGCCGCTACGCGTTCATCACCCCCGACAATTGCCTTGCGGCGTTGCGCACGCGGATGCTGCGCGACGGCAAGTCCATGGTGGTCTCCACCTACGGGATCTATCGCGGCTTCGTGCTGCTCGAGCCGGACATGGTGCCCGAGGGCCAGGAGTCCTTCGCCGGATGGCTCGACGGGCTGGAGCACTTCGGCCGGCCGGTGACCATGGCGGAGATCGCCGCGCGCGGCGCCTTCGACTTCATGGTGACCGGTGCATCCGCGGTCTCGCTGAACGGCGTGCGGTTCGGAAAGGGACACGGCTTCTTCGACCTGGAATGGGGCATGTTCACCGACCTGGGAGTCGCGGACGAGCGGACGCCGGTCGTCGCGGTCGTGCACGACGTTCAGGTCGTCGAGGACACGCTGTCACCCAGCCCCACCGACATCATCGTCGACTACATCGCCGCGCCGGACACGCTGCACGAGGCCACGCGCGATAATCCGCGACCGCGTGGCGTCAAGTGGGAGTTGCTAAGCGCGGAATCCATCGAAGCCACACCGCCGCTCGAGGAGTTGCAAGCCTTGCGCGGTACGAGTGCCACCCAGCGAACATCGAACGACGCGTAGAGGAGAACCATTCATGAGAGTTGCAATGAGCCGCCGGACATTTCTGGGAACCACCGCTTCCGCCGCGGCCACCGTCGCCCTGGGCGGGCTGCGGTTCGCACATGCCGCCAGCGGCTTCACCATGCAGGCGGCGTGGATCAACGACGCCGAGTTCATGGGCTACTTCATCGCCATCGACAAGGGCTGGTACACCGAGGAAGGGCTCGACCTCACCTACCTCTCCGGCGGACCCGACGTCATCCCGGAAAGCTCGTTGCTGTCGAACAAGGCCGATCTCGCCCTCACGACTCCGGACACCACGGCCAAGGCGGTGGTCGACCAGGGCGCCGACTTCAAGATTATCGGCACCCAATACCAGAAGAACCCGATTGGGGTCGTGAGCCTCGCGAGCAACCCGGTCAACGAGCCCAGGGACCTCATCGGCAAGACCCTCGCGGTACCGCCTGTCAACGTGATTTCCGTGGAGGCGATGTTCCGGCTCAACGGAATCGAGCCGGGCGCCGTCAAGGTCGTGCCCTACGCCTACGATCCCACGCCGCTCGTCAAGGGGGAGATCGACGCCTCGATCGATTTCACCACCAACGTGCCCTACACCATCCAGCAGGCGGGGCCGGAGGCGGTCTCGTTCCTGCTCTACGATTTCGGCTTCACGATCTACAACGACACCGTGGTGGTCAGCTCCGAGACCCTGAAGAGCAAGCGCAAGGAACTGGTCGCCTGGCTGCGGGCGAGCCGGCGCGGCTGGGAGGAGAACTTCAACGATCCGGACGGATGGCCGCCGAAGTTCGCCGAAACGTGGTTCAAGGGCACCGGACGCACGATTGAGAACGAGGTTTTCTTCAACAACGCCCAGCGGCCGCTGATGGAGAGCCCGGCCGGCTTCTTCGCCCTGACCGACGAGGGTATCGAGAACAACATCGAAGCCCTGAGCCAGGTCGGCATCAAGGCGCCGCGCGACATGTTCGACCAGAGCCTGCTCGAAGAGGTCTGATGGGCACGCCCCGCGATCTTGCGATCCGGGGGATCTCCAAGGGCTTCGACGTTCGCGGCGCGTGGCTGAGCGTGCTGGAGGGTATCGACCTCGCATGCCCGGCCAGTTCGCTCACCGCGCTGATCGGTCCGTCGGGTTGCGGGAAGTCGACGATCCTCAGAATCGCCATGAGTCTGGAGCGGCCGGACTCGGGTGAGGTGACGATCGGCGGCGAGGCACCGGCGGCGGTCAGCGCGCGCGGCGAGCTGGGTGTCGCATTCCAGGACCCGGCGCTGCTCCCGTGGCGTTCGGTCGAGTCGAACATCGCCTTGCCGCTCGACATTCTCCGCCGCAATGACGCCGGAACGGGAGTGCGGATTCGCGAGCTGATCGCCCTCGTCGGCCTCCAGGGCTTCGAGCATGCGGTCCCGGGCGAGCTTTCCGGCGGCATGCGGCAGCGGGTCGCGATCGCCCGCGCCCTGGTGACCGAGCCCTCCATCCTGCTGCTCGACGAACCGTTCGGTGCGCTCGATCAGATCCTGCGTCGCCAGATGAACGTCGAGCTGCAGCGCATCTGGCTCGAGACGCGGGCGACCACGCTTCTGGTGACTCACGGAATCGACGAGGCGGTGTTCCTGGCCGACCGCGTCGTGATCCTGCGGCCTCGCCCGGGAAGGATCGGCGGGATCGTGCCGGTCGATTTTCCCCGACCCCGTCCGGAAGGGCTGTTTCGCGATCCCGAGTTCCACCGCATCTGCGATCGGGTGGGCGAGAGCCTCTACGGCACCGCGGAGCCATGACCGGCGACCCGGCCGCGTCCTGGCGCCGCACCGCGATCAACCTCACGGCGCTGGCCGCGCTGTGGGAGGTCGCCGGACAATACGACCTGGTCGCCTCGGGCGCATTGCCCGCACCGAGCGAGATCGCGGTCCAGTTCTGGGCAGACCGCGGCGATTACGGCAACCACGTCGAGGCGACGCTGATTGCGGCGTTCGCCGGCTTCGCGATCGGCAACCTGATTGCGATTGCCGCAGCGGTCGCCTTCACCCTGTGGCCGGTTTCGGCCCGGCTCGCCCGCGGCATCAACGTCGCGCTCTTCGCTCTTCCGCCCATCGCCCTCGTACCGATTCTCGTCATTGCGTTCCAGGGCATGACGCCCCGCATCATCCTGGCCGCGGTCGCGGTCTACTTTCCCACCATGACCGCAATGGTGGTGGGTCTGCGCGGGATCGATCCGCGCGCCGCCGACGTGGTTCGCACCTATGCCGGCAGCCGATGGGCGCTGATGCGATGGGTCCGCCTGCGCTCGAGCCTGCCGGCGTTGCTCGGCGGACTCCGGGTGGCGGCGCCCAACGCCGTCCTGGGTGCGATTCTCGCGGAATTCGGAGGCGGTGGCCGCTGGGGGTTGGGGACCTATCTTCTGGGTTCCCTTGGCCAGGCGAATCCGGCGCGAATCTGGGGGATCGGTCTGACCGCGACCGCAATTGCGGCGCTCGCCTATCTCGCCTTCGCGCTGATCGCGAGCCGGGTGGTCGGTGCCACTCGTGCGGTGACGATCGCGGCCGGGGCCATGCCGGACTCCGGTTCGGCCGGCGGCGGCGAGGCACCGCACCGCACGTTCGTGATTTTCGCGCTCGCGGTGCTGCTGCCGTTCGCGGCGTGGTGGGCGATCCTGCTCGCCCTCGGCATCTCGCCGATCGTGGCCAAGACCCCGCCCGGGCTCGTCGACTACCTGTTCTTCGCGAGCACCGCGGCGAGCGCACAGGCCCGACTGCTGGGAGCGCTGGCCGAAACACTGCCGATCACCCTGGTCGGCATGGCCGCGGGGCTGATGGTCGCCTTCGGGCTCGCGATACTTGGCGAGATCCGGCCGGCAATTGCCCGCAGCCTGATGCCGGTGGCGCTGGTCAGCCAGACCATGCCGCTCGTTGCCCTCACTCCGCTCCTGGTCCTGCTGCTCGGGCGAGGCACCGCGGTGACGCTCGCGATCACGGTCTCGGTCACCTTCTTCCCGGCCTACGTGACCATGGCCCAGGGTCTCCAGCTCGTGCCGCGTGCCGCCTTCGACCTCACTCGGGCGTACGGCGCATCCTGGTTCCAGGAGCTGTACATGGTCGCGATACCGAGTGCGCTTCCGTATGTATTCGCCGCGACCCGGCTCGCGGTGCCGCGGGCGCTGCTAGGGGTGATGATCGCCGAGTGGCTGGCGACCGGGGTCGGACTCGGCAACCTCCTCAACCAGTCGAGGGGGTACCTCGACTACGGCATGATCTGGGCCGTGGCCGTGGTCTCCGTCATTCTCTCGATCCTGTTCTACCAGGCGGTCACGGTGGTCGAACGACGGGTGCTGGCGCGGTCGGGCATGTGGGATCGATGAACGAGTCCGTGGGACAAGGAGACGAGCATGGACGTGAGATCGCTTGTCCGGGGCCTGCCCAAGGCCGAGCTCCACCTGCACCTGGAGGGCTCGCTCGAGCCGGAAATGCTGATGCGCCTTGCGACCAGGAACAGGGTGGAGATTCCGTTCCGCTCGGTCGAGGAGATTCGGGCCGCCTACCGCTTCACCGAGCTGCAGGACTTCCTCGACATCTACTATCAGGGCATGAACGTGCTGCGGGTCGAGGAAGACTTCTACGATCTCACCACGGCCTACCTGGAGCGCGCCGCCGCCGACGGCACGGTACACGTCGAGGTGTTCTACGACCCGCAGGGGCACACCACCAGGGGTGTCCCCTTCTCGACCGCGACCGACGGCATTCTGGCCGCACTCGACGACGGGCGGGAGAAGCTCGGTATCACCTCGCTGCTCATCCTGTGCATCCTGCGGCATCTGTCCGAAGACGAAGGCTTCGCCACGTTTCGCGAGGCCGAACCCTGGATCGCCGACCGTCGAATCGCCGGGCTCGGTCTCGACTCGACGGAGAAGGGCCATCCCCCCGGCAAGTTCCAACGCTTGTTCGCCGCGGCACGGGAGGCAGGGCTCAAGCTGGTCGCCCACGCCGGAGAGGAGGGCCCCGCTTCCTACGTCGCGGACGCGGTGGACCTGCTCGGGGTCGATCGCATCGATCACGGCAACCGAGCGCTGGAAGATCCGGTGCTGGTCCGGCGTCTGTCCGACATGGGAATCGCGCTCACCGTCTGTCCGCTCTCCAACCTCCGGCTGCGTGGAGTCACCAGTCTCGAGCGGCACCCGCTGAAGCGCATGCTCGACGCCGGACTCAAGGCCACTGTCAACTCCGACGACCCGTCCTACTTCGGCGGCTATCTGCTGGACAACTTCGTCGCGGTCGCCGAGGCGCTCGATCTCGACCGGCCGGAGTTGAGCACCCTGGTGCGGAACTCGATCGAGGGGTCGTTCCTCGACGCGTCGACCAGACAAGTGCATCTGGACCGGATCGACCGTGCGGTCGCGGCGCATGGGTGAACCGGGCTCGCGCTCCCTGATTGGTTCGGTAGACTTTCAGGGATTGCAGTGCCGCGGGATCCGGGTCGTCGTCATATCGCACACCGGGGGAGGGGACGCAGGTTGAATCGTGCCGAACCAATCATGGCAGTCGTCATGGCGCTCTGCTCCATCGCTCTGATGGTCAAGAGCGCGGAGCTGCCCGTGGGCTGGATCCCGGACGAGGGGCCCGGGGGCGGAGCGTTCCCGTTCTGGCTCGGGGCGGGAATGCTTGTCTGCTGCGTCTGGACGATTGTCAAGTGGTTTCGCGGCAAGAGCCCGTTTTCCGGCTCCGACGAGCCCTACATGGACCGGCAGACGGTGATGCTGTTCGTCACCGCGGCGGGCTCGCTCACCGTGATGATTGGGTTGATCCACGTCATCGGCGTGTATTTCGCGGTACCCGCCCTGCTCGTGTTCTACGTGCGCTTCGTCGGGCGGCACCCCTGGTGGCTGACCGCGGCGCTGGCCGCGGGCACTCCCGTTGCGACGTTCTTCTTCTTCGAGATTGCGCTCCGGATCACGCTCCCCAAGGGCTACACCGAGCCGATGTTCTATCCGCTCTACGACATGTTCCTGTGAGTCGCTAACGACGCCATGATGGAGATTGTGCAGCTTCTGACCGACGGATTCGCGGTTGCGCTTCAGCCGTTGAACATCGGGCTCGTGGTGCTGGGGGTGGTGCTCGGCCTGTTCATCGGCGCGATGCCCGGCCTCGGGTCGGTGAACGGTGTCGCCATCCTGCTGCCCATGACCTTCCTGGTCCCGCCCACCGGGGCAATGATCTTTCTCGCCGCGATCTACTACGGCGCAATGTACGGGGGCGCCATCAGCTCGATCATGCTCGGGATTCCGGGCGCCTCGACCGCGGTCGCGACCACCTTCGACGGGCGGCCGCTCGCGATGCAGGGCAAGGCCGACCAGGCGCTTGTGGCGGCGGCGGTGGCGTCGTTCATCGGCGGCACGATCTCGGTGGTGCTCTTCACCGGCTTCGCGCCACCTCTTGCCGCCGTCGCGCTTGCCTTCGGATCACCGGAGGAATTTGCGTTGATGATGCTGGCGTTCGCCACCTTCGTGGGCCTGGGCGGGGACGACATCCCCAAGACGCTGTTCTCCATCTTCATCGGTCTCGCGCTGAGCGCGGTGGGGCTCGACATCGTGAGCGGAGAGCCGCGCCTCATCTTCTTCGACATCCCCGGCTTCTTCCACGGCATCAACTTCCTGGTGCTCGCGATCGGAATCTACGGCATCGGCGAGATCCTGTGGACGCTGGAGACCAGCAAGGGCAACGTGCAGATCTCCCAGGCGACGGTGAACATCCAGCGGCTGATCGCCTCGTTCCGCAAGCTCAAGGACTCGGTCAAGGAGATCGTCCTCGGGTCCCTCCTCGGATACTTCGTGGGGATCCTGCCCGCCGCCGGTGCGACGCCCGGCTCCCTGATGGCCTACGGCGTCGCAAAGACGATGTCGAAGAATCCCGAGTCGTTCGGCAAGGGCAACCTGAGCGGAGTGGCGGCGCCGGAGTCCGCGAACAACGCGGCCAGCACCGGCTCGATGCTGCCGATGCTCACCCTTGGCATTCCGGGTTCGCCCACCACCGCAATCCTGCTCGGAGGCATGGTGATCTGGGGGCTCGAGCCGGGACCGCGCCTCTTTGTCGACCAGAAGGAGTTCGTCTGGGGGCTGATCGCCAGCCTCTACGTCGCGAACCTGGCGGCGCTGCTCGTGAACGTGGCCTTCATTCCCGCGTTCATCTGGGTGCTGAGGATGCCGTTCGCCATCCTCGCACCGATGATTTTCGTACTCTGCGTGGTGGGCGGATACGCGCCTACCCAGGACATGCACGACGTGTGGCTCATGCTGCTGTTCGGCGTAGTGGGCTACCTGCTCAGGAAGCTGGACTACCCCATGGCGCCGGCCGTGCTCGCCATCGTGCTCGGGCCGCTCGCCGAGGCGTCGATGCGCCAGTCGCTGCTGATTGCGCACGGTTCGCCGGCGATCTTCTTCACCCGCCCGATCGCAGGCTCGATCATGGTCGTCGCCATCGTCCTGCTGCTTCTTCCGCTCATCAAGCGTATCCGCAGGGCCTGGACGAGCGCGCCGGCGTGACCCCGCCAGGCGGTCTTTCGCCGGCAACGAGCCGCGCCGTCCCGTCCTTCGGATCGCGTGTCGCCCTGGTCCGGTAAAGCCTGGGCCGGGCCGACGGACACCTCTGCGGTACGCCGTCAAGCCGCGGAATCGACAACGGCTGCCGCACTGGACCGTCCATTCGTTCCCGGCGTCCTGGAGGGTGTCTCCCGGGCGGTGCCTCCTCTTGGCCGGCGGACGCGATAGTTGGTATTCTGCATACCAGATACCGATCCTGTGCCCGGAGCAAAAGCCCACATGGCCGTTGCCCACTTGTCCTTGAAGCCCGTCGCGAACCCCGTGGTGCTCAAGGATCGCATCTACGAGGAGCTCAAGGCCGCCATCACGTCGATGAACGTCTACACCGACGACGAGGAGCACCGACTGGACGAACGCCAGCTCTCCGTCGAGCTGGGAGTGAGCCGCACGCCCGTCCGGGAGGCCCTGTGCCGGCTCGAGAACGAGGGCTTCGTGCGCACCATTCCCCGGCGTGGCGCCTTCGTCGCCCGCAAGACCAGGAAGGAAGTGCTCGAGATGATCACGGTGTGGGCGGCGCTGGAGAGCATGGCGGCACGGCTCGTCATCGAAAACGCGTCCGCGCGGGAGATCGCCACCCTGCGCGAGATGTTCTCCTCGTTCGACGAGGACGGCGCGGCCCAGGCCCGGATCGACGAGTACTCCGAGACCAACATCTCGTTCCACCAGGCGTTGTTCCGCCTGAGCCGCTGCGATCTGCTGTCGAAGATCACCGAGAATCTCTTCCTTCACATGCGATCGATTCGGACGCGGACCATCGCGGAGAAGGATCGCGCGAGCCGCTCGATCATCGACCACATGTCCATCATCGAAGCGCTCGAGACGCGCGACACCGCGCTTGCCGAGCGCCTCGTGCGACAGCACACCCTCGACCTGGGACGCCACGTCGAGGAATTCGTCGACTGGCTGGAATGAGCCGGCGCGCGCGACGCCCGCAGCTTGCGAGCCCCCCGAGCCGACGCGACCGCACCGCACAAGGAGCCCCCACCGTCATGTCCACCGCACCGCAGCCAGTCCCGTCCCGCACCGCCGAAGACACGCTTGCGCGAAAGAGCCGAGACGCAGACGTCGTCTCCGGCGGTCATCTCGTCGCGCGAGCACTCAGGAGTGAAGGCGTCGATACCATCTTCACGCTGTGCGGCGGTCACATCATCGACATCTACGACGGCTGCATCGACGAAGGGATCAAGGTCGTGGACGTGCGCCACGAGCAGGTCGCGGCGCACGCGGCCGACGGCTATGCCCGCCAGACCGGCCGGCTGGGCTGCGTGGTGACCACCGCCGGCCCGGGATGCACCAATGCGGTCACCGGAGTCGCGACCGCGTTTCGCTCGGAGAGCCCGGTGCTGCACATTGGTGGCCAGGCCGCGCAGACCCAGCACCGAATGGGGGGGCTCCAGGATCTGCCGCATGTCGACCTCATGCGTCCGATTACCAAGTTCGCCTCGACGGTCCCGTCCACCGAACGTGTCGCGGACATGGTGGCCATGGCCGCTCGGGAGTGCTTCACGGGGGCCCCGGGTCCGTCCTACCTGGAAATTCCGCGCGACGTGCTCGATCGCGAGATCGCCCTCGAAGACGCGGTGATTCCAGGTGCCGGTTCCTATCGCGCATCGACCCGCTCCACCGGTGACCCCGACGACATCGACCGGCTTGCCGATCTCCTGATCAACTCCGAACGTCCGGCCATCCTGCTCGGCTCCCAGGTCTGGTCCACGCGGGCGCATCGCGAGGCGCTCGACATGGTGCGTGCCCTCAACATCCCCGCATACATGAACGGAGCAAGCCGAGGCCTGCTGCCGCCAGGGGACGCGCACTACTTCAACCGCACCCGCAGCGACGCATTCCGCAAGGCGGACGTCATCATCATCGTGGGCACGCCGTTCGACTTCCGCATGGGTTACGGCAAGCGGCTGAGCCGCGATGCGACCATCGTCCACATCGACCTCGACTATCGTACCGTGGCCAAGAATCGCGACGTGTCGCTCGGCATCTCCGGGCATCCCGGTGCGGTTCTGAAGGCCGTCCACGACGCGGCCACGGGTCGCGCCGACAATCGCGCGAAAGCCCGCCAGCCCTGGCTGGACGAGTTGCGCGCGCTGGAAGCGTCCAAGACCGCCAGACTCATGCCGCTGTTCAAGTCCGACGCGAACCCGATCCACCCGTATCGTGTCGCCTGGGAGCTCAACGAGTTCCTCACCGAGGACACCATCTACATCGGCGACGGCGGCGACGTGGTCACCATCAGCGCGCAGGCGGTCCAGCCACGTTCGCCCGGGCACTGGATGGATCCGGGTGCGCTCGGCTCGCTCGGCGTCGGGACCGGCTTCGCGATGGCGTCGAAGCTCGTGCATCCCGACAAGGAGGTGCTGTGTTACTACGGCGACGGCTCGTTCGGCATGACCGCGTTCGACATGGAGACCGCGAACCGCTTCGGCGCTCCCTACATCGCGGTCATCGGCAACAACTCGGCGATGAACCAGATCCGTTATGGCCAGATATCCAAGTACGGCGAGGAGCGGGGCGACATCGGCAATCTCCTGGGTGACGTGCCGTTCTCGAAGTTCGGAGAAATGCTCGGTGGCTACGGAGAGGAGGTCCGAGAGGCGTCGCAGGTCGGGCCGGCCCTGCAGCGCGCGCGCGAGGCGGTGCAGGGCACCGGCAAGTGCGCGGTCGTCAATGTCTGGGTGGACCCGCGGGAGTACGCGCCGGGCACCAGAAATCAAACCATGTACAAGTGAGACGGAGCAGCTCCATGGGCAAGGCACTCGAAGGCGTGCGCATCCTCGACATGACGCACGTGCAGTCGGGACCCACCTGCACGCAGCTTCTCGCCTGGTTCGGCGCCGACGTGCTCAAGGTCGAGCGCCCGGGTGTCGGCGATGCGACCCGCGGGCAGCTCCGGGACATCCCGGGCGTCGACAGCCTCTACTTCACGATGCTGAACCACAACAAGCGCAGCATCACGCTCAACACCAAGACCGAAACCGGCAAGGCAATTTTCGAGCGCCTCATCGAGGAGTGCGATGTTCTCGTCGAGAACTTCGCGCCCGGCGCGCTTGACCGCATGGGGTTCACCTGGGAACGGATCCAGGAGATCAACCCGCGGATCATCTACGCGTCGGTCAAGGGCTTCGGGCCGGGTCCCTACCAGGACTGCAAGGTCTACGAGAACGTGGCGCAGTGCACCGGCGGCTCGGCGAGCACCACCGGGTTCGACGATGGGCCGCCGCTCGTCACCGGCGCCCAGATCGGCGACTCCGGTACCGGGCTGCACCTCGCGCTCGGAATCGTCACCGCGCTGTACCACCGCGAGCAGAGCGGGCGCGGCCAGCGCGTCGAGTGCGCGATGCAGGACGGGGTGCTGAACCTGTGCCGGGTGAAGATGCGCGATCAGCAGCGCCTCGCCCATGGGCCGCTGAAGGAATATCCGCAATATCCGAACGGAACGTTCGGAGAGGCAGCGCCGCGTTCGGGCAATGCGTCCGGCGGCGGGCAGCCTGGCTGGGTCGTGAAGACGAAGGGATGGGAGACCGATCCGAACGCCTACATCTACGTCATCACGCAAGCCGCCGCGTTTCCGGGACTCGCCAGAGCGATCGGCCGCGAGGACTGGCTCGACGACCCCGAGTGGAACACGCCAGAAGCCCGGCTGCCGAAGCTCGATCGAGTGTTCGCCGAGATCGAGAAGTGGACCATGACCAAGGACAAGTTCGAGGTCATGGAGATACTCAACCCGCTCAACGTTCCCTGCGGGCCGATCCTTTCCATGAAGGAGCTTGCCGAAGAGTCTTCGCTCCGCGCCACCGGCACGGTGGTCGAGGTGGACCATCCGACCCGCGGGTCCTATCTGTCGGTCGGCAACCCCGTCAAGCTCTCGGACTCACCGTCCGAGGTCGGGCGCTCACCCCTTCTCGGCGAGCACACGTCCGAGATCATGCAGGACGTGCTCGGGTATTCGGCCGAGGAGATCGAAGCGGCGCGCCGCGACGGCGCCATCGGACGCGAGGACGCGGAGCAACCGGCGGCGGCGTGAGCGCCGCGATTTCGGACCGCTGACCGGGAACGGGGCGCTTGCGACTGCGGGCGGGCTTCGTTCCGAGGCAGGCGTACGCCGCTCCCGGATCTGCGTTCGCTACGCGGCGACAAGCTGTTCGATATTACCGACCTCGACAGTGGTGCGGGCGACGTCGAGGTCGTACATGCCTTGCAGGTTGAGCCAGAACTCGGGTGTCATTCCGAGGGCGCACCCGATTCGCAGCGCGGTGTCGGCGGTGATGGACCGACGGCCGTGCACGATTTCGTTGATGCGCCGTGCCGGAACACCGATTGTCTTCGCCAGACGATACTGGCTGATCCCGAGTTCATCGAGCATTTCCGCCAGATGTTCTCCGGGGTGGATCGGAGCGATGGTTTCGTGATTCATGGCATTCGACCGCTTTGGGTATGTGACCAATTCGGGAAATATCGTTCTGGAACATGCGAAACAGACGGCCTTCGGAGCAGCCTGGTCATCGTCGTTGCCTCAGTGATAGTCCGTGATCTCGATTTCTACCGCACCTTGCTCGGTCCAGCGAAAGCAGACCCGCCACTGGTGGTTGATGCGGATGCTGTGCTGCCCCACCCGATCTCCGCGCAGGGCCTCCAGGTGATGAGACGGCGGTAACCGAAGGTCCGACAGATCGCGCGCCGCGATCACTCGTAGGAGCCGCATGCGGGCTCGGCGCTGGATATCGACCGGCAAGCGGCGAACACGATTCCCGCGGAAGATGCGCTCAGCATCCTTGTCCTTGAATCGCTTCACCCTGCAGATAGTAACGGGCGAAGATAATAACGCCAAGGGTTATTGTCAGCAGTTCTCGTCGAATCACGATTGACATCGATTTCAAAGGCATGATGCCATGGGAATCGTCTCCTTGCCGGCCTTTGCGAAGAGAGGGACAAGCACCATGACAAGCTGCTTCGAATTCACCGTGACCCTTCGCGGCATCAAGCCGCGCATCTGGCGGCGCTTTCAGCTTGCGGGGGACGCGACGTTCTACGACCTTCACGA
>JAJDUQ010000189.1 GCA_022826505.1 Gammaproteobacteria bacterium
GTTGGAGTACGGTCACTGGCTTGCTCCTGTGGATGCCCGAGTCTTGAGCAACTCGAATCATCCCACAGACCCCGACCGGCGCCTTCCCAGTTCTCCCGCTCCAGCACCCCTCAATTTGTAAAGCTGGATGACCAGTCCCGGAGCTTGGACAACTTCTCGTGCGGAAACGAAGGCGACATCAGTGTGATGAGCCCGCGCGCCGGATCGAGGCAGACTTGGCGGAAGTGCCGATTCCAGTCGATGGCGGCGAGCGCGGTGACGGTCTCGGGATCGGCGTGCAGGATGTGGACGGTGGAGCCGAGGGACCCGGTGTGCATGGTGGCAGGCTGCTTCATGACGGATGCTCGTCTCGCTACGTGCGTGATCTCCAGTATACTTCGCGCCACCTCCAGCTTCCTCACTCCGACCGAACCGGCGCTCGATTCGCTGCCCTCTCGCATACGATCCGGTCTGCCGAACGATTGTCGTTCCCCGCCGACCGAACGGTATGCCTGCCGGCTCGCAGCGCAGAGGATTTGCCGGTCGACAGACAGCCATGCCCGACGACACCCTCAGCATCGAGATCGACGGCCGCGCCTGCGAAGCGCGCAAGGGCCAGATGCTCATCGAGGTGGCGGATGCGAACGCCATCCCCATCCCCCGTTTCTGCTACCACGAGAAGCTCTCGGTGGCGGCCAACTGCCGCATGTGCCTAGTCGAGGTCGAGCGGGCGCCGAAGCCGCTGCCCGCCTGCGCCACCCCGGTGATGGACGGGATGAAGGTGTTCACGCGGTCTAAGACGGCGCGCAACGCCCAGAAGTCGGTGATGGAGTTCCTGCTCATCAACCATCCCCTCGACTGCCCCATCTGCGACCAGGGCGGCGAGTGCGAGCTGCAGGACGTCGCGATGGGCTACGGCCGCGACGTCTCGCGGTTCAACGAACGCAAGCGCGCCGTGGAGGACAAGGACCTTGGCCCGCTGATCGCCACCGACATGACCCGCTGCATCCACTGCACCCGGTGCGTGCGGTTCGGGGAGGAGATCGGCGGGATGCCGGAGCTCGGCGCCACGGGCCGCGGCGAGGACATGGAGATCGGCACCTTCATCACCCGCAGCGTCGACTCCGAGCTCTCCGGCAACGTGATCGACCTCTGCCCCGTGGGCGCGCTCACCTCCAAGCCCTTCCGCTTCCGGGCCCGCGCCTGGGAGATGGCACAGCGCGACGGCATCGCCCCGCACGATCCGGTCGGCTCCAACATCCACCTGCACGTGCGCCGCGGCCGGGTCCTGCGCGTGGTGCCGCGCGCGAACGAGTCCATCAACGAGGTCTGGATCTCCGACCGTGACCGGTTCGGGTACGAGGGGTTGTACAGCGACGACCGGGCGCTGTCGCCGATGGTCAAGCGCGACGGGGTGTGGAGCGAGGTGTCCTGGGAGGAAGCGCTCAAGGCGACGGTGAAGGGGTTGCGCGAGGTCGTGGCGGAGAAGGGCGGGGAAGCGGTCGGCGCGCTCGCCTCGGCCTCCTGCACGCTCGAGGAGCTCCTCCTCTTTCAGAAGCTCGCGCGAGGCATCGGCTGCGCCAACGTCGATCATCGTGTCCGCCAGCGTGACTTCTCGGACCAGTACGCGGCGCCGGACTATCCGTCCATGGGAATGGGCGTGGACGCGCTTGAGCGGCTCGACGCGGCATTGCTGATCGGCTCCTGGACCCGCAAGGAGCATCCCATCGTCAACCATCGGCTGCGCAAGGCGAGCCTCGCCGGCGCCTCGGTCATGCATCTGGACGTGATGGCCCACGACCTGAACCTCGCGTCCGCGGTCCGAGTCGTGGTGGCGCCGTCGAAACTCGCGGACAGGCTTGCGGCTGTCACTGCGGCCGCGGCCCGCCTGGCGAATCGGCAGCCGGAGGGTCTCGAAGACTTGACCGAAGGCGTTGATATCGATTCCGATGCCGAGCGCATCGCACGCAATCTGATCGATGCAGGCCGGGCCGCGATTCTGTTGGGGCCGCAGGCGATCAACCATGGAGATGCGGCGGTGCTGCGCGGCCTCGCTGCGTGTCTTGCCGACCTGACCGGCGCTACCCTGGGGACGCTGGACGAAGGCGCCAATCCCGCCGGGGCGTGGATTGCCGGAGTGGTGCCGCATCGCGAGGCGAACAGCGCGCCGGCGCAGCGACCGGGACTTGATGCGCGTGCGATGTTCGAGGCCGGGCTCGATGCGTACGTGCTCATGGGCCTGGAACCCGAGTTCGACTGCGCCGACGGCGCATGCGCGCACGCGGCGCTGAACGCGGCGCGGTTTGTGATCAGCCTGAGCACCTTTCGTACCGAGGCGATGGCGGAGTACGCGGAGGTCATCCTCCCCATCGCCGCTTTCGCCGAGACCGAGGGGACGTTCGTCAACCTCTCCGGAAACCGTCAGGGCTTCGAGGCCGCAGCGCCTCCCCTCGCGGATTCGCGCCCCGCGTGGCGGGTGCTCCGGGTGCTCGGCAATCTCTTCGAGCTGACCGGCTTCGAGCAGGAGACGATCGACGATGTACGGGCCGGGCTCGGCGAGCCGAGCCCGGCCGGTGCGCCCGGGTGGCCACTACCCCAGCGCCTTCCCGAGCCCGACGATCTTGGTGGGGGTCTGGAGCGTATCGCTCCGGTGCCGATCTACGCGGCTGACGCTCTCGTGCGCCGTTCGCGACCTCTCCAGGCTACCCGAGACGCGCAGCTTGCGGGGGTGTCCTTGAGCCCGGCAACGCTGGAACATCTCGGTGTGGAGAACGGCGAGCCGGTCGAAGTGCGGCAGGGCGGCGGCGGGGTCGTCCTCGATGTCGTCGCGGACGGGCGGACACCTGACGGCTGCGCGTTTCTGCCGGCCGGAATTCCGGCGGTCGCGGCGCTTGGGCCGGGGGATCGCCCGGTCGCGATACACAAGGCCTGATTGCTCCATGGCGCAGGTTGCTGGAAAGGCATACTTGTGGGGAACAACTGGCATGGACACCACGGAGCGCATGTCATGACCGGTACCACCTTTGATTCACTCACCGCCGCCCGCGACCTCGAAGCCGCGGGCTTCGAGAGGCGTCAAGCCGAAGCACTCGCGAAGGCGATGCGCGACGTAGCTGGCGCAGACCGTGAGGAGTTCGCCACGAAAGCCGACCTCACCACCGCGGTCGCCGTCCTTCGCGCCGACCTCTACCGCGCCCTGTGGATTCAAGGCGGGGCCATCGTCGCGATCCTCACCGCCCTTCGGTTCCTGCCGATCTGACCGTCGCCGCGGCCGGGATCTCCGTACCACGTATCGCTGGATTCATCATCTGAACTCACTCTGAAACAACCCCTTTCGATGCCCGAACCCCTCGCAACCGCCCTCGGATGGCTCCCCCACGAGCTCGCGCTGCTCGTCGAGACGCTGCTCAAGATCGTGGCGCTTCTCGTTCCGCTGCTGGCAACCGTCGCCTGGTACACCTACGCGGAGCGCAAGGTCATCGGCTACATGCAGGTGCGGCTCGGACCCAACCGAGTGGGACCGAAGGGATTGCTGCAGCCCATTGCGGACGCCGTGAAGCTGCTGTTCAAGGAGTTCATCATTCCCGCCGGCGCGAACCGGATCCTGTTCGTGGCCGCGCCCGTCATCTCGCTCGCCTCGGCGTTGGCGGCGTGGGCGGTGGTGCCCTTCTCCGACTTCCTGGTCATTGCCGACATCAACGCGGGACTGCTCTACATTCTCGCGATGACCTCGCTCGGCGTGTACGGGGTCATCATTGCGGGCTGGTCGTCGAACTCGAAGTACGCTCTGCTGGGCGCGATGCGTTCCGCCGCCCAGATCGTGGCCTACGAAATCGCGATGGGATTCGCGCTCGTCGTGGTGCTGATGGCGGCGGGCAGCCTCAATCTGCGCGAGATCGTGCTGGCCCAGGAAGGCGGTTGGGTCCACTGGTTCTGGCTGCCATTGCTGCCGATGTTCCTCGTCTACCTGATCTCCGGTGTCGCCGAGACCAACCGCGCTCCATTCGATGTCGCCGAAGGCGAGTCCGAAATCGTGGCCGGCTTCCACGTCGAGTACTCCGGGATGGCGTTCTCGGTGTTCTTCATGGCGGAGTACGCGAACATGGTCCTCATCGGCGCACTGACCGTGATCATGTTCCTCGGCGGCTGGCTCTCGCCTTTTCCGGGCTTGCAGGACCTCGCATTCGTCGGATGGTTCTTCGCCCCCGGGGTCCACTGGTTCGTCGGCAAGCTCGTATTCTTCCTGTTCCTGTTCCTGTGGCTGCGCGCGACCTTTCCGCGCTATCGCTACGACCAGATCATGAGGCTCGGATGGAAGGTCTTCATCCCGCTCACGATTGTCTGGATCGTGGTGGTGGGGATCGCGATCCTGGCCGGTCTGCCTCCCTGGTTCGATACAGCGTGAGATCGACATGAGCAAGCTCAGACACTATTTCCGGAGTTTCCTGCTGCTCGAGCTCCTCAAGGGCCTGCGCCTCACGCTGCGGTACTTCGTGAGCGAGAAGTTCACGGTGCAGTACCCGGAGCAGAAGACGCCGAAGTCCCCTCGGTTTCGCGGGCTGCACGCGCTGCGTCGCTACCCCAACGGTGAGGAACGCTGCATCGCCTGCAAGCTCTGCGAGGCGGTGTGTCCGGCGCTCGCCATCACCATCGACTCCGAGTCGCGCGCCGACGGCACCCGCCGCACCACGCGCTACGACATCGACCTCTTCAAGTGCATCTTCTGCGGCTTCTGCGAAGAGTCCTGCCCCGTCGACTCCATCGTGGAGACGCGCATTCACGAATACCACTTCGAGAAGCGCGGCGAGAGCATCATGACCAAGGACAAGCTGCTCGCCATCGGAGACGCCTACGAGAAGGAGATTGCGGCGGACCGGCTCGCCGATTCGCTCTACCGCTGATGTTCGTGCAACTCGTCTTCTACGTCCTTTCCGCCATCCTCGTGGGTGCGGCGGTGATGGTGATCACCGCGCGCAATCCCGTCCACGCGGCTCTGTTCCTCGTCCTCGCGTTCTTCACGAGCGCTGGCATCTGGCTGCTGCTGGAGGCGGAATTCCTCGCCATCATCCTCGTGCTCGTCTACGTCGGCGCGGTGATGGTGCTGTTCCTGTTCGTGGTGATGATGCTCGACATCAACCTCGCTCCGCTGCGCGAGGGATTCATCCGCTACCTCCCGATCGGCATCGCGGTGGCCCTGATCGTCGTGGTCGAGCTCGCCCTCGTCATCGGGGTGTCCGATTTCGGACTCGAAGTGATGCCCCATCCGCCTGCCCATCCGGCGGACTACAGCAACACCAAGGAACTGGGCGCCCTGCTCTACACCGTCTACGTGTATCCGTTCGAACTCGCGGCCGCGATATTGCTCGTCGCCATCGTGGCTGCAATCGCACTGACCATGCGGCGTCGGGCTGGGGTCAAGACCCAGGATCCGAGCCGTCAGGTCCAGGTGCGGCGCGAGGATCGCATCCGTATCGTGCAGATGCCCGCCGAGTCTCGAAATCGGCCTGACAACCCATGATTCCTCTCACGCACTTTATCGTGCTCGGGGCGATTCTCTTCTGCCTCAGCATGGCCGGGATCTTCCTCAACCGGAAGAACGTGATCATCCTGCTCATGTCCATCGAGCTGATGCTGCTGTCGGTGAACCTGAACTTCGTCGCGTTCTCTCGGTTCCTCGGCGACGCCGCCGGTCAGGTGTTCGTCTTCTTCATTCTCACCGTGGCGGCGGCGGAGGCGGCCATCGGGCTCGCGATTCTCGTCGTCCTGTTCCGCAGCCGGCAGACCATCAACGTCGCGGATCTGGATACCACCAAGGGATAGAGCCAAGGATCGGAGGACCCTCCCGACGATGTTCCAAGTCTATCTGTGGATCGTGCTCGCTCCGCTTCTGGGGGCGCTGATCGCGGGACTGTCCGGCCGCGTGATCGGACGCTCGGGCGCGCACTGGGTGACGATACTTGCGGTGGCGATCTCCACCGTGCTTTCGGGCATTGCGTACTACGACATCATGGTGGCCGGCAGCCCCGCGTTCGATGGAACGGTGTACACCTGGGGCATCGTCGGTGACCTGAAGATCGCGGTCGGATTCCTCATCGACGAACTCAGCGTGACGATGATGGTGGTCGTCACGTTCGTCTCCCTGATGGTGCACATCTACACCATCGGCTACATGCACGACGACCCCGGTTACCAGCGATTCTTCAGCTACATCTCGCTGTTCACCTTCGCGATGCTCATGCTCGTGATGTCGAACAACTTCATGCAGCTCTTTTTCGGGTGGGAGGCGGTCGGCGTCGTTTCCTACCTGCTGATCGGGTTCTGGTTCGACCGCGAGTCGGCAATCCGGGCCAACCTGAAGGCGTTTCTCGTCAACCGGGTGGGCGACCTGGGATTCCTGATCGGAATCGCGTGCCTGTTCATGTACACGGGGTCGCTTCACTACCGCGAGGTGTTCGACGCCGCTCCGGAACTGGGCGCGACCACCATGCCCGGCCCGTGGGGAGCCGAGTGGCAGGTGCTCGCGTTCGCATGCATCTGCCTGTTCATCGGCGCCATGGGCAAGTCCGCGCAGTTTCCGCTCCACGTGTGGCTGCCCGATTCCATGGAAGGCCCGACACCGATTTCGGCCCTCATCCACGCCGCCACCATGGTCACGGCCGGGATCTTCATGGTTGCGCGGATGTCGCCGCTGTTCGAGCACTCCGTGACCGCGCTGAGCTTCGTGCTCGTGATCGGAGCGGTCACCGCCTTGTTCATGGGGTTGCTGGGGCTCGTCCAGCACGACATCAAGCGGGTGGTCGCGTACTCGACACTCTCGCAGCTCGGGTACATGACGGTGGGCCTCGGCGCGTCCGCGTACGCGGCCAGCATCTTCCATCTCGGCACCCACGCGTTCTTCAAGGCGTTGCTGTTCCTCGCCGCAGGCTCGGTGATCATCGCACTGCACCACGAGCAGGACATGCGCAAGATGGGCGGGTTGCGCAAGTACATGCCCATCACCTGGATCACCTCGCTCATCGGGACGCTGGCCCTCATCGGCACTCCCGGGTTCGCCGGGTTCTTCTCCAAGGAGTCGATCATCGAGGCGGTCCATCACTCGCAGGTGCCGGGTGCCGGGTTCGCTTGGCTGTGCGTCCTGGCCGGTGTCTTCGTCACCGCGCTGTACAGCTTCCGCATGTACTTCCTGGTCTTCCACGGAAAGGAACGCATGGACGAGCACGCGCGCGAGCATCTGCACGAAACTCCGGCGGTGGTGACGGTGCCGCTGGTCCTGCTCGCCATCCCGTCGGTGGTGGTCGGCTGGATGTTCGTCGAACCAATGCTCTACGGGTCGCACTACGGCGCCAGCATCGAGGTCCACAAGGAGCGCGACGTCCTTGGAGTGATGGCGGCGAACTGGCACGGCGCCTGGGCGATGGTGAAGCACTCCGTGGTGACCGCGCCGTTCTGGCTCGCCGTCGGTGGATTCGTGGTCGCCTGGTTTCTGTGGTACCTGCGACCGGAGATTCCCGCCCGCATCGCGGAAATGTTCCGCACCCTGCACACGGTGCTCGCCCGCAAGTACTACTTCGACGAGCTGTACGAGTCGGTACTCGCTGGTCTCGGCCGCGCCGTCGGAGGAGGGCTCTGGCAGGTTGGAGACGTGCGGCTCATCGACGGGCTGATGGTCAACGGCAGTGCACGCGGCGTGGGGTGGCTCTCGAGCGTAGTGCGTCGAATTCAGACCGGTCTGCTCTACCACTACGCGTTCGCGATGATCGTCGGGCTTCTCCTGCTGGTATCGCTGTTTGTGGTTGTCAGGCTGTGACGGCGACGGTTGTGCATCGACGACGGCAGACGGCGCGATGACCGGCCTGCCCTTGCTCAGTCTCGTCGTCTGGACACCGATCGTCGGTGGCCTGTGGGTGCTGCTCGCGAGCGCGGGCCGCGGGGCGTCGACGGTGCGCGCGGTGGCCCTCGCGGTCTCTGTCGCGACGTTCGTGCTGTCGGTGTTCCTGTGGACAGGGTTCGATGCGACCACGCACGAAATGCAGTTCGTCGAGCGGGTGGCATGGGTCTCCACGTTCGACATCCACTACCACCTCGGCCTGGACGGCATTTCGATGCCGCTCGTCCTCCTGACCACTCTGATGACGGTACTGGTGGTGCTCGCGGGGTGGGAGGTCATCGAGTACCGGCCGGCGCAGTACCTGGCCGCGTTCCTCATCCAGGAAGGGTTGATGGTCGGCGCGTTCTCGGCCCTCGATTCGATCCTGTTCTACGTGTTCTGGGAGGCGCTGCTCATTCCGATGTTCCTCATCATCGGCATCTGGGGCGGGCCGAGACGCATCTACGCCACCGTCAAGTTCTTTCTCTACACCTTCCTCGGCTCGGTTCTGATGCTGGTGGCGCTGCTCTACCTCTACGCCGAAGCCGGCTCGTTCGCGATCCTCGACCTGCACGACCTGCCGCTCGGCCTCACCGCGCAAGTTCTGGTCTTCATCGCATTCCTGGTGGCGTTTGCGGTGAAGGTACCCATGTGGCCGGTGCACACGTGGCTGCCGGACGCGCACGTGGAGGCGCCGACCGGAGGCTCGGTCATCCTCGCCGCGATTATGCTGAAGCTCGGTGGCTACGGTCTGGTGCGGCTGAGCATGCCGATTGCGCCCGATGCGAGCGCGGAGCTTGCGATGTTCATGATCGCGTTGTCGCTCGTAGCCATCGTCTACGTCGGATTCGTCGCCCTCGTTCAGCCGGACATGAAGAAGCTCATCGCGTACTCGTCGGTGTCGCACATGGGGTTCGTCACTCTCGGATTCTTCATTGTCTTCTCCATGTTCGACTCGGGCGACACCACCAGCGCGGCGCTGGGTGTCGAAGGGGCCCTGATACAGATGATTTCCCACGGGTTCATCTCCGGCGCGCTCTTTCTCTGCGTGGGCGTGATGTACGACCGTGTGCACAGCCGCATGATCGGAGACTATGGCGGCGTCGCGCACCCGATGCCCGCCTTCGGTGCGTTCATGATGCTGTTCGCGCTCGCCAATTCCGGTCTGCCGGGCACCTCCGGATTCGTCGGAGAATTCATGGTTATCCTGGCGAGCTTCAAGGCCGGCGCATGGATTGCCGTTCTCGCCGCGACGACCCTGGTCCTGGGAGCTGCATATACGCTGTGGATGTACAAGCGCGTGGTATACGGGCCCGTCGCCAACGACGCAGTCGCTGCGCTTTCCGACATTGGCCGGCGTGAGTTCGCCATCCTGGCGGTACTTGCCGTGGTGGTGCTCCTGTTCGGAATCTGGCCGGCGCCTCTGCTGGAAGTCATGGGGCCGAGTGTGGAGCATCTCCTCGAACATCTTGCGAAGTCGAAACTGTGAGCACTTCGGTATCGAGCACCCGACGATGACATCTCTTGCAAGGCGAGACCGAGACATCCACGCGTTTCGCAACGACGCTTCCGTGGCAATGACCGAGGAAGGCCGAATCGCCGGTTCGATCGTCCCTCGGGAGCACCGTTCCCCGAGACTTCCGTCTCGCGCCCCCGCGTGCTCGCGGACGCGCAATCCGCGCCGATCGCTTCCGGTGCCGCCCGATTGGGACAAATCCCGATGACGCCAGTCGGATTCGCCGTTCCGGACATGCTCCCCGCTTCCGCGGAGATATTTCTTCTGTGCATGGCTTGCGTCGTGTTGCTGGTGGACGTCTGGCTGCCGGATCGATACCGGAGGCTGACCTACCAGCTATCGCAGGCGTCGCTCGCGGGTGCAGTGCTGCTCGTGCTCGTGACGTTTCCCGAAGCGCGCATCACCACGTTCGACGGCACCTTCGTTGCCGACCAGTTGGCCTCGGTGCTCAAGACCTTCCTTCTCGTCGTGAGCGGCTTCGGCTTTTTCTATTCCAGGGTGCACCTGGAGCCGCGTGGCCAGATGCGGGGCGAGTACTTCGTCCTGGGGCTGTTCGCGGTGCTCGGGATGATGGTGCTGGTGTCGGCCGGCAACTTCCTGACCCTGTACCTGGGACTGGAACTGCTGTCGCTGTCGCTGTACGCGATGGTCGCGCTCGATCGCGATTCGAGGCTGGGGTGCGAGGCGGCGATGAAGTACTTCGTGCTCGGAGCACTCGCTTCGGGAATGCTGCTGTACGGAATCTCGATGATCTACGGCAGCACCGGCAGCCTCGATCTCGCAACGATTTCCGCGTCGATCGCCACCGCTGGACCCATGCGGCTCACCATGGTGCTCGGTCTCGTTTTCGTCGTGGTCGGAGTCGCATTCAAGCTCGGAGCGGTGCCGTTTCACATGTGGGTGCCGGACGTGTACGAGGGGGCTCCGACACCGGTCACCCTGTTCATCGCCACCGCTCCCAAGATCGCCGCATTCGGAATGCTCATGCGCGCCCTGGTCGACGGGCTTGGCGGGCTGGTCGCCGACTGGTCCCAGATGCTCGTGGTGCTTGCGGTGTTGTCGATGGCGGCCGGCAACGTCATCGCCATCGCGCAGACCAACATCAAGCGAATGCTCGCCTACTCGACGATCGCCCATATGGGGTTCGTCTTCGTCGGGATGGCATCCGGCACTTCAGCCGGTTACGCGGCATCCATGTTCTACGTCCTCACCTATGCATTGATGGCGCTCGGAGGATTCGCGATGGTGATCTGGCTTGGGCGAGCCGGCATGGAGGCGGATCGACTGGAAGACTTCAAGGGGGTGAACGAACGCAATCCATGGTTCGCATTCATGATGCTGATCCTGATGCTGTCCATGGCCGGAGTTCCTCCCTTCGTGGGCTTCTGGGCCAAGTGGTCCGTATTGCGCGAAGCGGTCGCCGCGGACATGACGTGGCTGGCTGTGGCGGCGGTGCTGTTCTCCGTCGTCGGTCTGTTTTACTACCTTCGGATCGTCCGCCTGATGTATTTCGAGGCTCCGACCGATGCCACGCCCGTAGCCTCGCTGGTCGCAATGAGGGTCGTCGTGAGTACGAACGCGCTCGCCATACTTGCGCTCGGAATCTATCCCGGTGCGTTGCTGAGACTCTGCGAGGCGGTCACCCGATACTGACTCACCGGGAGCTGCCCACCCTTGCGATGAGGTGGGTCCGTACGTGCCGACTCGGCGAAGCCCTTCCCGGCCGGCGCTTGAGGGCGTGCGGGACGGCAGTCGAATTTCCGGCATCCCGTCGTCCTTGCCGGGGGCGGAGGGCCGGCCCCCGGCTCACCCCCCCACGCTCCGCGGCGTTCACTCGCGGACGCCGGATTCCACCTCACCGATGCGCCGTCCCAGTTGTATCGGCGAGCCCGGCACCATCCATGATTCCCACTCGACCGTGGTGTTCGCGAGCATCATGATCACTGTCGAGCCCATGTTGAATCGGCCCATCTCCCACCCCTGCTCGAGCACGATCTCGGCGTCTTCGTAGCGTTCGACGCGCACCTCGCGCCGCCGGGGTGGCACAACCACGCCGCACCACACCTGTTCGATGCATCCCACGAAGACCGCACCGACCAGGGTGATCGCCATGGGCCCAAGTTCGGTATCGAAGAATGAGACGACCCGCTCGTTGCGCGCAAACAATCCGTCGACGGCGTGGACGGTGGACGGATTCACGCTGAACAACTCTCCGGGGACGTACACCATGCGACGCAGCCGGCCCGTCACCGGCATGTGCACGCGGTGATAGTCGCGTGGAGCCAGGTAAATCGTTGCAAATCTCCCGCCGTCGAATGTGGCGGCAGCGCGTTCATCGCCCCCGAAGAGCGCTTCCAGCGTGTAGGCGTGGCCCTTGGCCTGCACGACGCTGCGGCCTTGCATCGAGCCTGCCGCTGCCATGGTCCCGTCCGCCGGAGCCACGACGGTTCGGGGTCCGCCCTCCAGCGGCCGCGCATCGGAGACGAGCGCGCGGGTGAAGAAAGCATTGAAGTGGGGATACGATGCGGGGAAGGGATCGGGGACGACGCTCATGTCGACACCGTACCTGCGAATGAACCACCGAATCTGCCAGTTCTTCCATGGGCCGAACCGAATTCGGGTCGCGTGCAGCATCATCCATGACAGCAGGTGCTTCGGATAGAGCCGCTGGCGTACACCTGCGAGGTTGACCACCCTCCGGGAAGACGCCGAGTGCTCGGATGTTGGCGTAACTGCGCGACGATTCATGCACTTCACGAGCGACGTGTCAGTACCGCGTAGACCTTCGGGGTCCGGAGCTGATGGCTCCCATAATCGCGTCGACATGGCGGCTCATGACGGCCAGTTTCAGGTCGCGACCGGCGGGATCGTCCCAAAGGTCTTCGAATTCGTCAGGATCGCTTTCCAGATCGTACAGCTCTCCGAGATCGTGGCCTCGATACGTCACCATCTTGTAGCGCCCATCGAAGCTCATGAACGCCTGCGTGGGATCGTTGCCCCCTTCGCTGAAGTTGCACGAATCGTGAAACTCCGAAACCACCATGAACTTCCCTGTGGCCGTATCCTCGCCCAGCAGGGCCGGGATCAGGGATCGGCCCTGCATGACGTACGGCACGTCGACACCCGCGGCCTCGAGGAGCGTCGGTGCCACGTCGATCAGCTCGGTCAGCGACTCCGAAGTGCGGCCGCCGGCAACCCGGTTCGGCCACGAGACGATCAGGGGCACCCTCACGGATCCCTCGAAGAACCGAGCGCCCTTGTAGACCAGGCCATGGTCGCCCAGAAGCTCGCCGTGGTCGCTCTGAAAGACCACCAACGTGTTGTCCAGCTCCCCGGCGGTGTCGAGCGCGTCCAGCAGCTCGCCAAGGTGCAGGTCGATCATCTCGATCATGGCGTAGTAGCCGCACTTGATCAGGCGGGCGTTGAAACTGTCGCCGGCGCCCGAGCCGGGAGCACGCTCCCCGGGTCGCCCGAGATCGAGAGGATCGCGGGCGAAGACGTTCTGCGCCCGAATGCCGTGGAAGCGAGGCTGGCGCTGGAGGTCCTCGGAGCGGAACACCGGCGCCGGAACGTCCTTAGGATCGTACCGATCGAGGAATTCGCGCGGCGGGAGATAGGGTGAATGCGGGTCGTATGGGTTGATGCTGAGAAGCCACGGCCCGTCGCGTTCTTCCGCGACGAAGCGGAGCGCCATCTCGTTGGCCCACTTGGTCTGCCGCAGAGCCTCGTGGGCGCCCGGTCGAACGATATCTCCCTGTCCGGCATGGGAGCGACCGCGATCCCGGAGGTCGTAATGCGGCAGGATTGTGTTCGGGTCGACGCCCTTTTCGTTGCGCAGCCAGGCGAGGTATTCGTTGAGGTCGTCGGCGGCTTCGCCGGGATAGGGCAGGTTCGACCAGTGCACGACGCGGTACCCGTCGTCGTTGCGCGCTTCTCCACGCTCGGAACTGGAAAGATGGAGCTTGCCGATGAGGGCACAATCGTAGCCCGCATCGGCCAGCAGGCGGGTGACCAGAATTTCGTCACGGGGAAAACGCTCGGCGCCATTGCGGTACACGTGGTGCGACGCGCAGTACCGGCCGGTCATGAAGCTCGCGCGGCTCGGCGTGCAGAGCGTGCTCTGGGCGTAGGTCCGGGTGAACGCGACCCCGGTTGCGCACAGCCTGTCGATGGCGGGAGTACGGATGTAGTGGTTGCCGAGCGCCGCCACGGTGTCGTAGCGCTGTGCATCGGTGCAGTACCACAGGATGTTCGGGCGCTCGGTCACCGATCCCTCCGAGCCGGCAGCGTCATGTTCGGATTCCAGCGGCGAATTCAACCGAGTGGCTCGTCATGAGAGTTTGGCGCCCCGGACAGGAGTCGAACCTGTGACCTTCCGCTTAGGAGGCGGACGCTCTATCCGGCTGAGCTACCGGGGCTGACAGGAGATGCAGGATCGAGCCATGCTGGTGGAGCCGATGGGCGTTGCTGGTGGAGATGGGGGGCACCCTATTTGAATGTCAAGTTATTGATTCCAAAGGATTCAATTTCCAACCTGCTCCATCACTCTCCCACAAAATCTACCACACTCCCTTTTCGGTGACACTCGCAGTTTCTCGACGTACGCATCGCGCCTCTGAACCGGGCCGAGAACGTCAGTCCGATGCGCTGCTCCGCCTCCTCTGCGTTCTCCTGGCGCACTCCTTCGAGGTGGACGTTCTCTCCGGGAGCGAGCGCTCAGCGCGCCCCCAGGCGAAGCGTGCGCGCGTCCTCTGCCAGTCCCAGCCCTGTCGCATTGCTCCGACCAGTGAGCGGATCGACCGGATTCGGTGATCGGATTCACGCCGAATCGGCGATCAGGTTCACCGGAATGCGGTAGAGGCCGTCCTCGTCGAGGATCAGCGTCTCGCTGAAGGCGGCGATCTGGAGCAGCCTGGGCCGGTCCGCTGCATTGCGGCACAAGCGTGTCCGTGTCGTCCGGCACGCCATCGGTGTCGTCGACAGTGCCCCTCTCGGCAGTCAGCGTCGTGCACACGCGGGCGGATCCGAGATGGTGGGCTCGCGCCCGTAGCGGCGACGTTGACGCGTGCTTCCGTGGTCCCGCTCGCCGGACAGGCGTCGCTCTTTCGCGACTTCGCGTCTCCGGTGTTGTCGGTGAACGACAATCGAACCGCCACTCAACGCTCATGCTCAAGCTCGGCGCGGCGAACAACGACGCCAGCCGGGCTTGGTTCCTCGTCGAGGTCCACGTCCCGCTCACCGACGAAGAGCGGCACCGCCCACGGGCTCAACTTGCCGATACGGTACGAAGCGCCGGAGATGTCCGTGCACCCGGACGGCACGATCAACGTGCGCCCCGAGAGCACGATCGGCGAGGGCGGACACCGGGTGCGCCTGCATATCGTGATCAAGAAGCCGCCGGGCGACGGACCGTTTCCGGTGGTGGTGTTCAACCACGGGTCGGTGGCGGGTGAGCCCAGAAACGAAGGCGACCGCAGGCGCGTCCACACGCCAGGGGCGCTCGTGCAATTCTTCATCACGCGCGGCTGGATGGTGGCAATGCCGCAGCGACGCGGCCGCGGCTGGTCCGACGGACGGTACGGCGAAGGCGTCAACGCGAGAGGAACGAACTACACCTGCGACGCAGCGCCGACGCTCGCCGGGGCGCGTCGGGGGCTCGAGGACATCGAAGAGGCGATGCAGCTACTCGAGGCCCGCACCGACGTCGACGGATCGCGAATCGTGATGGCCGGACAATCGAGAGGCGGCATGCTGGCGGTCGCGTACGCGGGACGCCAACCCGGCGAAGTGCGCGGCGCGGTCAACTTCGCGGGGAACTGGCTCGACGACGAGTGCGATACGTCCAACGCGGTCAACAAGCAGATCCTGCGCATGGGAAGCACGTTCCCCGAACCCACACTATGGCTCTACGGAGGCCGCGACGCAGGCCAGTCCACGAGACAGACCCGGGGCATTTTCCGCAACTTCAAGCACCACGGGGGCAAGGGCCGACTCGCGATCTACCCCGATGGCGACCACTACATCATCGGATACCCGTGGGTGTGGAAGGAGGACTTGGCCGAGTACATGACATCGCTGGGGTTTCGGGAGTTCGAAACGGCACGGCAGCGATGAATGTGGTGTCCTTTGCATGGACGTCGGGCCCTCGTGAGGAATCACTCTTGGCCCGTGGCGCCGCCGGTTTTCTCCCTTCTGCTCCTAACACCGTGTCGTCGCCCGACTCGGTCGTCGGGTCAAATCCGGCAATGGTGAAGGTGGTGCGCGTTTCGTGACGAGCGATTCCTGCGCCCGCGCCGACGTAAGGGCGCGTTGGCCCCCGGGTTGGAAAGTCGTAGGACGCGGCCAACGTCACCGTCCACACGTCGGAGTCTCCGGTGAGACCGTAGGGGATGCTGACGGGGTGACCCTCGACCCGGAGATTGGTGATCGCTTCAATGTCGACCGGGGCGTAGCCCACCTCAAGCGCAAGGCGGACATTCTCCGTCACCCGGGCGCCCACGGCTGCGGAGAACGCCGCTGCGCTGGCGTACTGCGTCTCGGCGCTCACACGGCCGAAATCCGTGAGGCGGCTCGTGTGCGAATCGCGGGGCATCGCGTGGAAGCCCGACAAGGTCACGAACCAATCGGACCGCTCGTCGTCGACCCCCGGCGTCTCGGCATGTGCACTCGCTGCGCAGAGGATGATCAGGGCGGGCGTCGTTCCGCACCTGGGCGATGGAGTGCACCAACGCCGATCTTGCGGTGATGGAGATGAGCTTGGGCCACGTCGTGGCCTCGGCGGTCGTGGAGGTCTATGCCCGAGGAGAGCTCATCAAGAAACGTCGCGCGTTGATGGACGCGTGGGGCCTGTTTGTGACCGGGCAGGGCGGTGCCGATTCCGCCTGAAGGCCCCTTGGATGCAAGCGCCGGGCGGTGCATTCGCCCGTGCGCTTGTCCCACATTTTCTACCACCGTCTTCGCTGTGTGGCAGGGATCGTCCCGGGTTTGCCTGGGTCGTCCCTTCGTTCGAATATCCCTTCCAAATCCGGGAGATACGACCGATTTGGGGCCTCATGACCGATTTTGTTGGTGGAGCCGATGGGGGTCGAACCCACGACCTCAGCATTGCGAACGCTGCGCTCTCCCAACTGAGCTACGGCCCCTGCGAGGATGTCGAAGTGTACTCGCGTCGATTTCAACGCGCCAGCATCCCTCGGTTGCCGTCAATCATGCCCGCCAAGTACGATGCCGGGGTCCTCCCTCGGGTACCCGCACATGCACGATCCTCTCCCGCTGCTGGTCCATACGTCCTTTCCCCCGGTGCGCCGCAGTCGGCTCACTACACTGCAGGTCAACCTCGGCTATCGCTGCAACCAGTCGTGCCTGCATTGTCACGTGAACGCGGGTCCGAAGCGCACCGAGCAGATGAGTGCCAGAACGGTGGGTCAACTCATCCGGTACATGCGAGCGTCCAGTGTGGCGGTGCTCGATCTCACCGGGGGTGCGCCGGAATTGAACCCCAACTTCCGGCATCTCGTCGATGCGGCGGTGCAGCACGGGGTTCGGGTCATCGATCGATGCAACCTGACGATCCTGTTCGAACCCGGTCAGGAGGATCTGGCGGAGTTTCTGGCGGACCGACGGGTCGGCGTCGTCGCTTCATTGCCCTGCTATCTTGGCGAAAACGTGGACCGACAGCGCGGCAAGGGAGTCTTCGAAGCGAGTATTGCCGGACTGCGACGTCTCAACGCTCTGGGCTACGGTCGCGAAGACACCGATCTCTCCCTCGACCTCGTCTTCAATCCACAAGGGCCGGTGCTTCCCCCGGCGCAAGTCGAGCTTGAACGCGCCTACAAGAGCGAGCTCGGTCAGCGATTCGGAGTCCAGTTCGACCGGCTGCTGACGCTTGCGAACATGCCGATCGGCCGTTTCGGGAGCACCCTCATTTCCAAGGGCCAGTTCAAGGACTATCTTGAATTGTTGCGCGCAGCGCACGTCGAAACGAACGTCGAGCACGTGATGTGCCGGAATACCGTAAGCATAGACTGGCAGGGATATGCCTACGACTGCGACTTCAACCAGATGCTTGGACTCCCGATGCGCCTCAACGGCTCACCGCGGACACATGTCACGGACCTCGTCTCGACCGATATCGAGGGAAGACCGATCGCAATTCGTGATCACTGCTTCGGCTGCACGGCGGGGCAGGGGAGCAGTTGCGGCGGTGCCCTGGCCTGAACCCGCATGACGGCGGATTCCGTTCCGCCTTGACTCGGTGAACTCTCCGACGATCTCGGTCGTCGTTCCAGTGCTGGACGAGGCCGACACACTCGCGCATTCGTTGCGACCGCTTCAATCCGAACGCGGGCATGGTGTCGAGGTGATCGTGGTCGACGGTGGCAGCCGGGATCGGAGCCGATGTGTCGCTGCGCCGCTTTGCGACCGCTTGCTCTGCGCGCCACGAGGCCGTTCACGACAGATGAACGCGGGGGCTGCGGCTGCCTGCGGATGGGCGCTGGTGTTTCTTCACGCGGATACGCGGCTTCCATCCGGGTGGTGCGAGCTGGTTCTCCGAGCCCTTGAAACCCGGGACCGCAAATGGGGCCGATTCGACGTGCGGCTCGACGGCGCTCACCCGATGTTGCGCGTGATCGAGCGCGCGATGAACCTGCGGTCTCGTCTGAGCGGAATCGCCACGGGCGATCAGGCGATCTTCACCACACGCGACGCATTCCGGGAAGCCGGCGGATTTCCCGACATCGCCCTCATGGAAGACGTGGCGCTCAGTCGTGCGCTGCTGACTCGATCACGTCCGGTCTGTCTGCGCAATGCAGTGACGACGTCGAGTCGGCGGTGGGAGCGCAATGGAATCGCCCGTACCATCGTCCTGATGTGGCGCCTGCGACTCGAATACGCGCTCGGCGTCGATCCCGAGAAGCTCGCGCGTCTCTATCGCGGCGGCTGAGCGGTGGCATTCGACTGCCGAATCGTGGTCATGGCTCGTGCGCCGGTCGCCGGGAAGACCAAGCGCCGGCTGATCCCGGCCATCGGGGCAGAGCGCGCTGCCGCCCTGCATCGGGCCATGATTCACCGCGCAGTCACGGCGGCGCTGGCCAGCGACGTGGGGCCGGTGGAACTGTGGTGTACCCCGAATGCCGATCACGAGGTGTTCCAGACGCTGCGGCGCCGGGTGAAGGTCACGCTGCACTCGCAGGTCGGAGCGGATCTCGGGGCGAGGATGCTTGGAGCAATCGAGAAGCGATCCGGCGCGACTGCGGTTATCGGAACCGACTGCCCGTTTCTGGAGCCCGGCGATTTCGTTCGTACTGCCGGTGTCCTGCGCTGTTCGGATGCGGACGTGGTCATTGTTCCCGCCATGGACGGTGGCTACGTGCTGATAGCGGTCGATAAACCCCGACCCGAGTTGTTTGCGAAGGTCGACTGGGGTACCGGGCACGTACTCGCACAGACTCGAGACCGGGCTCATGCGGCGCGACTGAGGCTGCTGGAGCTCGAACCCCGGCCAGACATCGATCGTCCCGAGGATCTCGAGGCGCTCGATGGTCTGCTGAGCTGGAGATGACTCGGAATTCGGCCGTGTCGTAGCGCAGAGAGGTCGGTGATGGTGACGAGTCATGGCTGGTGTCGGCGTGTCCGGGCTATCTGAATCGTAGATCCTCCGTCGAGATGAATAGTACTTAATAACAATGGAATACATGAAA
Source organism: Gammaproteobacteria bacterium (assembly GCA_022826505.1). Taxonomy (GTDB): domain Bacteria; phylum Pseudomonadota; class Gammaproteobacteria; order HK1; family HK1; genus HK1. The sequence continues at coordinate 19,064 of JAJDUQ010000189.1, forward strand.
AATATAACTTTTATCTTGAACTTTTTCATGCAGTTTCGTAGTCTCTGGCGGAGTTGCCACCTGGTCCCAGCGTCATGGCGCGACGCCGCTCCGAGTCGAGCCCCGCCAAACGCCGACGAACGAGATCCGGATCGTCGCGCGGGTCGAGCCGCCGGCGCGGCTTTCGGCGGTTTCTAGTCAAGGCCTGTGCCATCGGCGCGGTGGTGCTGGCCGGGTACATCGTCTGGCTGGACTACCGGGTTCGCGACGAGTTCGAAGGCAAACGATGGGCAGTGCCTGCCCGCGTGTTCGCTCGGCCCCTCGAACTCGCTCCCGGAATGCTGCTGAAGGCCGACTCGCTCGAGAGGGAGCTGAAGCTCGCCGGCTACCGACGGGTACGTTCCGCGTTTCGGCCAGCGAGCTTCGAGCGCAACGGAGAGCGGATTCGGCTCGTGACCCGTGATTTCACCTACGCTGACGGTCCCGCGCCGTCTCGCCGGGTGACGGTGTCCGTGTCCGGGGGGCGTATTGGTGACGTGGAGGTCGATGGCGTGTCCGGCTCCCGGATACGAGTCGATCCGGCAGAAATCGCCCGGGTCTATCCCGCGCACCGCGAAGACCGCGTGTTGTTGCGACTCGATGATGTTCCGCCCGCGTTCCTGGCTGTCTTGCTGGAAGTCGAGGACCGCCGGTTCTACCACCACTTCGGGGTCGATCCACTGGCAATTGCGCGTGCGGCGTGGACGAACCTGCGCGCAGGAAGAACCGTACAGGGCGGAAGCACGCTGACCCAGCAGCTCGCCAAGAATTTCTTCCTTTCAGCCGAACGGACGTTCAGCCGCAAGCTGAACGAGGCGCTCATCGCATTGCTGCTGGAGTGGCGGTACTCCAAGCCCGTGCTGCTGGAGGGATACCTGAACGAGGTGTACCTCGGTCAGCACGGCGCGCACGCGATCCACGGTTTCGGCCGTGCCGCTCGCTACTATTTCGGGCGCGGGCTCGCCGATCTCGACCTCGACGAAATGGCATTGCTTGCCGGAATGGCGCGCGGACCTTCGTACTACGATCCGCGCCGGCATCCGGAGCGGGCGAAGAGGAGAAGGAATCGGGTGATCGATCGACTCGAAGCGCGGGGGATCGCCGACTCGGCGGCGGCGGATCGCGCGAGGAGCGAGCCACTGGGCGTATCTCGCCGCCCGCCTCCCGGATCGGCACGTTTCCCGGCGTTCGTCGACCTGGTGCACCGGCAACTTCGGCGGGACTACCCGGGCAGCGTGCTGCGCAGCGAGGGATTGCGCATCTTCACGACCCTCGACCCCACGATTCAGCTCGCGTCCGAATCGGCGCTCGAGCGGTCGATGCCGCTCCTCACGCGACGAAGTGGCGGTGCCCGCGGCGAACTCCAGGCCGCAATTGCAGTGACGGATGCCCGGTCCGGCGAAGTGCTGTCCATTGTGGGAGACAATGATCCACGCCGCGTCGGGTTCAACCGCGCGCTTGATGCCGTCCGTCCGGTCGGCTCTGTCGTCAAGCCCGCGATCTACCTCGCCGCGTTGACGGAGCCCCAGTTCCACCTCGCCTCCTTCGTTCGCGACGATCCGGTGCAGGTGGACGGCCCCGACGGACCGTGGAGGCCCAGAAACCACGACGGCCGCACGCATGGGGCGGTGATGCTGCGGGACGCGCTGGTGCATTCATACAATCTTGCGACGGTCCGGCTCGGGCTCGACGTCGGACTGGAACGAGTGACCGATACGATCCGGGCACTTGGAGTGTCACGACCGTTCGCCACCTACCCGGCGCTGTTGCTCGGCACCCTGGAGCTCGCACCGATCGAGGTGAACGCCATGTATCAATCGCTCGCGACGGGCGGGCTGCGACAACCGTTGCGGGCCATACGAAGCGTCACGGATCGGCACGGGCGTTCGCTCGCCCGTTACCCCGAGCGCTCGACCCGTGTCGCCGATGGTGACGCGGTGTTCCTCGTCACCCACGCGTTGCGCGGAGTGCTGAGCGAAGGTACCGGACGCAGAGCACGGGAACTTCTGGCTCGCGGTCAGATTCTGGCGGGAAAGACCGGGACGACCAATGGCCTGCGCGACAGTTGGTTTGCAGGCTACGGTGCGGAACGGGTCGCGGTGGTATGGGTCGGGCGCGACGACAACCGACCCGCGAACCTGAGCGGTTCAAGCGGAGCATTGGAAGTCTGGGCCCGTCTCATGCGCGAAATCGGTGAGCATTCGGTGTCCGATGTCGCTCCTCGAGGCGTGGAATGGCACTGGGTGAGCCGGGACGCAGGAAGGCGCATCGAGCGCGAATGCTCCGATGCGGTTCGGCTTCCGTTCGTCCATGGACGACTCCCGCCCGAGGGTCGGTGCGGGACGCGAACCGCCGGGCGCGGCGGTGCCGAAGCCTCCTGACGGATCTCCGGATCCGCACCGCGCAGGCATGTAGCATACTGCCGGCGACCATCGCCACCGCGCACGAGGGGGGCAGGGCGTCCCTCGCACAACGTCGGTGCCCGGCTGCGAGCGCGAGTCCGGCGGTATCCGCAGCGTGGAGAATCGACACCGGGCGTACCGCGTGCGATCGCATCTGCGAATCGGGCCCGGGTGATCGCCATGCGATCGGGTGCGGCGTCGTGTTCGGACACGCTTTCGTGCGACCCTGGCCGCTACGCCCGAGCACTTCGGTACGCCGCCTGCCACGGGGCGTGATGAGCACCGGTCGGGGGTGACCATGCGCAAGCCGACGCAGTCCGTATCGGGAACGCCGACCAAGTACTGGCACGTCATCGACGACGGACGGGTGCAGTGCGACGTCTGTCCCCGGGCCTGCAAGTTGCGGGAAGGCCAGCGAGGTCTGTGCTTCGTGCGAGCTCGCGAGGGCGACGAAATCGTGTCGACGACCTATGGGCGGTCGAGCGGTTTCTGCGTCGATCCGATCGAGAAGAAGCCACTCAATCATTTTCTCCCGGGGACGCCGGTCCTCTCGTTCGGCACCGCGGGATGCAATCTTGCATGCAAGTTCTGCCAGAACTGGGATATGAGCAAGTCCCGGCAGATGGACACGCTCGCCGATGTCGCCAGTCCGGACGCTCTCGCCCGCGCATCGGTGCGGCTCGGGTGCCGCAGCATTGCCTTCACGTACAACGACCCGATCGTCTTCCTCGAGTACGCCATCGATGTTGCGAGCGCGTGTCGCGCGCGCGGCGTTCGTTCGGTTGCGGTGACCGCCGGATACGTCAGCGACAGACCACGCCGCGAGTTCTTCTCGTGGATGGATGCTGCGAACGTCGACCTCAAGGCATTCGACGAGCGGTTCTACTGGAAGGTGACGGGCGGTCATCTCGGACCGGTCCTGGAGACGCTCGAGTACATCCACCACGAAACCGACGTCTGGCTCGAAATCACGACACTCCTGATTCCGGGCGAGAACGATGGCAATGCGGAGATCGACGCGATGACCGCGTGGATCGCGGATCGACTCGGGCCCGGGGTGCCATTGCATTTCACGGCGTTTCATCCGGATTGGAAAATGCTGGATCGGCCCTGCACACCGGCCGCGACCCTCAACCGCGCCCGCGCTCGCGCCATGGCCAACGGACTGCGCTACGTCTACACCGGCAACGTGCACGACGCTCGTGGCGGTACCACGTTCTGTCACGGCTGTGGACGGGTGCTGATCGTTCGCGACTGGTACGTCCTCGAGCACTACTCTGTCGGAGACGACGGACGGTGCCCGGACTGCGGAACCGTGTGCGCGGGGGTGTTCGACGGTCCCGCGGGCGATTGGGGTCCGAGGCGCCGGCCGGTGCGAATTTCAAGCCCCCCGGCTTGAAAGTGCGACGCCAGTCTACGTATCATTCGCGGTCCTGGTGCGGGGTGGAGCAGTCTGGCAGCTCGTCGGGCTCATAACCCGAAGGTCGCAGGTTCGAATCCTGCCCCCGCTACCAACAGTCTAGGGCCCGTTCGGGGCCGAACCGGGAAACCCCTTTCGAGGGGTTTTTTTGTGGAGGTTCGGTGCGGATTTCGAACGGAGCGGATCGGGGAAGTGGGCCGTGCGCCCACTTTTTCGTTTTTGCGGCGCACGGGCGAGCCGGGCGCAGGCGGTCGTCAGGCACATTTCCGGGAATACGAACGGGATGTAGCGAGTGAGGATGGGGAGGGCGCAGGTGGGGCTTCAGTGCGAAGAGTACCGACCGGTCCGACTTGCGGTGGACGGACACCATGCGCGAACGAGAGACGCGGTTGTACGAGTTGCTCGAACCCACAGTGAATTCACTCGGGTTCGAACTGGTGGGTGTCCTGTGGCGCGACGGGCGTTCCCGTGGCCTGATCCGGATCTACATCGACCGCGACGAAGGAGTGACGGTGGACGACTGCGCACGGGTGAGCCATCGCGTCAACGGACTGCTCGATGTGGAGGATCCGGTGGCGGGCAAGTACGACCTCGAGGTGTCGTCGCCCGGCGTGGACCGACCATTGTTCGTCCCGCGCGACTTCGCGCGATTTGCGGGCGCCGACGTCGAAGTGACGTTGCGCAACCCGTTCGCGGGGCGTCGTCGCCTCAAGGGCACCCTCGGCGGATACCGGGACGGGCTCGTCTTGGTCGACGAGCACGGTACGGAGCACGGCTTCGCGATCTCGGAAATCGAGAGCGCGAACCTGGTGCCGCATTGGGAAAACTGATTCAGAATCGTCGACCGGCGATTCACGGCACGAGCGCGTGACATGAGCAAAGAGATTCTGAGCGTCGTCGAGGTGGTTTCGGCCGAAAAGGGCGTTGCAGAGGAAATTATCTTCGAGGCGATTGAAGCCGCCCTGGCGAGCGCGACCCGCAAGCGACATCCCGAGGATCTCGATGTGCGGGTCAGCATCGATCGCGAGACCGGCGACTACGAGACATTTCGGCGCTGGGAAATCGTCGACGACGCGTCCGTGGTCTTCACCCAGGAAGAGGCCGACGCAGCCCTGGAGAAGCTGCTCGCGGAGGTAGCGCCGCCCGAGGACGACGGCACCGCCGAGGAGGATGCCGAGGCGGTGGCCGGGCCCAGTGTCTTCGACCCGAACCGCCAGATTCTGTACAGCGACGCCTGCGAACGCCTTCCCGGACTGGACGTTGGAGACTTCGCCGAAGAGCCGATCGAGTCCGTGGCGTTCGGCCGCATTGCCGCACAGACCGCCAAGCAGGTCATCGTGCAGAAGGTTCGCGAGGCCGAGCGCGCTCAGGTCATCGAGGCCTACGAGAATCGAGTCGGCGAGATGGTCACCGGAGTCGTCAAGCGCCTGGAACGAGGCAGCATCATCCTCGACCTCGGCGGAAACGCGGAGGCGGTCGTCAACCGGGAGGAGGTCATTCCCCGCGAAATCGTGCGCCCGGGCGACCGGCTTCGCGGGTATCTGCGCGAGGTGCGGCCGGAGGCTCGTGGTCCTCAATTGTTCGTCAGCCGCACGGCGCCCGAGCTCATGGTGAGCCTGTTCACCCTCGAAGTACCCGAAATCGCCGAGCGCTTGATTGAGATCATGGGATGCGCACGCGACCCCGGGTCGCGCGCGAAAATCGGGGTTCGCAGCAACGTGGCGCGAATCGATCCGGTGGGAGCGTGCGTGGGCATGCGGGGTTCCCGCGTACAGGCGGTGTCGAACGAGTTGGCGGGAGAAAGAGTCGACATCATCCTGTGGGACGAGAATCCGGCCCAGTACGTCATCAACGCGATGTCACCGGCTGAAGTGGTCTCGATCGTGGTCGACGAGGAATCGCGGGCGATGGATGTCGCGGTGCACGAGGAGCAGCTTTCGCAGGCGATTGGCCGAGGTGGGCAGAACGTGCGTCTCGCCAGTCAGCTCACGCAGTGGCAGATCAACGTCATGACCGAACAGCAGGCTGACGAAAAGAACGAGATGGAGGCTGGCAAGTTCCTCAGTCTCTTCAGGGATCAGCTCGACGTCGACGAGGAGGTCGCACTGATTCTGCTCCAGGAAGGGTTCACCAGCATCGAGGAAGTGGCCTACGTGTCCGAGGCCGAGATGCTCGCAATCGACGAATTCGACGAGGAGATTTGTCGAGAGTTGCAGTCCCGGGCTCGCGACGTGCTGCTCATCCGCGAGATCGCGAGCGAAGAGGGTGTCTCGAGTGGGGCCCCCGCCGAGGATCTTCTCCTCCTCGATGGGATGGACACGGAGCTCGCCTATGGTCTGGCGTCCAAGGGCGTCACGACCAGAGAGGAGCTTGCGGAGCTGTCGGTGGACGATTTCACCGAAATCATGGACATCGATCCGGAACGTGCCGGGAAGCTGATCATGACCGCCCGAGCCATCTGGTTCGAGCAGGAAGAGGCCGAGAGCCAGTCGCGGTAGAGAGTTCCAGGAGTCACTGAGATGGCCGAAACAACAGTGCGAGAGCTGGCCGACGTCGTCGGAATCCCCATCAACCGGTTGCTGGCGCATCTTGGCGAGTCGGGGCTTCCTCACACTGAAGCCGACGAGCGAATCAACGATCAGGAGAAGGCGCAGTTGTTCACGCACCTCAAGCGCCTGCACAACAAGAGCGGGGCCGAGCCGGCCGCGCCGCGCAAGATCACGCTGCGGCGCAAGTCGGTGAGCGAGCTGAGGATCGCGTCCCCGCAGGGCCGCAGAAAGACAGTGACGGTGGAAACCCGTGGTCGCCGGGTGTACACGCCCGGCGCGGGGTCTCGGGTCGACACGGGAGTTGCCGCCCTGTCCGGAGAGGGCGACGCCAAGGCGCGCATGGACGCTGCGAAGCGGGCTTTGCAGGAAGAGGCGAAACGACGCCAGCAGGAACTCGACGAGACCCTGAGGGCGGAAGCGGAGGCGCGCGAGAAGGAAGAGGCGCTGCGCAAGCTGCGCGAACCCGAGAAGAAGAAGAAGCGGCCCCCGGTCGAGAAACCCGCGTCCGAACCCGTACCCGAACCAGCCGCCACGACCGAGACCGCCGACCCGGCTCCTGCGGTCACACCTCCCGCTCCGACCACGCCGCCGTCGCCTCCGGCACCGGCACCGGCCCCCGCCACGCGCCGTCCCGACGCGAAGCGCGGAGACGGTCGTGACCGCGGCGGGCGACGCGAACGCGGCCGGCGAAGCCGGGAAGAGCTGCACGTCGCCAGCGACAAGGCGGGACGCAGGCGCAAGAAGCAGAAATCGAGATCCGTTGTCCGGACGCAGCCCGCACGCCACGCGTTCGAGATGCCAACCGCGCCCGTGGTGCGCGAGGTCGCCATCCCGGAGACGATTACGGTTGGGGAACTCGCGCAGAAGATGTCCATCAAGGCCACCGAACTGATCAAGGCGCTGATGGGGCTCGGCATGATGGTGACCATCAACCAGATTATCGATCAGGATGCCGCGGTGATTGTCGTCGAGGAACTCGGTCACGTCGCGAAGCCGGTGAAGGAGAGTTCGATCGAGGAAGAAGTCCTTCAGGCGAGCGACGAGGACGAATTCCCGTCGCTGCCCCGTTCGCCGGTGGTGACCGTGATGGGCCACGTCGACCATGGCAAGACCTCCCTGCTCGACTACATTCGAACCGCCAAGGTTGCGGCCGGAGAAGCGGGAGGCATCACCCAGCATATCGGTGCGTATCACGTGGACACCCCTCGGGGGAATGTCACGTTTCTCGATACGCCGGGCCACGCCGCGTTCACCGCAATGCGGGCTCGCGGCGCGCGGGCGACGGATATCGTGGTGCTGGTAGTGGCTGCGGACGACGGGGTCATGCCCCAGACGGTCGAGGCAATCACGCACGCGAAGGCCGCGAACGTGCCCATCGTCGTCGCCGTCAACAAGATCGACAGGGAAGATGCGGACCCCGAGCGAATTCGCCAGTCTCTGGCCAACCACGAAGTCATTCCTGAAGCCTGGGGCGGAGAGAACATGTTCGTGGATGTCTCGGCAGTGACCGGCCAGGGCATCGACGACCTGCTCGAAGCCATCAGCCTGCAGGCGGAACTGCTGGAGCTGTCGGCGCCCGAGCAGGGCTTCGCGCGTGGTGTGGTCGTCGAGTCGCGGCTTGAACGCGGGAGAGGTCCGGTGGCCACGGTGCTCGTGCAGTCGGGTCGTATCGCAAAGGGAGACATTCTCCTTGCCGGTCAGGAATTCGGCCGCGTGCGCGGACTGTTCGACGAGACCGGTGCGGAGACTTCCTCGGCCGGTCCGTCGATTCCGGTCGAGGTCCTGGGACTGTCCGGGCCGCCCGATGCCGGTGACGAGGCGGTGGTCGTAGCCAACGAGCGCAAGGCGCGGGAGATTGCGACCTTCAGACACGGCAAGTACCGAGAGGTCAGGCTCGCCCGGCAGCAGGCGGCAAAGCTCGAGAACGTCTTCGAGCAGATGAAGGAAGGCGCAGCCCATTCTCTCAACATCATTGTCAAGGCCGACGTTCAGGGCTCGGTGGAGGCGTTGCGTGATTCGTTGTCGCAACTCTCGACCGACGAGGTGAAGGTCAACGTCATCGCCGCGGCGGCCGGAGGCATCAGCGAGACCGATGCGAATCTTGCAGTCGCTTCGAACGCGATCGTCGTCGGCTTCAACGTGCGGGCGGATGCCGCGGCCCGTCGGGTCATCGAGGCGGAGATGGTGGATTTGCGCTACTTCAGCGTGATCTACGAAGTTATCGATACCGTGAAGCAGGCGATGAGCGGAATGCTTGCGCCGGAGTTCAAGGAAGAAATTGTCGGAATCGCCGAAGTACGGGATGTCTTCCGCTCGAAGCGGTTCGGGAATATCGCCGGTTGTCGTGTTTCCGAGGGCACGGTGCGCAGGAGCAATCCCATCCGCGTGCTGCGCGACAGCGTCGTCATCTACGAAGGTGAGCTGGAATCGCTGCGCCGGTTCCAGGACGACGTCAACGAGGTCCGCGCGGGAACCGAGTGCGGAATCGGGGTCCGCAATTACAACGACGTCAAGGTCGGAGATCAGATCGAAGTCTACGAGCGCATCGAGCTTCAGCGCACGGTGTGAGTCGCCGAGCGGCGAGATGCGATTCGAATGGGAAACACCGTATACAGTCGATCGACGCGAGTGGCGGACCAGATTCAGCGCGAAATCGCGCTGCTCGTCGTCCTGGAGGTGGCCGACCCCAGAGTGGGTGACGTCACGGTGTCGGGGGTCGATCTTTCCCCCGACTTGAGACACGCGAAGGTTCTGGTGACCCCGGCCCGCGGGACTGACGGTGACGCGACGGTGACCGCCCTCAATCGTGCTGCCGGCTTCCTGCGCTCACGCCTCGGCCGCCGGGTTCGCATGCGCCGAGTGCCGCGTCTGGTGTTCGAGCACGATCGGACCCTGGAGCATGCGCTGCACATCGATGCGTTGATCGACGCAGCGCTCGAGGCTTCGCCCGCCGCCGGCGAGCCTTGCTGAAGGGGCGGGGCGATGGCACGGGCTTCGGGGCGATCCAGGGGGCGTGCGGTCAATGGCATTCTCGTACTGGACAAGCCCGTCGGTATGGGCTCGAACGAGGTCCTCCAGCGAATCAAGCGCCTCTACCGCGCGCGCAAGGCAGGGCATACCGGCAGCCTCGATCGACTCGCGAGCGGACTGCTGCCAATCTGCTTCGGTGAAGCGACCAAACTTTCCGGCTACCTGCTCAACGCGGACAAGCACTACGTAGCAACATTTCTCCTCGGAGTGACGACCTCCACGGGCGATGCGGAGGGAGAGGTGGTGTCACGTCGCCCGGTGCCGGACTTGACCGAGTCCGCGATCGAGCGTGCCGTGAAACGATTTCGCGGTGAGATCGAGCAAATTCCTCCCATGCACTCGGCCCTGAAACACAAGGGCAGGCGCCTCTACCAGCTCGCGCACGAAGGCATCGTGGTGGAACGGCAGCCGCGTCGGGTCACGATTCATCGTTTCGACGTGCGACGTGCGGAAGGCGAGCGCATCGAAGTCGAGGTTCTCTGCTCGAAGGGAACGTACATTCGCACCCTGGCGGAGGATCTCGGGACGGAACTCGGCTGCGGCGCGAGTGTCGTGGCGCTGCGCCGGATTGGCGCAGGCCCCTTCGTGGCCGGTGACATGATCGAGCTGCCGACCATCGAGTCGATGGCCTCGAAGGGTCCCGGCTCTCTCGATGCGCTCCTTCAGTCGATGGAAGCGGCGGTTTCGCAGTGGCCGAGCGTGCGGCTTCCCGAAGGCGTGGCGTTCTATCTTCGAAAGGGGCAGCCGGTTCTGGTGCCGCATTCGCCCACTGAAGGCTGGGTTCGAATTCACTCCGAACGCGCCGGATTCATCGGAGTGGGCGAGGTCTTGGACGATGGCAGGATCGCACCGCGTCGGCTGTTCGTTTCAGGGTGACGAATTTTACGTTGTTTCAATGAGTTGTCTCCAATCACACCGTTACCTCGAACCTTGTGGGGTGGGCAGGTCGCGGTTAGAATGCGCGACTTTGGCGAGAGAGGACGAAATCGATGTCGTTGTCCGCGGTCCAGAAGGCGGAAGTTGTCGAAGAGCACAAGCGCGGTGAGCGCGATACGGGGTCGCCCGAGGTACAGGTGGGGTTGCTCTCGCGTCGCATTGCGCACCTGACGGAGCATTTCCGCGAGCACTCGCACGACTTCCACTCTCGTCAAGGTCTGCTGAAGCTCGTCAGTCAGCGACGCAAGCTGCTCGACTATCTCCGGCGCAAGGACGTCGATCGGTACCGGGCACTCATCGCGAAGCTCGGCTTGCGCCGCTGATTGAACTCGCGATGTCACCATCGGCCGATGATGACATCGCCCACGTTGCCGTTCCTGCCCACATCACTCCCCTGACGTACCGTTTGCGCCCCACTCGGGCGCTGCGCCGCGTCCTCCAAGGTTGAGCCAATGACATCCATCAAGAAGACGATTCCGTTCGGTCCTCGCGACCTCGTGCTGGAAACGGGCGAGATTGCTCGCCAGGCATCCGGCGCGGTACTTGCGAGCCTGGGGGATACCATGGTGCTGGCGACCGTCGTCGGAGCGCGACCGGCGCAGACGGGCCGTGACTTCTTTCCGCTGACCGTGGACTACGTCGAGAAGACGTACGCCGCGGGGAAGATTCCCGGAGGTTTCTTCAAGCGTGAAGGACGACCGACCGAGAAGGAGACGTTGACGTCGCGTCTCATCGATCGCCCTCTGCGTCCGTTGTTCCCCGACGGTTTCCGAAACGAAGTGCAGGTGATTGCCACCGTCCTTTCTCTCGATCCCGAGATTGATCCGGATATCCCGGCCCTGGTCGGTGCGTCCGCCGCACTCGCGGTGTCGGGGCTGCCGTTCGCCGGCCCGGTGGGCGCGGCGCGTGTCGGCTACCTCGGGGGCGAGTTCGTTCTCAATCCGACCTTCGAGCAGACTGCGGCGTCGGACCTCGACCTCGTCGTGGCCGGAACCAGGAACGCGGTGCTGATGGTCGAGTCGGAGGCGAAGATGCTTCCCGAGTCGGTGATGCTCGACGCGGTGATGTTCGGTCACGCGCGGATGCAGGCGGTGATCGACGCAATCGATGCGCTCGCGGCCGAGGCCGGAAAGCCGAGGTGGGAGTGGGCGGCCTCCACCGCGGACGAGGTGCTCTCCCAGGCGGTCGGCATGAGTGCGCAGTCGGGTATCGGAGAGGCGTACGGCGTGGTGGACAAGATCGAGCGCCGCGCCCGCGTGAACGAGGTGCGTCACGCTGCAATCGAGGCGCTTGCGGGAGAGGAGGACGGCCGTTGGCCCGAGGCCGCGGTCCGCGAGGCGTTCGACAAGCTCGAGAAGTCGGTCGTGCGCGGGTCCGTGCTTTCCGGGCGCAACCGCATCGACGGTCGCGGTCCGGCCGAGGTGCGGGACATCGCGAGCAGAGTGAAGCTGCTGCCCCGCACCCACGGCTCCGCGCTTTTCACGCGCGGCGAGACCCAGGCCCTCGTGACCACCACGCTGGGCACCACGCGCGACGCCCAGATCATCGACGCCATCGAGGGCGAGCGGCGCGAGCCCTTCATGCTCCATTACAACTTCCCGCCCTACTGTGTCGGCGAGACCGGACGAATGCTCGGGCCACGGCGCCGCGAAATCGGCCATGGGCGGCTGGCCAAGAGAGCGATTCAGGCCGTCATGCCGAACATGGACGACTTCCCCTACGTGATTCGAGTGGTCTCGGAGGTCACGGAATCGAACGGATCGAGCTCCATGGCGACGGTGTGCGGCACCAGCCTCGCGTTGATGGATGCCGGCGTGCCGGTCTCGGCGCCGGTGGCCGGAATCGCGATGGGACTCATCAAGGAGGGCGATGCGTTCGTCGTGCTCTCCGACATCATGGGCGACGAGGACCATCTGGGCGACATGGACTTCAAGGTGGCGGGAACCAGCGAGGGCGTGACCGCGCTGCAGATGGACATCAAGATCGACGGAATCACTCGCGAAATCATGGAAACCGCTCTCGTTCAGGCACGGGAGGGGAGGATGCACATCCTGGAACGGATGAATGCGACACTTTCCGGTCCGCGTGCGGACATGTCGGTGTTCGCGCCGCGCATCATCTCGTTCAAGATCCATCCGGAGAAGATCCGCGACGTCATCGGCAAGGGTGGCAGCGTCATTCGATCTCTGACGGAGGAAACGGGTGCCACCATCGACGTGAGCGATGACGGTACCGTGAAGATTGCGTCGGTCGACGCTGCGGCAGGCCTCGAAGCGCGGCGGCGCATCGAGCAGATCACCGCCGACGTCGAGGTCGGCACCATCTACGATGGCCGGGTCGCGAAGCTCATGGACTTTGGTGCCTTCGTCAATATTCTCCCCGGACGCGACGGGCTCGTGCATATCTCGCAGATCTCGGAGGAACGCGTCGAGCGCGTCAGCGACAAGCTCCGCGAAGGCGACCGCGTGAAGGTCAAGGTGCTCGAAGTCGACAAGCAGGGTCGCATTCGACTGAGCATGAAAGCGGTGCCGCGGGAGCTGCGCACGGCCTGAATGCGTGGGGTCCCTCCCCGCGGCGCTTCGCTCCCGTCAGTTCGGGCACTCCGGGATGGCACGGTCGAGCTGTCCCGCGAGGAAACGGGGAATCCGGTCCTCCAGCCAGAAGCGTGCCGACCACGGTGCGCTGCCCTCGATGAACCCCACGTGCCCGCCCGCCGCGCTCAGCTCCATGCGGATGGCCGGTGCGAGTTCCTCGCGTCGCGGTATCACGCCTGGGGTCATGAACGGATCGTCGAGCGCATGGATGATCAGCGTCGGACGTGCCACACCTCTCAGGTACTGCCGGCAACTCGCCGTGTCGTAGTAGTGTTCGGCGTCGCGGAAGCCGTGCAGGGGCGCCGTGACTCGATTGTCGAATCCGCGAAAGGTCCACTCCCGGCGCACCGCGTCGATGTCGAGTGGTCCCGGTCGATGCCGGAACTTCTTGAGAACGGCACGCTGGAGATCGACGATGAAGTGGCGCTTGTAGACCCGTGAGAAGCCGAGCTCGAGCCGGTCCGCCGCCCCGGAAAGAAGGAACGGGACGGACACCGCGACCCCCGCGGTCAGCTCGGCGGCGAGGCCGCGCTCGGCCAGCCATTTGAGCAGGACGTTGCCGCCAAGCGAGTAGCCCACCGCGGCAATCGGAGTCGATGGATGCCGTTCGCGCAGTCGGTGGAGGACGTGTCCCATGTCGCTGGTCTCGCCGGAGTGATAGGTGCGGGGCAGGCGATTCGGCTCGCCGCTGCATCCCCGGAAATGCATGACGGCGCCCCGCCAGCCACGCTGCCCGAACGCTCCGAGCAAACCCTGCACGTGCGGTGATCGGCTCGAACCCTGGAGTCCGTGCAGGATGACCACGATCGGGCCGGAGTCGCCGGTCCAGTCGATGTCGACAAAGTCTCCATCCGGAAGCTCCAGGCGTTCCCGCGTCAGTGGAACGGGTCGGGTGCGGCGAATCATCGCCGGCCAGACCGTCTGCGCGTGCGGTCCGGGCAGCCACCATGCCGGCGTGAAGTCGGCGGGGACGATGCTGCCGAACCTGTTCATGGCCCCAGTTCGAGCCTCGTGCGACGAGCGCGGTGCTCGAGGCCTCTGTCGTCGATCGTCACGAGCTGAGGGTCGAACCATTGGCGCCGCGTCGCGATGCCGGGCATTGCCTCCCCGACTCGTCACACGGACAAGGGGCGCTCATTCGACGAGCCGGTGCCCACGAACCGCCGCCAGGATCAGCGTCCCGGGGAGTCGACGGGTGCAATCCGAATTGAAGGACCGTCGGGTCGACCCACTCGGAGCGTCTCCGAGCCGGCGGATGCGACGTCGAGGACCACCAGAGCGGCACTGCCGCCATGGGGATGGGGTTCCGCGGTGACGACGTCTCCGACCTTGCGCACCTCGTCCTTCGCCGTGTCCAGGATTGTGTCGCCTTCGGCGGCCGCAGTTGCCCGTGCGACGTACGAACGTCGCTTGATCCGCCCCAGGTGCTGGGCGCGGGCGACGATCTCCTGGCCCACGTAGCATCCCTTCTCGAAGCTCACCGCGTCGAATCGATCGAGGTTCAACATCTGCGGAAGGAATGCATCCGAGTATCTCGAGGTGATGCGCGGGACACCGGCGCAAATCTCCGCCAGTCGCCACGTACCCGCGTTTGCACCGAATGCCCCGTCGGTCTGTCGCGTCGACGCGATCGCCTCGATTCGTGCGGGAGGACCGGCCAGGAGGAATCTGGGGCGGCGGCCGGGCACGCGGGCAATCGTCACGTCCTCGAATACGGTGGCGTCATCGACCTCGGCGGTACCGGCCCAGGATGCGAGGTGATTGGAAAACGCACGCGCGCCCGAGACACCGACCACATCGAGCCGGTCCGGACCATCGTCGATTCGGACGTCTGCGCGCAGGATGAACATGCGCAGTCGCGTGAGCAGTGACGTCGCAAACCACCGCTCGCAGACGACCCGGAACTCACCGGCCGGATCGGCGAACAGTCTGAACAACGCGAGCACACGTCCCTTGGGCGAGCACCATGCGGCAAGACGAGACGCCGACGCACTGACTTCGCTGACGTCGGCCGTGAGCTGGCCCTGAAGGTATGCCTGAGCGTCGGCACCGGAGACTCGCAGTACGGCAAGGAAATCGAGCCGTGAAATCGAATCCCCGGCCAGCATTGCGTCTGCCTCTTCGCCGCAGGACTCCATTGTCGAAGCACGAACAGTGACGGACTGTCGGGAGGGTTTCATCATTCGATTCGCGGAGCCGATTCTGCGCAGGAGTGTAACGTCCAGCGCCCGTTCATGGCTGCCCCAGAGCGTTGGAGCGAATGAGGACGACGATTTGCCGCATCGAAGGGGGTACGGTAGTGGTCGTGGAAGCGATCCACTCCAGGATGTCCTGATCGGGCTGTACGAGCAGGTGTTCCAGTGCTTCGAGCTCGTCGTCGTCGAGACGGGTGAAGGCCCGGCCGACGAAGCGTTCGAGCAGCACGTCGAGCTCCTTCATCCCGCGCCGGCAGCGCCACCGCGCCCTGTCGAGTCTTTCGCGTCGGTTCACGCAGCGATCCGGAATCGATGTTGGGGAAGACGGGGTTCGGACATTCCGATGCTGCTGTTCCGCCTCCGCCTCCGCCGCACGACGTCGTTCGGCCATGAAGGAAGAGAAGACCGGCCGGTCATGGTCCGGAGGCGCCGATCCGATCAGAAGCTTCTCGCCACCATCATCTTCTTGATTCCGGCAATCGCCTTCGCCGGGTTCAACCCCTTCGGACAGGCTGTCGTGCAGTTCATGATGGTGTGACAGCGATACAGGCGGAACGGGTCCTCCAGGTCGTCGAGCCGTTCCCCCGCAGCCTCGTCGCGGCTGTCGGCGAGCCACCGGTAGGCCTGGAGGAGGACGGCCGGTCCGAGGTACCGGTCGCCGTTCCACCAGTAGCTCGGGCAGCTCGTGGAGCAGCACGCGCACAGGATGCACTCGTAGAGCCCGTCGAGCTTCTCGCGCTCCTCCTTCGACTGAAGCCGCTCCCGGTCCCGCGCCGGAGACGACTGCGCACGCATCCACGGCTTGACGGATGCGAGCTGGGCGTAGAAGTGCTTCATGTCCGCCACGAGGTCCTTCACAACCGGCAGGTGCGGCAGGGGATGGATACCGACCTCGCCGGAGTAGTCCTCGATGGCGCTGATGCAGGCGAGGCCGTTGCGTCCTGCGATGTTCATCGCGCAGGAGCCGCAGATCCCTTCCCGGCAGGAGCGCCGGAACGTCAGGGTGGCGTCGACCTCGCTCTTGATCTTGATGAGGGCGTCGAGAACCATCGGTCCGCACGCCGCAAGATCGATGGTGTAGCGGTCGCGTCGCGGGTTTTCGTCCGAGTCCGGGTCGTAGCGGTAGACGACGAACGTCCTGGGTCGCCTTGCGTCGCCCGGTGCGGGCCAGGTTCTCCCTTCACGGACCACCGAGTCTGCAGGGAGTGTGAACTGAACCATGTGCAGTGCTCCCTTCAGTACACGCGTGCCCTGGGCGGAATGACACTGGTGTCGTTCGTCAGGGTGTACATGTGGACGGGGCGATAGTCGATGCGCGGTACGGCGTGTCCGTCGAGCCACGCAAGGGTGTGCTTCAGCCATCGCTCGTCGTCGCGGTCCGGACAGTCCTCGCGCGCATGGGCGCCTCGACTCTCGGTGCGGTTCTCGGCCGAGCACATCGTCACCACCGCCTGTCCGAGCAGATTGTCCAGCTCCAGCGTCTCGACCAGATCCGAGTTCCACACGAGACCACGGTCTTCGACGCGAACGTCGGAGAACGCCGCGTGAACGTCGCAGATGAGGCGGCGACCTTCCTCGAGGGTCTCGCCGGTGCGAAACACCGCGGCGTTGTTCTGCATCACGCGCTGCATCCTGAGACGCAACGCTGCCGTCGGCTCGCTTCCCCGTGCATGGCGCACTCGATCGAATCGATCGAGAATGGACGCCTCGGCGTCGGCCGGCAGTGGGGCGTGGGTGCTGCCCGCTTCGACGATTTCCGCGCATCGTTTCGCGGCCGCGCGACCGAATACCACCAGATCCAGCAGCGAATTCGAGCCGAGCCGGTTTGCGCCATGCACCGAGACGCATGCGCATTCGCCAATCGCCATCAGACCGGGCACCACCGAATCCGGATCGTCGCCGCGAAGCGTCACGACTTCGCCATGGAAGTTGGTCGGTACCCCGCCCATGTTGTAGTGCACGGTGGGAAGGACCGGAATCGGCTCGCGAGAGGTGTCGACGCCCGCGAATATCCTCGCGGTTTCCGAAATTCCCGGCAGCCGCTCCCGCAGCACCTCGGGTCCGAGATGTTCGAGGTGCAGGAAGATGTGATCCTTGTGTTCGCCTACCCCGCGGCCCTCTCGAATCTCGAGCGTCATGGCGCGGCTGACGACATCGCGCGAGGCGAGATCCTTGGCGTTGGGCGCGTAGCGCTCCATGAACCGCTCGCCCTCGGAATTCGTCAGATAGCCGCCTTCGCCTCGCGAGCCTTCGGTGATCAGGCAGCCGGAACCGTAGATTCCGGTGGGATGGAACTGGACGAATTCCATGTCCTGCAGCGCCAAGCCCGCCCTGAGCGCCATCGCGTTGCCGTCGCCGGTACAGGTGTGGGCGGAGGTGCAGGAGAAGTACGTCCGTCCGTAGCCTCCGGTGGCGAGGACCGTCATGTGGGCGCGCAGACGGTGCAGGGTGCCGTCGTCGAGGTTCCAGGCCAGGACACCTCGGCAGGCGCCGTCGTCGTCCATGAGCAGGTCGATTGCGAAGTACTCGATGAAGAACTCCGCGTCGTGGCGAAGACTCTGCTGGTAGAGCGTGTGCAGAATCGCGTGACCGGTGCGATCCGCCGCCGCGCACGTTCTCTGGGCGGTCCCCTCGCCGAAGTGCGTGGTCATTCCGCCGAACGGTCGCTGGTAGATCCGTCCGTCTTCGGTACGCGAGAACGGAACGCCGAAGTGTTCGAGTTCGATCACGGCGGGAATCGCTTCGCGGCACATGTACTCGATTGCGTCCTGGTCTCCGAGCCAGTCCGAGCCCTTCACCGTGTCGTACATGTGCCAGCGCCAGTCGTCCTCGCCCATGTTGCCCAGCGCGGCGCTGATCCCGCCCTGGGCCGCGACGGTATGGCTGCGGGTGGGAAAGAGCTTCGTCACGCAGGCGGTGGCCAATCCCTGAGCGGCGAGTCCCAGAGTCGCGCGCAGCCCCGCCCCCCCGGCACCGACCACGATGACGTCGTACTGGTGCTCGACAATGGGATAGGTCGACGCCATCGATTCAGCTCCGGAGAGCGATCCTGAGAACGCTGAACGCGGCAGTCGCCGCAACCGCGATTGCCAGCAGCTTGACCGCGATCAGGGTGGCGGTCTTCTTCCACTCGACCTGAACATAGTCCTCGACGACGACCTGGAGTCCAAGCTGAGCATGGTGGAAGAGGGCGGCGATGGTCAGAAGCAGTGCAATGCTGACCGCCGGGGTCCGGATCCAGTGCACCGTCTGCGCGTAATCCACGGTACCGATCGCGACCAGCGACCCCACGAGCCATACGGTGAGCGGCACCAGCGCGATGGCGGTCACCCGCTGCATCCACCAGTGATGCGTCCCGTCCTTCGCGGAGCCGAGACCACGAGCGCGGGCGATTGGGGTTCGGTAGTCCAAGGGAAGGTCTGCCGGAGGATCAGCGCATCGCGTAGCCGAGCGTCCAGGCGACCAGGGTGAGGACGGCTGCGGCAACGATGACCAGTATTCCGCTCGCGCGCGCGGCGCGCAGTTCGAATCCGAGTCCGATGTCCCAGAAGAGATGCCGGATCCCATTCCCGAGATGGTAGAACAGCGAGAATGTGACGAGCAGCAGGAAGGCTCGGCCCGGCAGAGAGCCGAGCAGCGTCTGTGCGTCCGAGAAGGCGTCCGGTCCGCTCGCCACCGCCGCGAGCCAGTACACGAGCACGAGGCTCCCCGCCGCGAGCAACACCCCGGTCGCTCGATGGGAGATGGACAACACCGCCAGGAGCGGCAGACGATAGACCTGGAGATGCGGGGAAAGCGGTCGGGCTCGGGCCATGTTCGGCTTGCGAATCCCTGTGTTGTGCAACGCAAAAATTATGACGCTCGGCGCCTACACAAGCAACGTCCTGGAGTCCGCCCTTGCCCGCCGCAGGCCGTGATAGCGTCTTGCGGATGAGTGGAAATGCGACAGGCGTGACGGTTCTCCGTCGAGCCCTCGGTGTTGGTATTGTCCGGGACCGTGCCATGGAGGCGCTGTCGCTCGCAGTGCTTTGCGGTGCCGTGGTCTGTGCCGGCGTAGCGGTCGGTGTCGAGATCGCGGGTGGCGTTGCGGTGTTCGCAACGCGGATGCGCCTGGCGGGGACAGACGGTCGCTATCACGAGCTCCGGCACGATGGCGACAGGTGGACGCTGGTGTGCGTCGACGGCGGTGTCGTCGCCATCGAGCCTCCGGTCGTGCACTTCGCCCACCGAATGGTCGTCGTACTGGAGGTCGCTGTCGGGAACCGGACGGATTTCCTGGTATTTTCCCCATTCGCGACCCCGCCCGACGATCTGCGGCGCCTTCGGGTCCGTCTCAGGGCCGGCGGGCTGTCGTGGTGAGTCAGTGTGTCAGGGCCGAATCGCGTATCGGCAGGAGAACCGACATCGAGGAATTCGCAGTCCGTTTTGGTGCGACATCCGCTTTGGCGGTGGCCGGCCGGCGCTGGATGACCTCGTGCCGCGCGATGACGGACAATTCCTCCCGCGAGGCGGGGGTGATTCGTCAGCCGCGGATTCGTCGAACTGACGGTTCGGTGCGGGAACCGGTGCGCCGGTGAGTCCCATCGAGACCCGCCCGGACATCACCTTCGTGCTCGGCGGCGCACGGTCGGGCAAGAGCCTGTACGCCGAGTCGCTGGTTCGCGAGCGTGGCGAGCAGCCGGTCTACGTCGCCACCGCCGAATTCGTGGACGACGAGACGCGACGCAGGATCGAAGTTCACCGCGCCCGGCGCGGACAGGCCTGGCACACGGTGGAGGCACCAATCGCGCTGGCGCAGGCGATCGCCGGGCACAGTACGCCACGGACGTGTTTGCTGGTCGAATGTCTGACCGTCTGGCTCGGCAATCTCATGCACCACGAACAAGATGTCGACGCCGCCACGCAAGGCCTGCTCGAGTCCCTCGTCGAGGCGCCCGGGCCAGTGGTGCTGGTCGCGAACGAGGTGGGTCTAGGTATCGTGCCGGACAATGCACTGGCGCGCGCATTTCGCGATCGAGCCGGACGGCTCAACCAGGCCGTAGCCCGGACGGCCGGTCACGTCTACTTCGTCACGGCCGGCATTCCCATGGTCGTCAAGGAATCGCGACCTTCCTGTTGACGCCCTCGGCCTCCGCCGCTTCCCCGGATGGCGCAGGCTCACCGGCGATCTCACACCTGTGCGTGACGACTCCGTGCACGGCGTTTCGAGTGCCGCTGGCCATCCCGAAATTGCCCCGCGGTGCGCTGAATGGTCGCGCGCACGGTCCTCCTTGTGTCGATCAGTCCAGCGGAATGCGCACTGCAGCGCCGAACTCGACATCGGCCTTCCATCCGTCAGGGTGTCCGCTCTGGGCAAGTGCGGCCTTGATGACCCCGGCGTGGGTGATCGCCACGTGCGGTTCGCCGCTTCGCCGGTAGTCGGATATTGCGGACTTCACCCGCTCGCTCAGCATGTGCACGCTTTCTCCTCCGTGGGGGCGCGCGTGGAAGAAGTCCGCTGCCCATGCATCCAGCTCCGCTCGGGGTATCGCATCCCATGGCACGCCTTCCCACGTGCCGAAGTCGAATTCCCGCAGCCTTTCGTCCACGACGGGCGCGGTGCCTCGCGCGGCGCCGATCCGTTCCGCGAGGCGCCGGCAGCGTCGCAGCGGGCTGCTCACCAGCCGGCCCGACGTGGGCAGTGTGGCCAGGACGGCCGTCGCTTCGTCGTCGAAGGACGCCGCGACATCCAGATCCGTGACCCCGTAGCAGACGCCTGCGGCGACGCACGGGCGAGTGTGGCGGAGCAGAATCACATACATGGCGTCAGGTCGAATTTTCCGGATTGGAGACGGATCTCGGCGTGGTCGGACTCGGCCGCGGATCACGGCTCGAGCGCGATTGCGCTTCACCGGCCCGCAAGCGACGGCAAACTACAGCGCCGCCGCGACGCCCAGATACAAGCCGAGTTCGCTTGTCTGCTGCACCGCGCCGAGGCAGTCGCCGGTGTAACCACCGAGCTTGCGTTCGCAGATCCCGCGCATTGCGAGGTGTCCGATGGCGAGCCCCCCGACTCCGGCCACGATCACCGACGGAGCGACGACGGCGAGCAGCGCAAGGACGGCTGCCGTTGCGGTCACGAGCACGAGTGCAAGGCTCTCCGGTGCCACCGAACCGGCAACCGGTTTGGCGATGCCGGCGTCCCGCACGTAGGTGCTCGTCGAGATGACGATGACCGCAGAGGTGCGACTCGCGGCATGAGCCGCGATCAGCAGCCATGGGACGACTGCGGGCGGCGTCGCAGCGAGCGCGAGAACCTTCGCCGCAAGCATCAGTCCGAGCCCTGCCGCGCCGTAGGTGCCGAGCCGGCTGTCCCGCATGATTTCCAGCGTGCGCTTGCGGTTGCTTCCGCCCCCGAGTCCGTCACAGGCGTCCGCGAACCCGTCCTCGTGAAAGGCGCCGGTGGCGAGAAGCGATGCGGCGGTGGCCAGCACGATGGCCAGGGTGGCGGGAAATACCAGGTGTGCGAGCCAGAACACTGCGCCCGAGAATGCGCCGATCATCGCGCCGACGAGCGAATAGTAGCGAGTCGCGGCAGCGAGCCGTACTTCGGTGAACAGGTCTTGCGAGCAGACCGGCCATCGCGTGAGGAGCTGCACCGCGAGCAGGAACGTCGCGACTTCCTCGCGCACCCGCACCGTCATTCGGGGACGGTTCCGGCTCGCCTGCAGAACCCCGACGCCCGGACCCCCCGCGGCGCTCCGGCGCCATCCGGTGTGTCGAACGCCGTGCCGGTCGGGCACGTGGCCGGACGGTCGTCTGCCGTCGTCGTCGAGGTCGTGAAGCAGACTCGGAGAGCGCGCGACTCGCGGGTCGTCGACTCACGGTGGTGGGCGCCGACCCCGGTGGGCCGGTCAGGCGGTCCGATCATCGGTCGGTCCGCTCACTCCCGCGCTCTCGAAGCTCGCCATTTGCGACATCATCGCCGCCGCGCACTTGAGAACCGGCCATGCGATCAGTGCGCCGGTGCCCTCGCCGAGGCGCATGTCGAAATCGAGCAGTGGACGGGCGTCGAGCGCCGCCAGAACGGTGTGGTGGCCTTGCTCGGCGGAGCGATGCGCGAAGACGAGGTAGTCTCGAAGCGTCGGCGCAAGGTCGACCGCCACGAGCGCAGCGGTGCTCGCGATGAATCCGTCCACGAGCACGATCGATCCGGAGCGCGCCGCACCAATCATGGCGCCCGCCATCATCGCGATCTCGAAGCCGCCGTACTCGCGCAATGCGTCGTGGGCGTCGAGCCGTTCGGCGGTTCGCTTCGCGGCGCGTGCGAGGACAGAGCGCTTGTGCACGAGCCCCTCGTCATCGAGACCGGTCCCGCGGCCGATCAGTGAATCCAGCCCGGCGCCGGTGATCTTGTGGGCGATCAGGGACGCCGACGACGTGTTCGCGATTCCCATCTCGCCGAAGGCGACAGCGTCTGCCGTGACGCCTGCGCCCAGATCGTGACCGGCACGCAACGCCTTGTCGCGCTGCTCACCCGACATCGCGGCTTCCTTCGCGAGGTTTCTCGTACCGGCGGCGATTCGCAGCGACACGAGTTCCGGTGAATCGAAGGGGTCTCCCGCGACCCCTGCGTCGACGACCTGGAGATCCACGCCGTTGGCGCGTGCGAACACGTTTGCGGCGGCGCCGCCGGCGAGGAAGTTCGCGACCATCTGCCGGGTCACTGCCTGTGGGTAGGCGGAGACGCCCTCGTGCGCGATGCCGTGGTCGGCGGCGAAGAGGATGACGTGGCAGCGTTCCAGACTCGGCGTGAGCGTCCCCTGGACACGTGCGATCTGCGCGGCGAGCGTCTCCAGGATTCCGAGGGCGCCGAGCGGCTTGGTCTTCGAATCGATCGCGTGCCGGATGGCATCGTCGAGCGCACCGGAGATCCGTGGAAGATTGAACACTCGTGATCTCCTGACACGATGCGAATCCGCACGGGTCATTCTGCCCGATTCGTCGCGGGGACGGGCGCCGACCGATCGGGCGGTGTCCCAAGGTGCCGAGTACCTGCCCGATTCGGGTACGGACGCGGTGGTCATTCCAGTCGGTCGTCGACATTGGACGGGAGTGGCGCCACGGCAAACGGCACGGGGATCGATGACGTTGCCGATGATCGCACCCCGGTTCGGCGAGTGCAGCCGCGAACTGTCCGGAAAACGCGGCCAGCCGTTCCGGAGCAGAAGAGTGGCCTGCCGTCGCCTCGTGTCCACGACGCGAAGAGTGCTACCCGATCGGGCAGAAGTCGTAGGTGCCGACGCCCTGCACGATCAGAAATCGGACCCGTTCGCCTCGGTGACCGGTGACCCGGTGCGCCGTGTTCGGCGGCACCGCACAGCTCTCGCCGACGCTCAGCACTCGGTGATCGGCAGGGGTTCGAGTTTCGATCGACAATGTTCCCTCGAGGCAGAAGAACGTGTCCGTGATGTGGCTGTGGTAGTGCCAGGGCACCTCCTGTCCCGCCGCCAGGGTGTAGAGGCGTACGCGCAGATCGCCGGTTCCAGCCACTGTCTCGCGGTGTTCGACTTCGTAGCTTTCAGTCTCTGGAGCGGTCATCGCCGGTCTCCTTTCCGTCGTGAACTGCCGTGCGTGTACCGAGGCGCTCGACGAACGTGCGCAACCGTGCACGTCGGACAACAGTATAAGATGGACTCCGTGGTGACGTTCGGCGCCCTCCGGCAGACGGGGTCTCGTGCGAGACACCGTCGAATTCTGGTTCCGGCGGCGAATTGGATCGCGGTGGCAGGGAGACTCGAACGCTGAACGCCGAGGCCGCATGCGAGCACGTGTTTGCCGCGGATGGACCCCTGTCGGAACTGACGCCCGGCTACGCTCCTCGCGCCGACCAGCAAGCCATGGCCGAGGCGGTCGAACGCACCATCTCGTGCCGGGGCACTCTCGTTTGTGAAGCCGGGACGGGCACGGGCAAGACGCTCGCATACCTCGTACCGGCGATTGCCTGTGGAGGTCGAGTCGCGGTTTCGACCGGGACCCGCCATCTGCAGGACCGGCTGCTCGAACGCGATCTGCCGATTGCCTGCCGGGCGGTCGGACGCAACCCGCGGATTGCCCTGCTCAAGGGTCGATCGAATTACCTCTGCCGCTGGCGTTACGAACAGGTGCTGGCCGCCGGCCGCCTCGTCTCGCGACAGTTGGCGGCACGGGTGACGCGCTTGTCGGGGTGGGCGGACCGGACCGAGAGTGGCGATCTCGCCGAAGTGACCGACCTCGCCGAGCATGATCCGGTGCGGCGCGCCATTACTTCCACGGCGGACAACTGTCTGGGTTCGAAGTGCCCGATGTACGACGGGTGCCATGTCGTCGAGGCGCGCCGCCGGGCGACCGAGGCGGATGTGGTGGTGGTCAACCACCATCTCCTTTTCGCCGACATGGCGCTCAAGGAGCGTGGATTCGGAGATCTCCTGCCGCTCGTCGATGCGCTGATCATCGACGAAGCGCACCAGATTCCCGACGTCGCGACCCGCTTCTTCGGAGTGGAGGTCACGAGTGGACAGCTCACCGGGCTCGCGCGCGACACCAGTGCGGCGATGAGAACGGATGCGCCGGATACACCGGATCTGGATGCGCTGGCCACGGAACTCGACGTCGCGGTTCGCGAGGCGACCGACGCCTTCCCCGGCGCGGTGGGACGGTTCGAGTGGAGCGCCATGCCGGGTGACGCACGCGATCGAATCGCCTCGGTGGAATCCCGCCTTGACGATCTGTCGCAGGCGCTCGCGAAGGTGTCGGTTCGAGGGGTGTCGATTGCGGCGGTTTCGCAGAGATCCCGTGAGCTCATGTCCCGCCTGGTCCGAATCGGCGGCGAACCACCGGAACCGGGCCATGCGCGCTGGGCGGAAGGGCGCACGCGCGGATTCGCGCTGCATCTCGCTCCCCTCGACACCGGCCCGATTCTGGCCGAGCGTGTCGTCGAGGTCGACCGGGCCTGGATCCTCACCTCCGCAACCCTTTCCGTTTCGGGCAGTCTCGAGCACTTCGCGAGCCGAGTGGGCATGACCGGCGCCTCGCTGCACGTCTTCGACGGGTCGTTCGACTATCGGGAGCAGACACTGTGCTATCTGCCGTCCGGCATGCCGGAGCCGTTTCGTCCCGGCTATCACGAAGCGGTCGCAGACGTGGCGGTGTCCGTGCTCGCCGCGAGCCGCGGGCGCGCGTTCCTGCTGTTCACCAGCCACCGGGCTCTGCGCGCAGTGAGGGACGCGCTCGACGGTCGGGTCCCCTGGCCGCTGTTCACGCAGGGAGAGCGTCCTCGGAGCGAGCTGCTGGCCCGATTCGTCGACACCCCGAGTTCGGTTCTGCTCGGAACCCAGAGCTTCTGGGAGGGAGTGGACATTCGGGGAGACGCTCTCTCGCTGGTCCTCGTCGACAAGCTGCCCTTCGCCCCGCCCGACGATCCTCTGCTCGTGGCTCGGGCGGGCGCCGTGCGGCGCGAAGGAGGCGATCCGTTCACGAGCATCCAGGTGCCTGCCGCCGTGATTGCCCTCAAGCAGGGCGTCGGACGGCTCATCCGCGATCCGAGCGACCGCGGTGTGGTGGTCGTCTGCGATCCGAGGCTTTCGAAACGGGGATACGGGCGCATATTTCTCGACAGCCTGCCCCCGATGCCGATCACCACGGACGTCGGGGACGTGCGGGCATTCTTCGCGTGTCGCGACCGGTGACGATCGATGAACCCTGTCGGCCGGTGAGCGGGGCGAAGGCCCGGGCTTCATGAACATCCTCGCAATCGAGACCGCGACCGATGCATGCTCCTGTGCGCTGGAGCATTCGGGGACGATTGCCACCCGCCATGCGGTCGAACCGCGGCGCCATACCGATCTGCTGCTTCCGATGGTCGATTCCTTGCTCGCGCAAGCGGGGATCGGGCTCGACGCGCTCGATGCCATCGCGTTCGGCCGCGGCCCCGGTTCGTTCACCGGGCTCAGGATCGCGTGCTCGGTCGCACAGGGACTGGGGTTCGGAGCGAACTGCCCGCTGATCGCGGTCTCGACGCTTCAAGTCATCGCGACCGGCATGCATCGCACGCGCGGCGACCTCCGAGTGCTGGTGGCGCTCGATGCGCGAATGGGCGAGGTGTACTGGGGCGGCTACGAATGGAACGGGGTCGCCATGGCCCCCGCGTTCGACGAATCCGTGGCTTCTCCCGGCGCGGTTCGTGTTCCGATCACCGGTACCGCATGGTCGGGAGCGGGTCCCGGCTGGTCCGCGCATGGTGCGGCACTCGATGACCTGGTTGCGGAGAAACTCGGTCATCGTCTGGAATCGGTGGACGCGGCACGGCTTCCCGAGGCTGTCGACATGCTCGGCCCCGCCAAGTCTGCATTCGACGCCGGTCGTGCGGTTGCGCCGGAGGACGCGGCGCCCGTGTACCTGCGCGCCAACGTCGCGCGGGCAGCGCCGAGACGGCTCGTCTGATCGCGGCGTCGGGCGCCGGCGGAACATTCGACCCGGGCGGCAACGTTCGCGACGCGTCATTCGGCACGTGCGCCAAGGTATGATCCCGCCGCCCGTCCGGCGCCGGTTCGCCCGTCAAGGCTGATGGCGAGCGGAGTCGCCGGCCCGTGTTGTCACGAGGACTGTCTCGCAGTGGAATCGCGTACCCTCTCGGAGGACTTCCCCGTCATCGAATCGCAGCGGCGTGCGGCCCCATTGCGGCGTCCATGAGCGATATTCGGCCCGCGCCCTGATCGCCACCCATGTTCACGCCCTACGAACTCTGTGTCGGGTTGCGCTACACGCGCGCCAAACGGCGCAATCACTTCATCTCCTTCATCAGTCTCACGTCGATGATCGGGATCGCTCTCGGGGCGACGGCCCTGATCACCGTCATCTCGGTCATGAACGGATTCGAGCGCGAGTTGCGCGAGCGGATTCTCGGTGTTGCCTCGCATGCGACCATCTCGGGATTCGGCCGCGCACTGGAGGACTGGGAGTCGCTGGCCGCCGAAGCCGAGGGTCACTCCGAGGTGGTGGGGGTCGCTCCGTTCGTGGAGTCGCAGGGAATGCTGACCCACGCCGGGCAGGTCCGGGGCGTGCTGATTCGCGGTGTTTCCCCTTTGCGCGAGCCGCGGGTGTCGGAGGTCGGGCAGTTCCTGATCGAGGGCACACTGGAGAGTCTCGTTCCGGGGGAGTTCAACGTGCTGATCGGGCGCGATCTCGCGCTCCGGCTCGGTGCCACGGTCGGCACTCGGGTGATGCTCGTCGCTCCCCAGATGCGGATTACCCCGGCCGGGGTGTTGCCGCGCATGCGGCGATTCGTCGTTTCCGGAATCTTCGAAGCCGGTCACGCGCAGTACGATTCATCGCTGGCGGTCATTCACATCGAGGACGCGCAGCGCGTGTTCCGCCTCGGTGAGGGGATCAGCGGACTGCGCGTGAAGCTCACCGACATGTTTGATGCCCCCCGCGTGAGCCGTGAACTCGCACGCGAGTTTGGAGGACGGTACTGGCTGCGGGACTGGACACAACATCACGCGAACTTCTTCCGGGCCCTGAAAATCGAAAAGACGGTGATGTTCGTGATTCTGACCCTCATCGTCGCAGTCGCCGCGTTCAACCTGGTGTCGACCCTGGTCATGGTGGTGACCGACAAGGAGTCCGATATTGCAATCCTGCGCACCCTCGGGGCCAGTCAGTCGAGCATCCTGTCGATCTTCGTGGTGCAGGGAACCGCGATCGGTATCGCCGGTACCATCGCGGGGGTGGCCGGCGGCGTCGCTCTCGCCACCCATGTCGAGACGCTCGTTCCCGCCATCGAGAGCCTCTTCGACACCAAGTTCCTCTCCCCCGACATCTACTACATCAGTGCGGTCCCGTCCGACATGCGCTGGCGCGACGTGGCGGCGGTGGGCAGCGTCGCGTTCGTGATGTCGGTGCTCGCGACGCTCTATCCCGCGTGGCGAGCGTCGCGAATCCAGCCGGTGGAGGCGCTCCGACATGAGTGAGCCGGTGCTCGTCGCCCGAGGTATCGATCGCACCTTCCGGCAGGGACGGCTCGAAATCGAGGTGCTCAAGGGTGCGGAACTCGTGGTGGACGCAGGGGAGGGGGTCGCGCTCACCGGTGCGTCCGGATCCGGCAAGAGCACTCTGCTTCACTGCCTGGGCGGGCTCGACGCTCCCGATCGCGGCGAAGTGGTGATCGCGGGGCAGTCGATGGCGACGGTCGGAGAACGCGAACGCGGGCGCATCCGAAACGAAGTCCTCGGCTTTGTATACCAGTTCCATCATCTCCTCGCCGAGTTCACCGCGCTCGAGAACGTGGCGATGCCGCTGCTGATTCGAGGCCAGGGAGTACGCCGGGCGGAGGAGCGGGCGCACGCCATGCTCCAGAGGGTTGGACTCGGGCCACGTGCGTCGCACAAGCCTGCCGAGCTCTCGGGCGGCGAGCGCCAGCGCACCGCCATCGCGCGGGCGCTCGTGACCCGGCCGAAGTGCGTGCTCGCCGACGAACCTACCGGCAATCTCGACCGGCACACGGCGGACGCGGTCTTCGACCTCATGCGCGCCCTCAACCGGGAGCTCGGCACCAGCATCGTGGTGGCGACTCATGACCCGTCGCTCAGCGAACGAATGGACAGGTGCCTGCGCATCGTGGACGGGCGGTTGGTTCCGCGAACCTGACCCGGTCCGAGGCGCCCCCGGGAGTCCTGATACACCCGCGATTCGACCGGCGAAACGGTGCCCGGCGATCGTCGGCGCAGGTTGATGCGAGCGGTCAGAGCTTCGCGTTACGTTCCCGGGAAACGTTGAGAGCTGCGGGCGGAGCGACACCGGGAGCGGAACGGCAGCCGCGGCGCTGTCGCCGGAGTCTGCGGTCGCGCCACGACACCATGATGTGGGCGCGCCAGACGAGCCGGATTGCGATCTGCCCGAGCACGGCCGAGGCCAGACCCAGCACGAAGCACCCGAGCAGCAGCGGCTCCCACACCTTGCCGAGCTCCTCGAACAGCCAGCGCAGCGACAGTTCGATCCGAAAGTCACCGGGTGGCCGGTCGAGCAACCAGGCCCCGAGCTGGTGGGCCGAAATGTACAAGGGTGCCATCGTCACCGGGTTGCTGACCCACACCATCGCCACCGCCACCGGAAGGTTGCACCGCATGAGAATCGCGCCACCGGCGGCAAGGACCATCTGGAAGGGCACCGGCACCCAGGCCATGAACAGGCCGATCGACATCGCCCATGCAACGGAATTGCGGCTGAGGTGCCAGAGATCGGGGTTGAAAAGCGGCCGGCCGAAGACGCGCCGCAGAAACGAGTGCCCGCGAATGTCGCGCCTGCCGGGAATCACTTTTCGCAGCAGTCGTCTCATCGTCGTTGTGTCGTACACCAAGTGAGCGGGAATCCCACATTCGACGGGCTCGCCGCCTCTACGTACGCGTTCCCTTCGCTGACAGGACGTGGCTGCGCGACAGGCATTATCCACGTCTCGTCCACCGCGTCCATGTCCGCGCTCGGACTCGGGTCGGATGTCGATGCATCAGCCTCCTCGAGGATGTCGTGCTGGTATTCGCCTGCCTCTTCGTGGCCGGAGTGGCCATTCTGGAGAACGAACCGGTACTGCCCGACGCCATGTGGTGCGCGTCGCTCCCCGTCTGCGTGCTGCTGGTCATGGCAAGGGTCCGGACGAGCCCAGCGTTCGCCCTGGCCACGGGATATTTCTGGGCGGCGTTTGTCGCCCACGTGCAGATGGCTGACTGGGATTCGACGGCGGTCGAGGGCAGGGACGTCGAGATCGCCGGCACCGTGCGAGGACTTCCGATTGCGGACGCACGCAGGACGAGGTTCGATGTTCACATTTCCGACAGCTCCCATGCCCCTCTCGTGGGGAAGCGGGTGAGACTCTCGTGGTACGGCGCGCGCGCGGTGCCGATGCCGGCGTCGGTGTGGCACTTGACGGTGCGGCTGCGCCGGCCCCGCGGATGGCACAACCCGGGCGGTTCGGACTACGAAGGCCGGCTGTTCGCGAATCGAATCGCCGCGACCGGCTACGTCAAGGCCGGTGAGGTCGACGGCTCCGCGCCGGCGGTCTCGTTGGCCCGAATGGATGCGGTTCGGGCCAGTCTCGCGCGGTCGATCGGTTCCGCACTCGACGGCTACGGCAGCGAAGGCCTCGTCCGTGCCCTGGCCATCGGCGATCGCAGCGGCGTCTCGGAGCACCAGTGGCGGGCTTTGCGAGTGACCGGACTCGCCCACCTCATGGCAATCTCCGGCCTGCACGTCGGGATGGCTGCGGGTGCCGCGTACTGGGTTGCCCTGCGCGCCTGGACGTTCGTGCCGCGCGCCGCGCTGCTGATTGCCGCCCCGCAGGTAGCGGGTATCGCGGCGATGCTCGCCGCCACCGCCTACGCGATGCTCGCCGGCCTGGCCCTGCCGACGCAACGGGCGTTGCTGATGCTCGCAGTGGTGTTCGCGGCGCGGTTGACGAGGCGCTACATCCCACCCTCGCACGGGCTTGCGTTCGCCCTGGTGGCGGTGCTGGTCGTCGATCCGCAC
Organism: Gammaproteobacteria bacterium; assembly: GCA_022826505.1. Lineage (GTDB taxonomy): Bacteria > Pseudomonadota > Gammaproteobacteria > HK1 > HK1 > HK1. The sequence continues at coordinate 49,745 of JAJDUQ010000189.1, forward strand.
AGCGTCCGTGCTCCGGGGTTCTGGCTGTCCTTCGTCGCCGTCGCGGCAATCGTGGCGGCACTCGCTACACGTCCGGTGGCGAGGCCGCACACGTTCGCCACCCGACTGCATACCATTGCGACGGCGCAGATGGCGGTCACGGTGGGACTCGCGCCGGTGACGCTCAGCGTCTTCGCCGAGCAGTCGCTCGTGTCCCCGTTCGTCAATGCATTGGTCATTCCCCTCGTTGGAGTGGTGGTCGTGCCCGTGGTTCTCCTCGGACTGCTGGCCGGCGTCGTACATGCGGGAGCGGGCGCTGCGATGCTCGAGGTCGCCGCGCTGGTGCTCGATACGCTGTGGCCGGCCATCGAGTGGATCGCGGCGCGCGCGGCGATGCTGCGGGTCCCGGGCGAAATCGGACCCTGGCAGCTCGCGGCCGCCGCGGCAGGGATACTGATCCTGCTCGCACCGCGGGGTCTGACCGTCCGCTGGCTGGGTTTCGTCTGGATGTTGCCGATGGTCGCGATGCGCCCGGACCCGGTCGAACCGGGTGCCTGGCGGATGACGGTGCTCGACGTGGGACACGGACTGTCGGTGGTGGTGGAGACCGAGAATCACGTGCTCGTCTACGACGCGGGGCCGCGCGTGGGGACGCGTCTCGATGCCGCCGCCCTCGCAGTGTTGCCCTTTCTCGCCGGACATGGCCATGACACGGTCGATCGCGTGGTGCTGAGCCATGGCGATGCGGACCACATCGGAGGATACGCGCGTCTGGCCGACTCGGTCGCAATTGGTGCGATGGTTGCGAACGGCCCCGTGGATTCCCACCGTCCCGATCTCGAATGCACCGCGGGCCGCCGATGGCTCTGGGATGGAGTTTCGTTCGAAGTTCTGTATCCGTACGCCGGTCGGCCGCGGTTCGACAATGCCCACTCGTGCGTGGTCCGAATCGAAGGTTCCGGAGGAATCGCTCTGCTGACCGGTGATGTCGAGCGAGACGGCGAGCGGGCGCTGGTGGCGCGTTCGGGGCATCGGCTGGCCGCTGACGTTCTCCTGGTGCCGCATCATGGAAGCACCACCTCTTCGACCCGGGCATTCGTCGATTCGGTATCGCCGTCGATCGCGCTCTTCAGCGCCTCGGAGCACGGCCGTTTTCGCCTTCCGCATCCCGACGTGGTGTCGCGCTACGTGGAGGCCGGGGTTGCGACGTACTCCACCTCGCGTTGTGGCGCCGTCACCATCGAATTTCCGCCGGCCGCCGAGCCGCGGGTCACACGGCTCGAGCGCGAGCATGGTCGCCGGTACTGGCACGCACGTGGACTGCCGTGCCGCGCCGAACTGCCGCCGACTCCGGCCGAGGAATCGAGCGCCGGGTTCGAGTGATTCGCAGGTGAGCCGACCGACCGGGGACGCGGCACACGACGGGGTGGAAGTTCCATCGCAGGGCAACTCCCTCGTCGCGGCGTCCGATCCGCATCGGGGCGCGAGTCGGTGCGACATGGGGTCTGTTGCAGCGTATGTTGTGGTCGAGCCGACCCGGTTATCATTCGCCCCCCCCCTCGCGCCCTGCACACGGAGAAGCCGTGCTCGAGCTCGTGAAATCGGGCGGATGGCTGATGGCGCCGATCATCCTCTGCTCGATCGCCGCCACGGCGATCGTTGTCGAGCGGCTTTGGTCGCTGCAGTCCGAACGAGTCGTGCCGAAGGACCTGGTGGCTCACGTCTGGGACTGGGTCCTGGCGGAAGAGCTGACCGACGAGCGGGTCCGGGCGTTGCGCGAGGGGTCACCGCTCGGGCGCATTCTCGCCGCCGGCCTCGCCAGCCGCGATCTCGACCGCGAGCTCATGAAGGAGCGCATCGAAGAGGTCGGCCGCCACGTCGTGCACGAACTCGAGCGGTACCTCAACGCGCTCGGCACCATAGCGGCGGTTGCTCCGCTGCTCGGACTGCTGGGCACGGTCATCGGAATGATCAAGGTATTTGCGGTAGTGACGGCGCACGGCATCGGTGAACCCAGAGTGCTTGCCGGCGGAATCTCCGAGGCGCTGGTAACGACCGCCGCGGGCCTGACCGTCGCGATTCCGAGTCTTTTGTTTCATCGCGTCCTTCGCGGGCGCGTGGACGCGCTCGCGGTGGCGATGGAACAGGAGACGCTCAGGTTGGTCGGAGCGCTCCAGCAACTGCGTGCGGAGCGCCACGGCGGAGGGGGATGGGGGGAGCGCCGATGAAATTTCGGGCCACGCAACCCGATTCGCCCGAGATCAACCTCACGGCGCTGATCGACGTCGTCTTTCTGCTGCTCATCTTCTTCATGGTGACGACGACATTCGAATGGCGTTCCGAGTTGAGCATCGAGCTCCCGACGGCGAGTGTGCGGGAGGACATGCGAAACGACGAGGTCGTCGCCGTGGTGATCGATGCCGCCGGGCACGTGCACGTCGAGGGCCACCGAGTGGACGACGCCGAAGCGCCCGCTCTGCGGAGCGTTCTCGCGAACGCGGCTCGGAGATTCGACTCCCCGCGAGTGATCGTCAGTGCAGATGCGCATACTCCGCATCAGTCGGTCGTCACGGTCATGGACGCCGCCCGTCAGGCCGGTCTGTACAGGCTGACCATTGCAGCGCGTCGCCCCCGGGAGCCTGCTCGGTGACCGGCCGCGCTCCGACTGTCGATTTTCGTGTCCGGCCGCTACATTTGGCCGGCATCCGGAGACTTCGCACATCCCGTGCGTGACCCACCGAAATTCTGGTATGCGCCAGGTCCACTCGGCGCCTTGCTGGCTCCGCTCGGCTGGCTGTTTGCGCTGGGAACGGCGCTGCGTCGCGGCGCCTATCGGGCCGGGATGCGTCGCTCCTGGAAGGTCGGCTGTCCGGTCGTCGTCGTCGGCAATCTCAGCGTCGGTGGTACCGGGAAGACCCCGCTGGTCATTGCCGTTGCCAGGCTGCTCGCGCGGCACGGACTGCGTGTCGGGGTCGTGTGCCGCGGGTACCGAGGCACCGCCAGTCGATGGCCGCGGAAAGTGCGACCGGACAGCGACCCGGGGCGGGTGGGAGACGAAGCGGTGCTGCTGGCCCGCCGTACCGGCGGTCCGGTAGCGGCCGGCCCGAATCGAATCGCCGCCGCGCGAATTCTGGTCCGTCGCGCAAAGTGCGAAGTGATACTGAGCGACGACGGACTCCAGCACCTGCGACTCGCTCGCGACGTGGAGATCGTCGTGGTCGATGGCGAACGCCGTCACGGGAACGGACTCTGCATGCCGGCGGGACCGTTGCGCGAGCCGCCGAGCCGACTCCAATCGGTCGACCTCGTGGTCGTGAACGGTGCCGGGAGGCCGGGTGAACTCGAGATGCGGCTCGAGTCGGATCATGCGGTGAGCCTCGTCGACCCGAATCGGACCCGTCCGCTCGACGCCTTTCGCGGTTCGCCGGTGCATGCCGTGTGTGCAATCGGTCACCAGGAGCGGTTCTTTCGTTCCCTCGAGGCACACGGACTGACAGTGATCCGTCACCCGTTTCCCGATCACCACCCGCTCGCGGCGGGCGAGATCGACTTCGCCGATGGCGCACCGGTTCTCATGACCGAGAAGGATGCGGTGAAGTGCGAACGCTTCGCCGGCGAGCGGCACTGGTGCGTGCCGGTCGAGGCGGTTCTTTCGAGCGAGCTGGAAACGAAGCTGCTGACGGTGCTTCGCGAGCGTGGCGTTCTTCTCCCCTCCGGTGCGCGTCCATCGACGAAATGACCTGCCTCGTCGTCATCCCGGCACGCTGGTCATCGGTACGGCTGCCGGGCAAGCCGCTGGCCGACATCGCGGGCAAGCCGATGGTGGTCCGGGTCTACGAGCAGGCGGTGGCCAGCGGGGTCGGCCCCGTCGTCGTCGCGAGTGACGACGAACGCGTGGTCGGCGCCGCGCGGGTCTGTGGCGCCGATGCGGTTCTCACCTCGGCTTCACACGCCAGCGGAACGGACCGGATCGCGGAGGTGGTCGCGATGCGCGGGCTCGATCCGGCGACGGTGGTGGTCAACGTTCAGGGCGACGAGCCGTTGCTGCCGCCGCGTCTCATCGAGCAGGTCGCGGCCAACCTCTCCCATCGCGCGGAGTTCGCGATTGCCACGCTGTGCGAATCGATCGAGCGCGAGGACGAGATTTTCGAGCCCGACGTGGTCAAGGTGGTATTCGACGCGCGCGGTCGTGCCGCCTATTTCTCGCGTGCTCCGATACCGTACTGCCGTGGACGGTTCGATGCGCGCGCCTCGCACTCCCCGGCCGCGGCTCGGTACGGCCTGCACTACCGGCACATCGGTCTGTACGCCTATCGGGCGGATTTCCTGAGTCGTTTCCACGCGCTCGAGCCGGCGCCGAATGAACTTGCGGAGTCGCTCGAGCAGTTGCGCGCCATTCACCACGGCTACTCGATCCATGTCGAAGCGGCGCGGGAGCGGCCCGGCCCGGGAGTGGACACACCCGAAGATCTGGAACGAGTGCGAGCGATATTCGCGCGGCGGTTGCGCCGCGATTGAGCGCGCGAGCGTCATGCCGGTGTAAGATTCGCGGGTCGCGCAAGGACGCGACCCTGTCTCCCCCGCGCGAAGCCCGTGAGTCCCGCGATGAACCTCAGCGAACTCCCTTCCCGCGCGCCGGCGCCCGAAATTCGCTCGGGTCGTGTCGTCGCGCGTTTCGCGCGCAACGACAACGGTCGCGACTTCGTGGTGGGGGACATTCACGGGATGTTCGCGCACCTGCGCTCACTGCTGAAGGACATCGAGTTCGACCCCGCGTCGGATCGGCTGTTCTCGGTCGGCGATCTCGTGGACCGCGGTCCCCAGTCCTCGGCCGCGCTCGAATGGCTCGATCACGCGTGGTTCCATGCCTGCCGCGGCAACCACGAGCAGTTCGCGATCGATTCCGACGACCCGGTCCAGTACGACCTCTGGATCAATCACAACGGGGGTCGATGGTGGCTCGAACTCGACGACGCGGCGCGCGCCCGGTTCCGCGAAGCATTCGCGAATCTGCCGCTCGCAATCGAGGTCGAGACGGCGTCGGGGGTCGTGGGGATCATCCACGCGGACGTGCCCCCGCTCCTCACCTGGGACCGATTCATGGAGCTGCTGCGGGCGCGAGATCGCGATGCGGCACTCTACGCGTTGTGGTCGCGAAACCGCGTGCAGGGTGCCGGGCCGCGGCTACCGGTGCGCGGTGGAGTGGAGCGGGTGTACTGCGGACACACGCCGACACGGAACACGATTCGCATCGAAAACGTGCACTACATCGACACCGGCGCGGTGTACATCCAGAATGGATACACGGGTGCGAGGCTGACCGCGGTTCAGATTCACCCCGAACGGGATCTGGAGTACGCGGTTCACACCGCAGATCCGACCTGAAGGCTCGGCGATGCCGCTTCGCGATCAGCGTACCCGGTAGGTGATCCGGCCCTTGCTGAGGTCGTAAGGAGTGAGCTGGACGGTGACCCGATCTCCGGTCAGGATGCGGATGTAGTGCTTGCGCATCTTGCCCGAGATATGTGCGGTGACCACGTGGCCGTTCTCGAGCTCCACCCTGAACATCGTGTTGGGCAGCGTGTCGATCACGGTGCCCTCCATCTCGATGTGGTCTTCCTTCGCCAAGCGCGTCTCCGTTCCGGCCCCGAGCCGGCGCGCGTAGTGTGCCCGAAATCACCGGGTGAGCAAAGCTGCCGGGCGAACCGGCGACATGATTTCAGGTGTCGGCAAGTCCGCCGTCCAGCGTTGCAGCGTCAGCCGGCGGCGGAGCGCAGCCGGTATGCGGCGCACTCATGCCCGCGTTCCCGGAACCGTCCGGCTCATTCGGTTGTCGTCCAGCGCCCGTCAATCAGGCGCTCCTGGGGACGATAGTCCGCCTTGTAGCGCATCTTGGGCGATTCATCGATGTAGTAGCCGAGATACAGCCACTGCAACGATCGCCTGCGTGCAACTTCGAGCGCATGCAGGATTGCGTACGTTCCCAGACTGCGCCGGACGTGAGTCGGGTCGAAGAACGTGTACACGCAGGAGAAGCCGTCGGTGAGCCGATCGATGACCGACACGGCCACGACGGAGGTACCGAGCGAGTATTCGAAGAAGAGGGTGTCGCACCACGCGCTGGTGAGGAAGTCGCGGTACTGCCCGGGAGAGGGGTTGTCCATGCCGCCGCCTGCGTGGCGGGCCGAGATGTAGCGCCGATAGAGCGCGAAGTGCTGCGGCTCGAAGCGCGCAGGGCGCACCCGAAACGTGATGTCCCGATTCGCGGTACGGACCCGCCGATGAATCCGTCGGGGGCGGAATCGGGCCACCGCAATTCGAACCGGAATGCACGCATTGCAACGCGCGCATTGAGGTCGGTAGATGTGCGCCCCGCTTCGGCGAAATCCCAGTCGGCTCAGCGCCGTGTACAGCGCCGGCGTCTTGGGGTACCCGGGATCGAGGAACACCGTGGTTGCCTCCCTGTCGGCTAGATAGCTGCAGGGGTGGGAGGGGGTGGCGAAGAAACGCACTCGCGCCGGCACGGTCACGATTGCGCTCCGGTTGCATGGACGTGCAGCGGGCACGGGCCTGGGGCTTCGCACAATTCGTCGAGCAGCGCGAGAAAGCGCCGCCGGTTGATCTCGACCGCGCCGAGTCTGGCCAGGTGGGGGTTGGGGACTTGGCAGTCGATGAGTCCGAAGCCGAGCGTGCACAGGTGCGCGAGCGCCACCTTCGACGCATCGGTGACTCGGCTGAACATGGATTCGCCGAAGAACACCTGGCCGATGGCGATGCCGTAGAGGCCGCCGGCGAGCTCCGAATCTCGCCAGCATTCTATGGAGTGCGCGTACCCTTTGCGGTGCAGTCGCCCGTACGCGGCCGCCATTGCTCGCGTGATCCAGGTACCGTCCTGTCCGGGACGTGGTGCGGCGCATTCGCCGACGACGCGGTCGAAGGCGGCATTCTCGGTGATTGCGAACGTTGCGCGTCGCAGCGTACGGCGCAACGTCCGGGTCGTCCGAAGGGCATCGGGCCACAGCACCGCCCGAGGGTCCGGAGACCACCACAGGATTGGTTGTCCCTCACTGAACCAGGGGAAGATGCCGCGGCGGTATGCGCACAGCAGGCGCCGAGGGGCGAGGTCGCCACCGGCCACGAGCAGTCCGTTGGGCTCCTCCAGAGCGAGTTCCGGATCGGGAAATGCATCTGGCGGGGAGTTCGGCGCGAGATTGAAGAGTTGCAGGGCAGCGTCCTCACCGGTGCCGCGAAAAGGGAGAGTGACCCTCCATGGCGCTCCGGTAGCGCCGGAGTGCCGTACGCTCGTCGTCGAGGAACCGGCCGATGGCTTCGCGGAAGCGAGGATCATGGATCCAGTGCGCGGAGCGTGTCTCGACCGGCAGAAATCCGCGCATGAGCTTGTGCTCGCCCTGGGCTCCGGCATCGAACACCCGCAGCCCGTGTCGGATGCAGTACTCGATGAGACGGTAGTAGCACATTTCGAAGTGCAGTCCGCGATGGTGCTCGACGCAGCCCCAGTTGCGTCCGAAGAGGGTGTCTCGCCCCACGAAGCAGTGGGCACCGGCGACATAGCGTCCGTTACGCTTCGCGAGCACCACGAGCGTCTGTTCGGGGAGCGCCTTCGCCACACTCGTGAAGAACGAGTGAGTCAGTGCGGGATAGCCCCACTTGCGATCGTAGGTGGAGCTGTACAGGAGGTGGTATTCGCGCCAGTGCTCCTCGGTGGCGGTGCGCCCGTCGTGGATTTCGATCTCGACCGGAGCCGACGCCGCGTCGCGGCGTTCGCGGCGGATTTCCTTTCGCCGTTTCGAGGTCAGCGCATCGAGGTAGTCCCGAAAGTCGCGATAGCCGCGATTCGTCCAGTGGAACTGGCAGCCGGATCGGGTGAGAAGACCGCTGTCCTCGAGCGAGTCCGCGTCCGCTTCGTGCGGGAACAGCCAGTGAAACGAGGACGCCTGCATCGTCTTGGAAATCTCCACCGCGCCCGCCGCCAGCGCGCGCCGCACCGTACGCTCCGGTGCTGTGGGGTGGACGAGAAGCCTGGGTCCGGTCGAAGGGGTGAACGGTATGGCGGAGATCAGCTTGGGGTAGTAGTCCAGACCGTGACGCGAATACGCCTCGGCCCACGACCAGTCGAATACGAATTCACCCTGGGAGTGGAGCTTGACGTAGGCCGGAGTGGCGCCGACCAGCCTTCCATCCGCGTGCACCAGAATGTGCGACGGAATCCATCCCACTTCTTCTCCGACGCAATCGTGGCGCTCCAGAGCATCGAGAAACGCATGCCGCACGAAGGGATGTCCGTCGCCCGCGACCGCATCCCATTGCCTTGCCGGCACGTCGGCCATTCGATTGATGGTGGTGACGGTGTATCGGGGCGCGGCGCCTGCGTCGGGCGGCTTCCCGCGATTCGGTTCACTCGCGCTCACCGGCATCGAATTTCGGCCGCACGTCGGCCCGCGTCGGTCAGGACGGGCCCTGGTGCTGCGACTCGAGGAATCGGTCGGCATCCAGTGCGGCCATGCATCCGGAGCCGGCGGAAGTGATCGCCTGGCGGTACACGTGATCGGCGACATCCCCCGCCGCGAACACACCCGGGACGCTCGTCTCGGTCGCATAGCCCTCCGACCCGCCGCGCACGAGGATGTATCCGCCGTTCATCTCGAGCTGCCCGTCGAAGACCTGCGTATTTGGTGTGTGGCCGATGGCGATGAAGCAGCCATGCACGTCAACCGACTTTCGCTCACCGGTGGTCGTCTTTCGAATGCGTACGCCGGTGACTCCGGCGTCGTCTCCGAGCACCTCGTCGAGAACGTGATTCCACTCGATCACGACATTTCCGGACCGGGACTTTTCGATGAGCTGGTTGGCGAGAATCTTCTCCGCTCGGAATCGGTCCCTGCGGTGCACGACGGTCACCGACGATGCGATGTTCGAGAGATAGAGAGCTTCCTCCACCGCAGTGTTGCCGCCCCCGACGACCGCGACCGGCTTCGACCGGTAGAAGAAGCCGTCGCACGTGGCGCAGGCCGAGACCCCGCGTCCCTTGTACGCCTCCTCGGAGTCGAGCCCGAGGTACCTGGCGGACGCGCCGGTGGCGACAATCAGCGCGTCGCAAGTGTACGTTGCCGCGTCGCCGAACAGGCGGAACGGGCGCACCGACAGGTCCGCACTCGAGATGTGATCATGGAGGAGCCTGGTGTCGAATCGCTCGGCGTGCCTGCGCATGCGTTCCATCAGGTCCGGGCCCTGCACCCCCTGGTCGTCGCCGGGCCAGTTGTCGACGTCGGTGGTGGTGGTCATCTGCCCGCCGACCTCGATTCCGGTGACCAGTAGCGGCGAGAGGTTGGCACGGGCTGCGTAGACGGCCGCGGTGTAGCCGGCCGGCCCCGAACCCAGAATGAGAAGTCGCGAGTGGGTTTGTTCGCTCATCGTGTCGTCGATTCCGTTCGATCGCATCGCGAGCCGCGGGGACGCTCGCGGAAAACGCTTCCGAGTCCGTGAGTGGAGGTCGGAGCGGAGTGTCCCGGCTGCCCGGAACATGCGGCAAAACCATGGCGGATTGCTCCGTGATTTTCAACCGGTGGTTCGCGCTTTGCGCGCGCGAGGCATACGGAATTCGCAGGATGCCCGCCTGCGGGCGTCCGCGCTTGCGAGGCAGGAGAGCGATCTTCTCCGAGCGATCGTTTCATCTGACGTTGGTGCTTTGGACTTGCTCTCATTTTTCCAGAACAATTACTATGTTAGACTCGATATCTCGAAACGGGATTGAAACCGTGGCCCAAGCGATACACGAGAAGGCGGGGTTCATCGGCTTGCTGCGAGGACCTCTGGCACGAGGTTCCCGCGAAGGCGCGCTGTTCGTCATCTCGGCGGTGGCCATTTATCTGCTCGTTTCGATCGCGAGCTATCACCCGGGAGATCCCGGATGGTCGAACGCGGGTCATGTCGAGAGGATTGCGAACCTGGGCGGCGTGGCGGGGGCGTGGATCGCCGACGTGCTGCTGTACCTGTTCGGGTTCATGGCGTACCTGTTTCCGGTGATGATCGGCTACGCGGGGTGGCTGGTCTATCGAGGCCTGAAGGCGGCGTCCGACGCGATCGACGTTCATCACGCGACGATCCGGGCCGCCGGATGCGTGGTCGCGGTGTGCACGGGTTGCGGTCTCGCGACCCTGCACTACCACGGCTCGGCAATGTTCCCGGTCGACGCGGGCGGAATCATCGGCACCATCGTCGGCAGCGGACTCGCGGGCGTGGTCAATCCAATCGGTGGCACGCTGTTTCTCTTCGCCCTGTTCCTCACCGGAGTCACGCTGTTCACCGGATTGTCGTGGCTCGACGTCATGGACGTGACGGGGCGTTACACCATTGTGGCCGCGGAGCATGCGTACAGGCTTGGCCGGCAGGTGCGAAAACGCTGGCTCGCGGGCCGTCTCGAGCAGAAACGCGAGGTTCGCATCAAGGTCGGACGCAAACGCGAGACCCGCCGCAAGCCTCCACGCATCGAGCCCGTGATTGCGAAGGTGGAGACGAGCGCACGCGTGGAAAAGGAGCGGCAGGTGCCTCTGTTCGAACCGGCTCCCGGATCCGGAGCGTTGCCGCCTCTCGCGCTCCTCGACGAGCCGAAGCAGAAGCGCAAGATCGCTTCCGAGGATGCCCTCGAGGCAATTTCGCGCCAGGTCGAGCTCAAGCTCGCGGACTTCGGCATCGAGGCGGAGGTGGTGGCGGTGCACCCCGGCCCGGTCGTCACCCGATACGAGCTGCAGCTTGCCCCGGGACTCAAGGTGAGCCGCGTGACCAACCTGGCGAAGGACCTTGCCCGGTCCCTGTCGACCGTCAGTGTGCGCATCGTGGAGGTCATCCCCGGCAAGACCACCATCGGTCTCGAGATTCCGAACGAGGAACGCGAGATCGTCGTGCTGAGCGACGTGCTCAAATCAAGCCAGTACGACACCGATGCGTCCCATCTCGCGCTCGGACTCGGCAAGGACATCTCGGGGCAGCCGGTGGTCGTGGATCTCGCGAGCATGCCCCATCTCCTGGTGGCGGGCACCACCGGTTCCGGCAAGTCCGTCGCCATCAACGCGATGATCCTGAGTCTGCTCTACAAGGCCTGCAGCTCCGACGTGCGGATGATCATGATCGATCCGAAGATGCTGGAGCTCTCGGTGTACGAGGGCATCCCGCACCTCCTCGCGCCGGTGGTGACGGACATGAAGCACGCGTCGAATGCGCTTCGCTGGTGCGTCGTCGAGATGGACCGACGCTATCGGCTGATGTCGACGCTCGGCGTGCGCAACATCGGTGGCTACAACCGGAAGGTATGCGCTGCCGCCGACAGTGGCGAACCGATCAGGGATCCACTGTTTCAGCCGGATGGCGCGGACGGCGAGGCGCCGGTGCTCACGAAGCTCCCCTTCATCGTGGTCATCGTCGACGAACTGGCCGACATGATGATGCTGACCGGCAAGAAGGTCGAAGAGCTGATTGCGCGGTTGGCGCAGAAGGCACGAGCGGCGGGCATACACCTGATTCTTGCGACCCAGCGTCCGTCCGTGGACGTGATCACCGGATTGATCAAGGCCAATATTCCCAGTCGGATCGCATTCCAGGTGTCGTCGAAAGTCGACTCCAGGACCATACTGGACCAGATGGGCGCGGAGCACCTGCTGGGCCACGGCGACATGCTGTACCTCGGCCCCGGGGTGGCGGCGCCGAGCCGGGTGCACGGAGCGTTCGTCGCCGACCACGAGGTCCACAAGGTGGTCAAGAGTCTCAAACGGGCGGGCAAGCCTGCATATCTGGAAGGGATTCTCGACGGCACCGCGATCGTCGATGCGGCGCCGGACGTCGGCTCCGCGGTTGAAGGGGGGACGGACTCCGGTGCCGAGGCGGATCCGCTTTACGACCAGGCGGTCAGAATCGTGACCGAGACCCGCCGGGCGTCCATCTCGGGAGTTCAGCGTCGGCTCAAGATCGGGTACAACCGGGCGGCTCGCATGCTCGAGGAGATGGAGCACGCCGGTGTGGTTGGCCCGCTGCAGCCGAATGGAAGTCGCGAGGTCCTCGCACCGCCACCACCGCCCGCGGACTGACCGGCGCCCGCGACGCGGTGCGACGGCGCCCGCGAACGATTCGCGGCCAGGTTGGTCGCGCAAGGATTGCAATCATGATGTCGCGTCTTGGCGGATTCGTCGGAGTCTGGGTGCTCTCGCTGTCTTGCACTGCCGTGCTCGCGGATGCCGCCGGCCGGCTCGATGCCTACCTTTCCGGACTCGACACCGTGTCGTCGCAATTCGAGCAACGGCTTTTCGACGAGCGTCGAAACCTCCTCGAGCAGGCTCGGGGCACGGTGCTGATCGATCGCCCGGGACGCTTTCGGTTCGACTACACGGATCCGCCGCAGATCATCGTCGGGGACGGCGCGAGAGTCTGGATCTACGACCCGGATCTGGCCCAGGTCGTGGTCCGCGATGTGGACGCCGCCCTCGGCTCGACGCCCGCGGTGCTGCTGTCCACCGATCGGCCGGTAGAGGAAGTCTTTCGGGTGGAGGCGCTCGAGATCGGGGGGAATGTCGACGTATTCGCTCTTGAGCCGAAGGCCGAGGATGCGTCGTTCAGCCGCATCCGGCTGGCATTCGCCGACGGAGAGCTGCGGCGCATGGAACTCGTCGATCAGTTCGGCCAGACGACGCTGATCTCGTTTCACGGTATCCGGCGGCAACCGGCGATTCCGCCCGATGCCTTCACGTTCACGCCCCCCGCCGGCGTCGACGTCATCGATGACGATGGCTGAACCCGCTGGGCGGGTGGATAGACCCCGTTTCAGGGGACATTCCCGATGCAGAAGTATTGAGCCTCTTCGGTTCCAGGCTCCAAATTGCATTTCGAATTGAAACATGCTCCGCGCATCGGAATTCCGACTGAACCGAGTTGCAAAGAACGTACCCTTCCACCGAATATGTCGCATGACACTTCGGGGCGCGGTGTCGATTCCAGTGTTGACGGCGGTCGATTGCGACCGGGTGCAACCAGAGCCGGCGGCGCACAGGACATCATGAGAGCCGTCTATCTCGACTACAACGGATCGGCACCGCTCGATCCCCGCGTGGCCGAGATCATGGTTCCGATCCTGACGGATGGGATCGGGAACGCATCTTCGATACACCACTTCGGCCGCCAGCAGAGCGTTGCCGTCGATGAAGCCCGTGAGCTTGTTGCAGCCATGGTCGGCGGGCGCTCTTCGAACGTGGTGTTCACGGCCGGTGCGACCGAGGCCAACAATCTGGCTCTTCGAGGGGCAGTGGAAGGTGCTCTAGCCGACCGGCCCCGGATACTGATCTCCGCAGTCGAACACGCGTCGGTCCGACAGACTGCGCGGTGGCTCGACGAGCACGGATTGACGAAGCTGGATGTCATCCCCGTGACCAACGCCGGCTTCGTCGATCTCGATGCATTGGAGTCGATGCTCGACACCGACGTGTTGCTGGTGTCGGTAATGGCGGCGAACAGCGAGACAGGGATACTGAACCCCGTGGAGGAGATCGCGAAGCGGACTCACGCTGTCGGTGCACTGCTCCACTGTGATGCCACGCAGTCGGCGGGCCGATTGCCGTTCGATCTCGAACGGACCGGCGCCGACCTCGTATCCCTGAGCAGCCACAAGATTTGTGGCCCGACCGGTGTCGGTGCGCTTGTCGGGACACGACGCGGCTTGCGGCGGCTGCAGCCGATCATCCACGGTGGCGGGCATGAACATGGATTGCGGTCGGGTTCGCTGAATGTTGCCGGCATAGTGGGATTCGGGGCCGCCGCACGGATAGCCACCGATGAACGAACGTCGGAATCGGCGCGAGTCGCGAAGGCCCGTGACCGACTTACCGCTGCCCTGAAGTCGCGGCTCTCCCGCGTCCATGACATCGGAGACGTCACACGGCGTCTTCCGAACACGGCAAATGTCCGCTTCGAGGGTGCCGACGCGGAGGCGGTCGTGATTAACATGGGTCCCGTCGCGGTCTCGACGGGGAGTGCGTGCAGCTCCGGCTCGATCGAGCCGTCCGAGGTTCTCTTGGCCATGGGAATCCCACGTGACGCGGCGTTCGAGTCAGTCAGATTCAGCCTGGGCCGCTTTACGACGAGGGAAGACGTCGAGCTAGCGGTGGAGAGCGCCGTCACCGCCGTCGAGCATGTTCGGTACATGGCCCGGAGGAGTGCGTAATGCGGGTGGTCGATGCAGCCAAGCCAACGTTCGCCCGGCACGAGACGTTCCACCCGCGCTACGGGTGGTTCAGGAAAGCCTACAGCTTCGTAGCCGCAGACCCTCATGTATTCAGCCGAGAGGATGCAGCGGTGCGGGTCGGGGTGGGTAAGAATATGGTCCGGGCGATTCGATTCTGGGGGCTTGCCGCCAAGCTGATCGAAGCGAACGAACAATCTTCCAGCCGCCGGATTTCCGAGCTGGCTCCCACCCCTTGGGGCCATGCGCTCTTCGGGGACTCGGGGTGGGACCGATACATGGAAGATCCGGGGACACTGTGGCTCCTGCACTGGCTGCTGCTGGCACCTCCCTCGCTGTTGCCGGTGTGGTGGCTTGCGTTCAATGGGTTTCATGCGATCGAGTTCGACGACGAGGACCTCGTGGGGGCGATCACGGCACAGATCGAGGCCATCGCGGACTGGAAGGCACCACATCCGTCATCGGTCAGGAAGGATGTCAGCGCCATGCTGCGTACCTATGCGCCGGCGGAGCGATCGGGTCGCAGCGGTATCGAAGACGTCCTGGACTGCCCGCTCCGCGAGCTGAACCTGGTTGGTCGCTCGATCGGGACGAGTCGGTACCGGTTTGCATTGGGGGCGAAGCCCACCCTGCCGCCTGCGGTCCTCGCTTACGCTGCTCTGGATTACGTTGCTCGTACCCCAACTGGAGCAAACACGATCACGCTCGGCCGCCTTGCTCACGAGCCGGGCGCTCCCGGAAAGGTCTTCAAGTTGACCGAAGGCGAGCTTCTCGCCGCACTCGAACCGTTCTCCGGCGAAACGGACGCGCTCGCACTGACGACGAGTACGGGGGCCGTTCAGCTCTCATGGTCGGGCGACCCGAGCGAGATCGCGACTGCGACTCTCGACCGCTACTATGGACGCTCCCGCTCCGACAACCGAGTAGAGCTTGCGGCTCACGACGACGCCCAGTCGACCTTAGCCTTATCGGCGGTGGGGCGATGAATGACCGTTCTTGCTGACCATATCTCGGTCCTGGACCGTTTCGCCCGTTCGGCGAACCTGGAGCGGGACGTCGACAGGCCCGAACCGCTTGACGGATACATCGTCACCGCGCGTGCGCTTGAGGTCGTCGAACGGGTCGCTACCGCAGCCGCATTGGGTCCGGCCGGGGGCGCTTGGTCGTTGACCGGACCCTACGGCTCGGGCAAGTCCTCGCTTGCCCTGTTGCTCGACGCTGCGTTCGGTCCTGCCGGTCCGACGCGAGAGCTAGCCTGGAAGCTGCTCGACGAATCGTCACCGGCGGTCGGCGATTCGATTCGACAGGCCCATGATCGGCATCATACGAGGGATTCCGGATTCCATCGCGGTCTGATCACCGCCAGCCGCGAACCAATCGGACACACGTTGCTCCGGGCGCTCCATTCCGCAGTCCTCCGCCGATATGGCAAGCTTCCTTCGTCCGACACATTCCAAGCGGCCCACACGCTCCGGCGCGCACTTGAAGACGTAACGACAAACGATCCCCGCCGGACCGGGCCCTCTGCGTCCGCGACGGTCGAGATCGCGCGGTGTCTGGCAGAGGATGCGCCGCTCTTTCTGATCATCGACGAGTTCGGCAAGAACCTCGAAGCGATCGGAGACAGCACCGAAGCCGATCCCTATCTCTTGCAGCAGCTTGCCGAGGCGGGACAGGGCTCGGGCCTGCCCATCTTCCTGCTGACATTGCAGCACCTGTCATTCGAGGACTACCTTGCCGGTGCCGAGGGTCCTCGACGCCGTGAATGGGTCAAGGTGCAAGGCCGATTCGAAGACATTGCCTACGTCGAATCGGCCCGCCAGACCCGTGCGTTGATTGGAACCGTCTTCGTGGTCAGGGATGAGCATTTGCGGAACCGGATTGCTCGCTGGGCTCAGCCCCATGCCAAGGCGATGCGATCGCTCGGTATCTCCGAGATGGCGGATCCGGAAGTCGTGGCCTCATGCTATCCCCTGCACCCCCTGACCGCGATGCTGTTGCCGGCGCTTTGCAGTCGCTACGGGCAGCACGAGCGAACGCTCTTCTCATTTCTGGCCGGATTGCACTCGGCAAGCGCCGCGTCCTGCCTTGCGACCACCAGGTTACCAAGTCGCGGATCGCTTCCGTCCCTTGGACTCGGGGCCGTCTACGACTACTTCGTCTCCAGCGAGACGCAGGCGGCAATGTCATCGGATCGTTTGCGCCGGTGGACCGAGATTGCCCTCCGGCTCCGTGACCTCCACGGTCTTTCTCCGCGACAGGCCCGTTTGGCAAAGGCCATCGCTCTGCTCAATCTGGTGTCGGCCGGTGGAACTGTTCGGGCGTCCTCCAAGGTGCTCTCACTCGCCGAAGTCGATTCGGCCGAGACGTTGGCCGGTCTGGAAGCGGCAGGAGTTGTCACCTATCGAAATTTCGCCGACGAATACCGGATCTGGCAAGGAACCGATATCGATATCCGCCGCCTCATGGAGCTAGCCCGCCAGAAAGTGAGACGGCAGTCGCTCCCTGAAGTTCTGTCCGGTCTGGATCAGCCGGTGCCGGTGGTAGCCGCGAGACACAGCGCAGAACACGATGTGCTTCGGGTATTCACCAGACGCTATGTCGCCAGCGGCGAATATGTCGAACCCCTGGACCCGTTCTCTCCCTACGACGGCGAAGCGTTGCTAGTTGTCAGCGTGGATCGGGGATTCCCGAAATTGGCCAGTCCGGCGGCAGTGGCCAAGCCGGTCGTGGCCGCGGTCCCGAGCGACTTGACACCGCTCGAGGAAATTGCCGGAGAAGTCGCTGCCCTCACTTTCGTGTTGGAGGATCCGGCTGTCGAGTCCGATTGGGTGGCTCGGCGCGAGATCGCCGAGCGATTGGCCGAGTCACAGACCGCGCTTCGACACGCCATCACCGCCACGTTCGGTACCGGCGCGTGTCGATGTGTCCTGATCGACGCTTCCGGAGTGAAGGAGCTTTCGGCAGGGCGAGGCAGCGCCGCGTTGTCGGAGGCAGCCGATCTTGCGTATCCGTCCACCCCGGCGGTCGGCAACGAAATGCTCAACCGCACCGACCTCACCTCCCAGGGTGCCAAGGCCCGGCGCCTCCTGCTGGAAGCGATGATCGAATGCGGTGCCA
>JAJDUQ010000112.1 GCA_022826505.1 Gammaproteobacteria bacterium
CCGGGTGGGCCACGTGGAGACCCCGTCGCCGTTCACCGAGTTCGGCATCAAGGGCGGCGGCGAGGGCGGCCGGATGGGCGCGCCGCCGGCCATTGCGGCGGCGGTGGAGGATGCGCTACGGCCCCTCGGGGTCAAGGTGGACGCGCTGCCGATCACGCCGATGCGGGTGCGGGAGCTGATTCGGGAGGCCAGCACCGGCGCGTAGTCATGGTTCCATGCCGTGCGGGTAGCCGGAACCGGCCGTTCTGGCCTCGGCTACCTGCTGCTGACCTCCGCCTACAGCGGCAGACGCCCCTGCAGCGCATTGAGACTCCGCCGCCGCTCCCGGTAGTCGGGCACGACGCCTGGCACCATCGTCCAGAATTGCGGCGAGTGACTCATGTGGCCGCCAGCGGTGGCTTCGGCCCGGCGTGTTCACCCATGCGGTCACGATGTCCGTGTCATGCCGCCTCGAACATGGCCTTGGCGCGCGCTCGTCCGGGGTCTCGTGGGTCCGTTCGCCGAGCAGCGTGGTTCGGAGCCATCAACTCCGTGAGGCAGGCGGTGACGATCGGGCCGGGAGTCGCGAGGGTCGCCCGCGAGCGCCTTCGCAGCGTTTCATCACCGAGCACCTGAACCGCGCTTGGCACGGAGTTCCGTATCGCCACTCCCGAGTCCGTTCGTATCGCGAACGCCAAGCCCATGACCGCGGACGAACGTGGCCTCCAGCACGGCTCCGGCTCTGCCCGGCGACGCACCCACCTACGAACGTCACCGCCCGGAGCAGACTCTCCTCTACGCCCTCATCGAAGAGCACTTCCCGCGGTTTCTCAAGCGGCTCGAGGCCGAAGGAGTCTCACCCCCCCCACTTCGTCAGAGACGAGTTCGAGGCGTACCTGAAGTGCGGGCGCCTCGAATACGGACTCCTGCGTGTCAAGTGCGATGCCTGCCGGCACGAGAAGCTCGTGGCGTTCAGTTGCAAGCGCCGCGGCTTCTGTCCGAGCTGTGGCGCGCGACGCATGGCGGAGAGCCGACGGCGCGCCGGGTCTCAAAGCACGTCTCGATTCAACTTCGACAGCAACGACATCAAGTCCGCATCCCCGACCTCGTTTCGCTTGGCAGCAGAAGGGCAATCTTCGCACGCGCCCATCGGGCCGGAAATTCACCGCCTCGATGGCGGCGTCGGCGGTCCGAGCACCATGCGCACGAACCGCCAGGCAGTTCCACACTACGCCCGCGCTGGCATGTGAGCCGAGTCCAGGCGTCGGTGGATGAGAGAGGCCAGAGACAGGAGATCTTCGGCATCGGACTCGTTCATGGCCCAATGGATACGGGGAGCGTGGGCCGTGGGGTTCCGGAACATGCCAAAAACGCCCTTGACGAGATTGGCGAAGCCTCGTTGTTCGCCCTTTTCGCTCTCCATGCGGAAGGCGTTGACGGCGAGCATCGGCGGATCGCCGCCGAGGGCCCGGTCGACAAGGATTGCCCCATCATCGCCGAGACCGGTCCGGTTGCGTATCTTGTCCGCGATGCTCTTTGTCGCCTCCAGGACCGCGTGAAAGTAGTCGTCGGCGACGAGTTCCGCTTGGCAGAACCGCAACACATCGGGGTGGACGCCTCGCGCTGTCAGAGTCTCCTTCAGCGCTTGGGCGCGCCGCTCCGCCTCCGAGAGCGTCCGCGCCGGTTCGCCCGCACTCAGCTTTCCGGATTCGTCGACGGCAAGCCCGGCGAACGCAAGGGCCCGATTGAGATTCGTGCGCATGGGTTCGAAGCGTTTGGGACAGCGAGCATAGCGCTCCGGTTTCATGGAGTAGCGGATGAAGGCAAGGACCGCCCTGCGGTCCTGACGGCTGTTCTGGCTTTCCGCGAATGCGTTGTAGAGACGATCCCTCTTGTTGGTCCCGGTCGGCGTCGGGTCGGACATGCGACACGTTGCCAGGAGATGGCCAATCTCGGAGCCTGTCAGCCCTTCGCTGGTATCCCCGAGTGCGGCTGCAATCGCCTCGAGCTGGCTCTGACTGAAACAGGAGTTCTTGCGTTTGGTCACCATTCACACTGCCCCGAGCTCAACTCAGCTTCAGCTCCTCCGACACTTCGGCAAGCAGGGCATTGACCTGCTCCACGGCGCCGGCGTCCGGACGCGTCTCGCCGCCGAATTCCACGCGCAAACGGAACTTCAGATCGTGGCCGACCGTCGCCTTGAGAAGGGCCGGAATCTCTTCGGCCAAGTCCTGGATACCGTTCGCAAGGAGACTCGCCTCGGCCACCAGCAACCCCTTGAGCTCGTCGTCTTCTCCCTTGTGGGTGCCCGGTCCGCGGTCTTCCGGGACACGCAAGACGACGTGCTGGGCGCCGGCAAGGTCACCGGGCCATGGCGCGCTGCCTTCGGTGAGCTCGACCCACCGCGCGCGGATGGCCGCGTCGATGGCGCCGCGCACGACGCACCACGGCAAGGTCTTGCCCCGCTTGGCGGACAACGCCGCCGAAATGGCGAGCGCATTCGTTGCTCCGTCTTGCCAGGCACCGGGGATCGACTCCTTCATCAACTCTTCGACGCCCACCGCGTCGGGAGGCGGCTGCAACACCGCCGTCGGCGTGAGCAGGCCGGCCGGGATCGGTTCGCCCAGGATGGAGGCGGGTCCGTTGGTCAGCCAGAGGGTTCCCCGTTCGACCGCCGCGCCGATAGCCGCTTCAACGGCCGCCACCTCGCACTTCGGAATGACGGCGGTGTCCTCGTAGCCCTCTCTCGGCACGGCCACGGTTCGCCCGCCCGCGAAGTAGTCGGTCATATCCTCGACGGTGATCTCCTCCGAGGACCAGAGGACGGGCAACCGCCGGTATTCGAGAAGCTCCGGGGCAAGCTCGGTGAGCACGGCGGCTCCGGGGAAAAGGACCTCCAAGCCGGAATCCTTGAGCGCGGACTCGTCGATCGGCGTCCGCCAGAACATCTTGACGCTCCGATCCGGCCGCACGACCTGCGCAACCCAGATCCCTTCCCGAACGCCCTGGACCACGGTGTCCAGGATTTCCTTCCGCCTCAGCATCTTCGGCAGCTTTGGGAACTGAGCGAACGCACCGACCAGGTCCTTGACACGGCGAGACGTTTCCCCCTCCCGCCACAGGTCGTAGGGGCCGCCCGGCATCAGCGCTTCCGAGCTGACGGCGGTCTCCTGGATCCGTGCCCGCCGGTCGGCCTTGATCGTCGTGAACAACGGCTCGCCGGCCACCGCGACCTTGAACGCCTGGACGTCGTTGCCAACGTTGACGGCGACGATGATGGACCAGGCTTGGCGGCCTGCTTCGGGGATGCGCTTCCGCGCCGCGTCGATCTCATTGGCGAGCATCTGCTCGCGAACGGGATCGATCGTCTGATCCTTGAGCTGATGTCGGACCTCGAGCCAGCCCAGATGCTCGCGAACGCGCGCACGCATGACGTCAAGGCCATCTCTCGAGGGAACGGCGAGCACGACGGCGTTGCGGTAGATCCGCGGGCGATCCGGCCCGGTCGTCTCGTCGATGAACCGCCTCGCCTCGCCGCTTGGCTTTCCGGAGTCGGAAGCCGCCCTCGGACCCAGGACAGCATAGTGGAATTCGCCGTCATCCTGAACGTGGCTCGGCTTCTCCGGCAGGTTGTGCACCTTCGCGCCGGCCGCGGAAGCACCCTGGGTGAGCGACTTGAGCTTCTCGACGATGTCGATGAGCTGCGCCTCGACCAGTTCCGGCGGCACGCGGGTGTTGCACGCATCGTGGTGCATCTGGCGCAGGTTCGGACGGTTGCCGAGCCGCCATGCCTTCGGGAGCCCCTTCGTGCCGTCTGGATCGGTCTCGGCGGTCTCGACCTCCACCTCGTCGAGAAACCAGGAGAGCTCCGTCCAGCGTTTGAGCCCCTTTTCAAGCCCGATCCTGTCCGGCCGTGTCGGCCCCAGCAGCACCGTCAACTCGTGCGTCAACGCTTTGTGACCGATGGGCTGGGAGTTGAGAAACACGGTGACGACCGCCTGCTCGATCTCTCGATCGCGAAGACCCGTCGCCTCGGACTGGATCGCCCGCGCCTTGGCGAGCTCGCCTTCCAGTATGGGGCTCCACTGCTGCGCCCTCCCCTCGGCGGCCTCGACGCTCGCCACCTGGCACAGTTCGCGTGCGGCCTCCGCGAGGTCGTTCTTCCCCGGCTCGTTCAGGAAGACGTTCGTGCCCACGAGCGGACTCCGGTCCCACTTCTCCGCATCGCGCAGGGCGATGGCGAAGGTGCGCAGGATCCCGCGCGTGCGCTGGAATCCGTCGAGCTGCGTCCAGCGAGTGTAGAACACCTCGGTCAACCCGGGGTGAAACGGAAAACTCGCGAGATACCGCTCTTCCGCCGCGCCGCGCTCTTTCCTGGTCCGCTCGTCGAGCGCCGCAATGTTGCCCACCACGGTCGTGACGTGCGGCCGAAATGCGTTGGTGTCTTGAATGGAATCGGCCGTGAAGAAGCGGCGCCGCAACACCTCGGCGACATCCTCCTTGCCGACGGGGCTCGCGTCCTCTTCCATCTGCCGGCCGAACACGTCGGAGACGTCCGCCAGAAGCTCCTGCCCGAGCTCGTCGAATTTGCGTGGATCGGAGGCGAGGAGCGATGCCACCATGGCACAGCGATCGACCTTGACCACCGCCTGGGTCAGGTACTGAAAGAAGCTCGTCAGGCGTCCCCGCCACGCGGGCTCCGCCTCGACCATGCTCCGGACATACATGAGGACTTCGTCGAGCAGGACGAGGGTCGAGAGGCCGTCTTCCTGAGGTCTCTCCAGCAAATCGACCAGAAACGGTTCCGCCGGCGGGCTCTCGCGCTCCCGGTCCTTGCCGTCCGCGTGAATGGCCTTGAGGCCGTCCGCGCCGGCGAGCTGCCAGGCGAGGATGCTCCACGGATGCTTCAACATCCGGATGCTTCCATCGGGCGCCAACGTTTCGACGCCCTTCTCGAGGTCGATCTTGTCGAAGCAGAGCGCCGCCACCCGCGCCTTCGGGGGCTCGAAGCCGACATGCGCCGCGAATTCCCGCACAGCGGGCAGGTCCGGCAGACCGGCCGGGTCGTGGACGAGGTGCCGCAACGCGATCAAGGTGTGCGTCTTGCCGCCGCCGTAGTTGACGGAGATCTTCCGGTATGCCTTGTCGCTCCTCCCCGCCAGCCGAAGGACGACCTCCTTGACCAGCTCGCGCAGATTCCAGGTCGGGTAGGTGAGGGCGAAGAACTCCGCCGGATTTTCGTAGATCGGCCGCCGGCCCTTCTGGGTCATGACGTCGTGGAGATCGGCGGCGAAGGCGGCGAGGGAGAGCTCGCCCGTCTTGACGTCGTCGCGCAACGCCACGACCTCGTGCCACGGTTTCCATGTGGTCTTCATCGTTCCGGCCTCCTAGACCAGTTGGCCCTGGCGCGGCGCGACGATGCCGCCGCGGGCGGCGATGTGGTTGGACAGGGATTCGAGAATCGCACGTTCCTCCAATCCCACCGGCGCCAGCTCGATCAGCGCCTGGAGGAGGCGGGAGAAGAGCGCATGACGGGCGAGACCGTTGTCGTCGATGTACCCGTTCACCTTCGCTTCCTCGCCGGCGCGCCAGAGGTGCATCAGCCGGTGCGCCCGGTCGATCAGCGGCGCCGCCCGCCCGCCGAGTCCCTCGTATCCCAGCCATTTGGCAGTGCGCCGGGTCCAGGGGAGGAGCTTGACCTTGCCGCCCCCGCCGGCACCCGAACCGGCTCCGCTGTCTTCTTCGCCGGTCGCGTCTTCGTCCAACTCGTCGAACAATGTACGGCCGGGTCGCGACAGGAGGTCGAATCGGTCGGAGAGGTCGCGATCCGTGAGGTTGCACGACAGCGCGTAGAGGATGCAGGCCCCGGCGGGCGCCTCGTCCAGGCCGAAATCGCCCCGGTGCAACAGGTAGTAGGTAGTCACGTCGTCGAGACCGCTCGCCGCGTCCGCATTCTCGTCTCCGTCACCGGTCAGCGCGCGACCGACGACGAAGTCCACCACCATCCGGCGCACCTCGCGCAGGAACTCCGAAACTGTCATAAGAGCCCCGGGATCGTCGGCCTTCTTCACCGCTGGGTGCCTGGAGAAGGCTTCGAGCGCCGGCCCCGTCGCCGCCCACACGAAATCCGGCCCGCGGATGCCCGCGTCCCAGAAGTCGCGCAGCTTACGCGTGACGTTCGCCCGCATCTCGGCGAGCACTGCGGCGTCCCAGCCGGGCGGCGCCAGCGGGCGCTTCCGGCAGACGAGCCAGACCGAGGAGGCGAGGGCGGCGGAGGCAAGCGAGCGCTGCCGGTTCTGCATCTCGGTTCGGATCGGCCAGGAGCCGTCGACGACGAAGCCGGCGCGGATCAAGGCGGCGGCCAGGGTTTCCCACGCCTCGGGCTGCTTGTTGGCGAACACCACGACCAGCCGCCCGTTCGCGTTGAGCGCCTCGTGACACGCCCGGAAGGCACGGGCCATGCCGTCTTCGTAGGTCTGCTTGGACAGAGCCTTGTCACCGCCAAACCGGCTGGCGTCGTCGATCAGCTCGCCGTCAACGCCATTCCACTTCGGTCCGAGCGGTTCACGGAAAACGGGCTCGGACGCAGGCACGATGCCGTGCAGCGCGCGGCGCAGCCAGACGTAAAAGAAGTCCATCAGGTCCGAATAGGGGATGGCGTCGTAGTAGGGCGGATCGGTGCAGATTACGTCGAAGCTGCCCGGCCTGAGACTGGTCGCGGACTGTTGGACTACCGTCGCATCGGGCGCATCCTTTTCCGCGTCTTGCAGATGCTCGATCACGCGGGCGATCCATTCCAGAGCCCCCAGGAAATTCCCCGATGTGTCAGATAGAGGATTGACTTCGGTGTAGTCCCAGACAATGGGCAAGGCGAAGCGGGCAAAGGTGTTTCTGAGGAACTCTCCGTTGTTGTGCCATGAGCAAACCGCACTGGAGTAATCCGCGAGGCGGTCCAGGCATATCGCAGTACAGGCCGCGACCCCCTCACGCCATTCCTCCGGGGCATCGACCGCATCTCCGAAACAACTGCGCATCTGCCGCAGAATCGTTCCGAGCGCCAGAAGTTGTCGATCCGTGAACAGCTTGGCCCACCGGTCGAAGCCGTAGAGTGGGATGCGAAAGCCGAGCGCATCCTTACCGGGCAACGGCTCGGTTGGCAGGCCGAAGGGAATGTCGGCATAGAGCGCATCGATCTCGTCGGACGTGATTTCGGCGGCACGCAGTTCCGCATCCTCTGGCAGGCGATATTCCTTGCCCTTCGGTCCGTCTACGACCACGGCCGTCATCGTCGAGCCCAGTCGCCCGGCGCGACCTTCGAATCGGATGTCCTCCATGGTCATGATCGCCGGGCAGCAGGGGCAGCGCGCGCCCCTCCGGCTCATCGTGCCGGCGCCGATGCGCTTGTCGTGCTCGCGCCGTTGCGCCGCGTTTCGGCCGTCCCGGGGCACATCGATCTCGACGCCGAACGCGACCCCGGTCCGGTCCGCATTCGGCGTCACAGTGAGCAGGGCGCGCTTGTTGTCCTTCCTGCACAGCCAACGCGTCTTGAGCAGCGGCAGCGTCGCTCGACAGCCCTTGCAGCGCACCGTGCGCGCCCACAGATAGGCGACCGCCGGCTTCGCCACCCACCGCGGATTCCGCGGGTCCTTCAGCCAGGCGTCGTCGAATCCGGCGTTCAGCGGATCGAGCTGCGGAAGGCCGTTCCCGTCCACATCAAGAAGCTGCAACGGCCTTCGCTCGAAGTCACTTCCCGGCTTTAGAGCCTCGAATTCGGCATAGGTAGGATAATAGATAGCGAGGTCTTTCCTTGCCCGGGCCAGCACCCGGCGACCCCAAGCCCGCACATGCCAGGCAAGGTCGGCCTCGAACGTCGGGTCGTTGTGGGGCAGCGCGTCAAGCTGCGTCTCGCCGCCGTCGCCGTGCCCGAGTCGCTCCAACATCGTGCGCAGCCCCGCGCCCTTGAAGCCCCTCGCCTTGAGGAAGGCTTCCATGAAGTCGCGATCATGAAGCACGAATGCCGGCAGTGGCCGCGTCTGCCCGGCGAGCTTCCGCGGGTAGTCCAGCGTGCACTTGAGGATGAACCAAGCGACCGGGTTGATGTCCATCGCGGTCGCCTCGCAACCGAGACGCATCGCCTCCAACGGGATTGCCCCGCCGCCGGCAAACGGGTCCAGCACCTTGGGGGCACGGCCGCCGTAAGCCTTGCGGATTTCCCGCCGGAACCAGTCGAGATCGGCGCCGTTCTCGCGCCGCCAATGAAGAATGCCACCGACGGTCTCCTCCTTCACCTTCTCGACCGTTCGACCACCGACCTTCTTCCGCTCGACTTTCTCGATGACGCGGCCGGCCATCCGTTCTAGGATCTGCTTGCGCTCTTCGGGATCACCGGGATCCGGCAGCAGCGCCGCGATTAGCGCTGCCCGGCACGCCGCCAGCGGCCTCCTGGCTGGCCAGATATGCAGCGTCGAGATGTGCCCGTGCCGCACGTTTTTCTCATGGACAGAGTCGAGCGACACCTGCTCCAGTGGAAACGCGACCTCGATCAGGCGCTTGTCGTTGGGAATCATGGCGCGGCCCCGTCCAGTTGTTCGGGATCCGGTTCGATGGAAACGAAAGGAACGGAGTGCGTGACTCTCCCGTCCGGAAATCTCTCGATGATCGGAGCGTAGGATATCTCACATTTTTTCTCTTGTAGAAATTTGGCAAAAATTTGAAGATAGTCCATGCGAACAGTGCACTCGACAATCCGGCAGAGCTCCCTTCCGGGACCAGTGAGAAGGTCTACAGGGACCTCGATTTTCTTCTGATTGTCCTTAGATGAGATTTTCAGAATCCAATGTTGATACATGAACCGTCTGGAATAGTCCCGCTTATTGAAATGTATAGTGTTGGAAAGAAAGGAAGAGTGATAGACAAGTCCGGTTTCTTGAAGAAATATCATTTTGCTATATGATAAATTTGGATGTCCCGTTTGAAATTCATCAGGATAAAATACGAAATCGTGGATGACGAAATTGCATATGTCCCGGAAATTTCGGGCATCCTCCTTCGTCAGGTTCTTCAGGATGTCCAGCGTTCGCAACGACGTCCGTCCCGGCTCCTCGACTTCTCCCGAAAGGACCTTCGCCCAGAGCTTCCGCATATCCTCCGACGAGACGTCCTGAACGCCGTTGAAAAACCGCGCCGTCCAGTCGTGATCGGGTTCGCGGTCAGGAACCTCCTTGTCGCCAAGCTCGGCGGCAGCATCCCGGACCACGGAAGCGATGTTCGCCTGCCGTTTCCGTTCCTGGAACTCGATCCGCTGCTTGATGCCGTCCGGGCCGATTTCGATCAGTCCACGTCCCGTCTCGTCCGTTTCGACGAGGGTATGCCGCGCCTCGGCCTGGGCGTCGGCAATCAGCTTCAAGCTGTCGGCTTCCGCTTTCGACTCGATGAGCTTGGCCTTCGCCTCCCTGCGTGCCTTCCACGGGGCCAGCATCGCTCCCGCCACTGCACCGATGCCGCTGGCCGTATAGTCCAAGAGCTTTTCGAGCGCGAGGACCTTGACGTTCAAATCCACCATCGTCAGCCTCCTCCCTCGCTTGTCAGCCGCTGTCGAACTTCCTCCAGCAACGCCTCCACGCGCCGCACGGCGGTCTCCCGTTCGAGGGGGTTCGCGCCGGGATCGGCAGCCTCATAGCGCAAGCGAACGGCATAGCGGGTGTAGTCCACGAGCTCGTCGAACCGGGCGACATCCATCCCGCACGCGTTCAACAGGTCCAACAGCACCGCCAGATCGTGCGACAGCGGGTAGGTTTCGCCCAAGGAAGCAAGCCAAGCCTTGAACAGTTTTTCGGCCGCCTGTTGTACGTGAAAGCCGAAAACCTCGTCGGCGAACACGGTCGCATCGCCCATGCCGCGAAGCGCCGAGACGTCCCGCTCCGCCGCTTCCAGGAGGACACGGGCCTGCTTAGGGTCGCTCATAGAGCACCCTGCCTTCCCGCAGCGCGCGCGCAAGCACGTGGTTGAGAGAGTCGCGCCAGTAGTCGACCTCGTCTCGACTGTAGATCAGAATGTCCTTCGGGACGTGGAATCTCGCGAGAGCGCGCCACAGGCGAGTCTCTTCGACACCGCGGTTCCGGCCCTCACCGAATGGTGTGGACTCGACGACGATCAGATCCACGTCGGAGCCGGCTGCCGCGTCGCCGCGAGCGCGGGAGCCGAACAGGATCACCTGCTCGGGGTCCACCTCATCGACGATGACCTGCACCATCCGTTCCAGAAGCGTGTCGTCAACCCGCGTCATGGCGCTGCTCTCCCCCTTTCCCATTCCGTGAGGGTGCACGTCAGATTTTTGGGATTGTGAAAAGTAGGCTGGGATATGGCAGGATTCTGTCTGCATACAATACAGGCAGGCAGGAGAGAACGTCATGCCCACCCCCGATGAGCACCAAGCGTTGAGCCGGCGCCGAGACGA
>JAJDUQ010000233.1 GCA_022826505.1 Gammaproteobacteria bacterium
TCGTCTCGGCGCCGGCTCAACGCTTGGTGCTCATCGGGGGTGGGCATGACGTTCTCTCCTGCCTGCCTGTATTGTATGCAGACAGAATCCTGCCATATCCCAGCCTACTTTTCACAATCCCAAAAATCTGACGTGCACCCAACCGCATCCGCAGCCGTGACTTGGTGGGAAATGCGGGCTAGACTCCGCCGCTTGCATTCAGGGTTCAACGGTTGCCTTGACGAGGCGACGCGACAGGAAGCATTTCAGGTCATGGTCAAGATTCGACTCGCCCGAGCGGGCGCGAAGCGCAGGCCGTTCTATCACGTGGTCGTGGCGGACAGCCGCAGCCCACGGGGAGGGCGGTTCATCGAACGTCTTGGATTCTTCAATCCGATTGCGACGGAGAGCGAAGAACGGATCCGAATCGACGCCGCACGCGTCGAGCACTGGAAGTCTTGTGGTGCTCAACCGAGCGGTGCGGTAACCAAGCTGCTTCGTTCGCTTTAGTCGTACCAGTAGTCGGCGCCCCACGCGACGGTCCTCCGCGGCGACAACGGATGGCGGCGGGAGAGAATCGGCGTATCGTCCTCGGTCATATCACCGGGCCGTACGGCACGCGCGGCTGGGTCAGGATTCGGTCGAGTACGCAACCGCCCGGAAACATTCTCGGTTATTCGCCATGGCTGGTCGCCCGCGATGGACAATGGTGTCCGATTGGCGTTGCCGAATCACGAGTGCAGGGACAAGGCGTGATGGTGCGGCTGAACGGCTGTCACGACCGCGATGAAGCGAGCGGGTTCCGGGGATGTGCAATTTCAGTCGCACGCTCGCAGCTTCCGGACGCAGGGGACGACGAGCTTTACTGGACCGACCTCGTCGGGTTGCGCGTCTCCACCACGGAGGGCGTTCATTTGGGCGAGATCGCGCGAATGATGGAGACCGGTGCCAATGACGTGATGGTGGTCCAGGGAAGCGTCGAGCGGCTGATCCCGTTCCTTCCGGGGACTGTGGTGCAATCGGTCGATGTCGCGCGGAAATCAATCGTCGTCGATTGGCATCCGGACGATTGAGGGATGGCAACGAGAATCGCGGTAGTGACCATCTTTCCGGAGATGGTCATGGCCGTCGTCCGGTACGGCGTGACTGCGAGGGCGGTGCAGCGCGGGCTGCTCGACATCGGATGCTGGAATCCGCGGGACTATACCCGCGATCGTCATCGGCGCGTCGATGACCGTCCGTATGGCGGCGGGCCCGGCATGGTGATGATGTACGAGCCGGTGGGGGCGGCGATGACGGCGGCGCGTGATGCGGTGGTTGGCGAGAGTCACACGATTCATCTCTCGCCGCAGGGACGGAGGATCGATCAGGAGGACATTCGTCGCTTCGTACAGGGGCCGTCCCTGGTGATGCTCTGCGGTCGCTATGAAGGAGTCGACGAGCGGTTGCTCGAGACGGAGGTGGACGAGGAGATATCGGTGGGCGACTACGTTCTGAGCGGTGGAGAGCTTGCTGCGATGGTCGTCATTGACGCGATGGCTCGACTGATTCCGGGGGCACTGGGGCATCAAGCATCCGCCAATGCGGATTCGTTCTCGAACGGGTTGCTCGACTGGCCACACTTCACCCGCCCGGAGTCGGTGGCGGACCAAAAGGTGCCGGAGGTGTTGCTCTCCGGAGATCACGGCGCGATTCGACGCTGGCGGATGAAGCAGTCTCTGGGCCGCACCTGGGAACGGCGGCCCGATCTGCTTCGCAGCCGCAAGCTCGACTCGGAGGAGCAGATGCTGCTGGGCGAATATGTGAACGAACGTGCGGCGCCGGCCGGCGATCCGGCGGTGATCGGAGAAAGGAGCAAATGAGATGAGCCGTATCATCAGCGAGATCGAGGCGGAGCAGCTTCGAGACATCGGGCCGCAGTTCTCGGTGGGTGACATCATCGTCGTCCGGGTCAAGGTCAAGGAAGGGACCCGCGAGCGCCTGCAGTCGTTCGAGGGAGTCGTCATCGCGAAGCGCAATCGGGGCCTGAACTCCTCGTTCACGGTGAGAAAAATCTCTCACGGCGAGGGTGTCGAACGTGTGTTTCAGGCACACAGCCCGCAGATCGAGGACGTGAAGGTCAAGCGTCGGGGAGCAGTGCGCCGTGCGAAGCTCTACTATCTGCGTGGCCGATCCGGAAACGCTGCAAGGATTCGGGAGAAGATCTGAATCCCGGAACTTCTTGGAGCATCGTCGCGCCGTCCCCGGTGTGTGGGTTCAGCCGGCGCAGCGACATGTCGATGGGCACTGCCACGTGGTGAACGGCGTTGCGTCGGGCGTCTCCGTGATGCATCGGCAGCGAAACGCCGTTCACACGCTCGGGATGTCTCGGTGAAGAGATTGCCCGGGGCCTCGGTGCCGGTGAATGCGGTCGATGCCGGAAGCATCGAGGAGTTCATCGACTCGAGTTGGATGGAGCGCGGCCTCGCCGCCGCAACGCTCTCCGCGTATCGCAGTGATCTTTCAGGATTTTCGCGCTGGATTGCCGGCCGGGGGGTCGGAATCGAAGAAGCGCGCCGGCTCGATGTCCTCGACTTTCTGAACGAGCACGCGCACTGGCCTCCGCGAACCATCGCCCGGCGGTTGTCGGCCCTACGCCGCTTTTACCAGCACCTGGAACGGGAAGGGAGAATTTCCAGCAATCCATGCGACCGAATCGATGCGCCGCGACTCGGGCGTCCGTTGCCCGGTGTTCTGACGGAGCAAGAGGTCGAGCGCCTCCTCGCCGCACCTGACATCGAGACGGCAATCGGGATTCGGGACCGGGCGATGCTGGAAGTCCTCTACGCGACGGGGCTGAGGGTGTCGGAGCTGGTTGGCTTGCGCTCGGAACAGGTGAACCTGCTGCAGGGAGTTGTGCGGGTCATCGGCAAGGGCGGCAAGGAACGACTCGTCCCCCTCGGCGAACCGGCCGTTGCCTGGCTGGAACGAATGCACGAGAGCAGTCGCACCGAGATTCTCGGGGCGAAACATGGCTCCGCGCTGTTTCCCACCGCTCGGGGGCGCGCGATGACCCGTCAGGCGTTCTGGCATCTCGTCAAGCGTTACGCAGCGCGAGCGGGAATTACGCGAGACGTCTCTCCACATACGTTGCGACATGCATTCGCGACCCATCTGCTCGATCATGGAGCGGATCTTCGCGTTGTCCAGATGTTGCTCGGGCACCGCGACATTTCCACTACCCAGATCTATACCCATATTGCCCGCGAGCGGCTCAAGGTCATTCACGCGAGACACCATCCACGAGGCTGATTGCTGGAAGGCTGCTACGAACCCCGGCCGCGCTGGCCCGAGAACTGTCGTGAGTCGGGGCCTCGCAAGTGGTTGCCAGCCCCGGGTCCGGTCGAAATCTTCGCGAACCGGCACATTGAAGGAGTCGGCGGTCGATGGAAGCCGCCAGTCGAAGATGCACGACCGGGCGTATCGCGTTGCGGCGCTGCCCCCCACCCGGCACGGGAGATCGTGAACTCGACAATGTGTGCGGCGGTTGGAATGCAGGGCCGGCCAGCAACTCCCGCTAGCCCATCTTTACCCAATTGTGGGTCGCGATGGGTCGGATCAGCCCGAAATTCGCTGATTTTGGCATATAACCGATTGATTCTTGGTCGAGATGGCTGATGTAGTGCCATAATATTGTCTATATGTGTTGCACCACA